>JAOTUB010000002.1 GCA_029864095.1 Gammaproteobacteria bacterium | reverse complement strand
CCGGAGAGATTCGAACTCCCGACCGCCTGGTTCGTAGCCAGCAGGCGCGCTGTAACTTGTTGAAAAATAAGGCTGACAAGACGGCGCTCGTTGCCTGATTATCAGTACTTTGCAGAACGGCGTCTGACTTGTGTCGGCATCTTGTCGGAACAGCCGGTCGCAATTGTTCACTTGAATTTGACGAAACGCCGACGATTCCGATAGCCAAGTTTTCACAAGGTCTGGGCGATATCCTCGCGGCCTAAAACCCGGATGATTTGTACACCGTCCGACGTCATCAGGAAATAGACGGAGTGGCGATTGTAGACGGATCGCCGTAGTCGAGGATAAACGTGCTCCACTGCTGCGGCTTGCTGTGGGTTTTTCGCAATATTCTGAATCTTGGCGATCAGTCCGTCGTAATAGTGATTTGCCGGCTCCACGCCCATCGGCCTGGCTGCGTGTCCGGAATACTTCGGTAAGTTTCTGACAAAACGGTACCAGTCCATGGATGAACCCAAGTTTGAGACAGTGCTTCACCTGACACGTCCGATACAACAGCAAATGCAACCGGAAAGGGAACTCGCGAATGCCCAGCTTCGGCGAGGGCTGGAAGACCGTACCGACGAACTTCCGGACGCATTTCGGTCCGTCTTCATGTTACGCGCTGTCGAGCAATGCGGCATCCACGCCGTCGCAAAATCCTCGACATCAAAGAAGCCACGGTCAAGACTCGCTATCATCGTACCCGAACGATTCTGCAGCGGAATTTGCTCGCCGTCAGCGATGCCGCTAGCGTCGGGATACACGAATTTGCAGGCCATCGGTGCGACACTATAGTAGGAAACGTATTCGACCGCCGCCGGCGAGAGCCAGTGCCAGAATTTCGACCCTTGGAGTGAGCCACGAAACGAGAAATTGCGCCAACGGCCACCACTTCCACATAGGAACCGGCACAGAACAATTCAGTATCGACTGTGACATTCGCTTTGCACGGTTCTTGTTGCCATACTACCAGGCACCGGCGGCATGACAGGCTTGTTTCGCTGACCGGCAATACTATTCAGGAGCGAGTCATGGCAACAAAGAAATCAGCCACCAAGGCGAGATCAAAAAAAACATCGTCAAAGAAAAAGAAAACAGCAAAAAAGAAATCCAGCGGTGCAAGCAAGGCATCCGGAAAATCGAAGACCCAGTTGCGTATCGAAGAATTGTCTTCAGGCGCGCAGAACTTGATGCTGGCTAACCTCGGACTCTATGGAAAGGTACTGGATGAATTGCAGAACCAGCTCAAGCGAGCAAAATCTACAATCGATGAGGCCCGAAAAGGTGCCGGCGCCAAGAACCAGGAGTTGATCTCCCGTGGTGAAAAATTGCTGCAGCAGATCAAGGATCTGCTCAAGAAATCGGGTGCACCTGCGACGCGGCAGCTGGACAAGCAGATTGCCGATCTCCGCTCTGCGCTGGACAGGATGAGAAAAAAGATCCCGAAATAGGCAGCCGGGCCGTTTGGGCCGACGCCACTGCGGTCACGTGCTGTCGGCCGCCCGCTGGGCGCGGGCGATCAAGCGATGCCGTTTTCAGCGGGAGGCTCTCGCCTATTCCCGCTTCTTCTTCGCCGCAGTTGGTGTCTCCTCGACTTCGGCGCGGCTGAGCAAGGACGCGAATAGTTGTTGGACCTGGCGGGACGTCGTCATGCCCTGGCTCAGCAATCCTTCGACAATTGCCGGTACGTTAACGCCCTTGAGGTCCTTGCCCATTCGGGACTTCACCATGGCAATCGCCTTCGATTGTATTTCGGATACTTCGGGAAGTCCGAGGCTGTCGCGGAACTCTTTCGGCGTCAGTTCAAATTCCACTTTGATCTTCATTTGCAGTCACTTCTCTGTTTATTTCAGGCACTTCGCGAGCCTGTGCCGTTGCAATTCACGATGTCACCAGGAAATCCTGGTTTTCGGCCAGGAATCCCCGCTCCAACCAAACCCGACCCGATAAAGCTGTTTGCATTAATTCAGGCAACTAACAGGTCCATGAATTCGTTTACGCAGGTGTTTTCAAGTTGCTGCTGATTCTTGCAAAGGTCAAAAATCCTTGCGCATCTATCCTTCGGGAAGCGAGTCGCAAGATTCCTGCGAAACTTCGCTTCCAGTACCGGTATTCCCTCTTTCCGGCGGCGGCGATGCCCGATCGGGTACTCGATCTCAACTTTGTCGGTGCTGCTGCCATCTTCGAAAAAAACCTGCAGGGCGTTCGCAATCGAGCGTTTCTCCGGGTCATGGTATTCCCGGCTGTAGCGCTCGTCCTCCACGATCTCCATTTTTTTACGAAGCTCATCGATCTCTGGATTCGCTTCGTGAAATTCGTTCTCGTAGTGTTCAGCAACCAGGTTGCCGAATATCAACGGTACAGCCGTCATGTACTGCAGGCAATGATCTCTATCAGCGGGGTTCGCCAGCGCCCCTACTTTCGAAATTATCCGGATTGCGGATTCGTGTGTCGTGATAACGATCTTTTCGATGTCGCCCAGGCGGTCCTTGATCTCGGGGTGAAGCTGGACAGCTGCTTCGCACGCCGTTTGGGAATGAAACTCGGCCGGGAAACTGATCTTGAACAGCACGTTCTCCATGACATACGAGCCGTAGTCGCGCTGAAACTTGAACTGTCGATCACCCTCCTCCTTCAGCTTGAGGTCTTTATTCGTATGGCTGAACGAAACATCGTAGAACCCCCATTGCGGTGCCGTAAGCACGCCGGGAATGCCCATTTCGCCCCGCATCGCAATGTCCGCAAGACGCACGCCCCGTGAGGTCGCATCACCTGCTGCCCAGGACTTGCGCGATCCCGCGTTGGGTGCATGCCGGTACGTGCGGAGCGACGAGCCATCGACCCACGCCTGCGAAACTGCCGCCAAGATTTGTTCGCGATTTCCGCCCATCAAGCGAGTAACGACGGCCGTGGTTGCAACGCGCACCAGCAGCACGTGACACAAACCCACGCGATTGAAACTGTTTTCCAATGCCAGCACGCCTTGGATTTCATGGGCTCGCACCATCACGTCAAGTACCACTTTCATCGACAGCGGCTTCTTGCCGTTGGCGATATTCGTTCGCGACAGGTAATCGGCGACTGCGAGTATGCCACCCAGGTTATCCGACGGGTGGCCCCATTCCGCCGCAAGCCAGGTATCGTTGAAGTCGAGCCAGCGAATGATGCAGCCGATATCCCAGGCTGCTTTGACGGGATCGAGGACGTATGGCGTGCCGGGCACTCGCGCCCCATTCGGCACAATAGTGTCCTTTACCAGGGGACCGAGATGTTTCGTGCAATCCGGAAAACGCAACGCCAGCAGTCCACAGCCCAGGGTGTCCATGAGGCAATTGCGTGCCGTGTCCATCGCCTCGCTGGAATCGACTTCGTAGTCGAGAACGTAATCGGCAATGTCCTGGATAACCGTGTCGTAATCCGGCCTTACATTTGATTCAACGTTCGAACTCATGTCTTGCAGATCCTGCGTCTGAAAAGAATCGGTGGCCTAGCGATTGGCAATCGGCTCGACCTTTCGGGCTGCCGGGCCGATGTACTCCGCGTTGGGTCGAATAATGCGATTGTCGGCACGTTGCTCAAAAACATGCGCGGCCCAACCCGTCGTTCGCGACATGACGAAAATCGGTGTAAACAGTTTCGTCGGTATGCCCATAAAGTGATACGCCGATGCATGAAAAAAATCGGCATTGCAGAAGAGCTTCTTCTCCCGCCACATGACTTCCTCACAACGGACGGAAACCGGGTACAACGTCGTGTCGCCTGCTTGCTTCGACAGCTTCTCTGCCCAGGATTTGATGATCGCGTTACGCGGGTCGGATTCCGTATAGACGGCGTGGCCGAATCCCATAATTTTTTCCTTGCGGGACAACATGCCGAGGACCGCCTGCTCGGCTTCGTCCGGGGACTCCCATTTCTCGATCATGGCCATGGCCGCTTCATTTGCGCCACCGTGCAGCGGCCCGCGCAGTGACCCTATTGCACCGGTAATGCAGCTGTGGATGTCGGACAGCGTCGACGCACATACACGTGCCGTGAACGTCGATGCGTTGAATTCATGCTCGGCATACAGGATCAGTGAGACCTGCATTACCTGTTCGTGCAGGGCACTCGGTGCCTTGTCGTGTAACAACTGCAGAAAATGCCCGCCAATCGAGTCGGCCCCGGTATCCAGGTCCACACGAATGCCATCATGGCTGTACCGGTACCAGTAACAGATTATCCCCGGCAGCGTGGCGATCAACCGGTCGGCCGCATCGCGCTGCTCTGAAAAATCTTTTTCAACCTCCAGGTTGCCGAGGAAGGATACGCCCGTTCTCATCACATCCATTGGATGCGCCGTCGCCGGAATACGCTCAAGCACCTCTTTTAATGCGTCGGGCAGACCGCGTAATGACTTGAGGCGTTTCTTGTAGGCATTAAGTTGCGATTGAGTTGGTAGCTCTCCATTGAACAGCAAGTATGCGATTTCTTCGAACTCGCACGTCTGCGCGAGATCTTCGACTTCGTATCCGAAATACGTAAGGCCCGAGTGTCCCATCGCGACGGTGCAAATTGCGGACTTTCCGGCCACCTGCCCCCTCAGGCCTGCGCTACTCGCTTTCTTGTCAGTCAATCGTCATCTCCCTGGTTCTTTTTTGCCAAACAGCGCGTCAAGCTTCTGCTCGAAGTCGTGATAACCGAGATACTCATAGAGCTCATCGCGAGTCTGCATGATGTCAATTACGTTTTTCTGCGTACCGTCATTACGAAGCGCCCGAAATACGTTCAGCGCCGCATTGTTCATCGCCCGAAAAGCCGACAACGGGTACAGCGCCATTCGAATATCGACGCTTGCCAGCTCCGCGGTCGTATACATCGGAGTCATACCGAATTCCGTCAGGTTTGCCAGCACAGGTACGTTTACGGCACTGGTCACCTGTCGGTAGAGGTCTATTTCGGTCATTGCTTCGGCAAATATGGCATCCGCACCGGCCTCCTCGTACGCACTGATTCGTTCCAGCATTGGCGCCATTCCCTCGACCGCGAGCGCGTCCGTCCTCGCCATGATGAGGAAATCCTCGTCAGACCTTGCATCAACCGCCGCCCTGATCCGGTCAATCATTTCGGCCGGCGACACAATATTCTTGTTCGGTCTGTGGCCACATCGCTTCTGCTCGATCTGGTCTTCGATATGCACGGCTGCGACACCCGCTTTCTCCATTGCTCGAATCGAACGCGCAATGTTGAACGCTCCTCCCCAGCCGGTGTCTATGTCAACCAGCAGCGGCAGATCCGTCGCATCGGTAATTCGGCCCGCATCCTCCAGCACGTTGTCGAGCGACGTCATACCTAGGTCGGGGAGCCCGTACGAAGCGTTGGCGACCCCGGCGCCGGACAAGTAGATGGATCGAAATCCAACCTGCTGTGCCATCAGCGCGGCATACGCGTTAATAGTGCCTGCAATTTGCAACGGCGTTTCCTCTGCCAATGCCTGCCGGAATAGTTTGCCCGCTGATAGACCCATGCCTGATCTCTTATTTTAGGTCCGTGACGACAGTGCTTTTTCCAGTTCCGGCACCGCCTGGAACAGGTCCGCAACCAGGCCGATATCGGCAACCTCGAATATCGGCGCTTCCTCGTCCTTGTTGATTGCCACGATCGTTCCCGCGTCTTTGATTCCGGTCAGGTGCTGAATTGCTCCGGATATACCGACGGCAACGTAGAGGGCAGGCGCGATGATCTTGCCGGTCTGCCCAACCTGCAATTCGTTCGGAACGTAGCCGGCATCGACCGCTGCACGTGAGGCGCCGACGGCGGCGCCCAGTGCGTCGGCGAGCTTGTAGATGATCTCGAAGTTCTCTGCGCTGCCGAGCGCCCGCCCGCCCGACACGACCCTTGCGGCCGTCTGCAGGTCGGGCCGATCCGAGGCCTCCGCGTGCAATGCCACGAATCGTGTGTGGTCCGGAATTTCGACCTCAACCTCGGCATTCTCTACGGGTGCCACAGCATTGCCTTGCTCGGCCGCCTGGAAGGACGCTGTTCGAACCGTTGCGACGACGATTTGGTCGGCCGGGGCGGTGACCGTGACAATCGCGTTACCGGCGTATATCGGGCGTTCGAACTCGTGGGAACCAATAACCGTCATCACATCGCTGATTTGATCAACGTCCAGCAGTGCCGCCACGCGCGGCATCAAGTCCTTGCCGAATGTCGTGGACGGACCGAAGACATGCGAGTATTCCCCGGCCAATGCAACAACCTGTGGCGCCTGCATTGCCGCCACAGCATGCTCGTTGGCTGGATCCTCGATGACCCGTACCCGGCCGACTCCCGAGATCGCTGCCGCCTGCGCCGCGACCTCACTACCCGCTGTTGTGAGCACCAGTACGTCGATTGTCGCGTCGGCAATTTCGCTCGCACAGCTCACGCATTTTGTCGTAGCGGTATTGAGTTGACGTCCGTCGTGTTCAGCAACGATGAGAATTTTCGACATCAGAGCAACCCCTTGTCCGTCAGTGCGCTGACAAGTCCGTCGACGTCGTCGACCATGACGCCCTTGCTTCGGGACTGCGGCGGTGCATATTTGGTCGTTTTGACTCCGGCTTCGGCAGCCACGCCGAGATCCGACAACGCAATCTCTTCCAACGGCTTTTTCTTCGCTTTCATGATGTCCGGCAGTTTCACATACCGCGGTTCGTTCAATCGCAGGTCGGCTGTGACTACCGCGGGAAGGTCGACGTCGAGCACTTCGAGGCCGGCGTCGACCTCGCGTGTCACCTGAAGGGAATCACCGTCGATTTCCAACTTTGACGCGAACGTTGCCTGTGGCCGATCCCACAGCGCTGCCAACATTTGCCCGGTCTGATTGTTGTCTCCGTCAATCGTCTGCTTGCCGACGATGACAAGTTCTATGGATTCCCGATTGACCAGCGCCAGTAAAGTCTTGGCGACGATTCGTGGCGACAAAGGGTCACTGGTCGTTACCAGGATCGCGCGATCGGCGCCCATGGCCAATCCCGTTCGAAGCTGTTGCTGGGCCTCCGGTGCGCCGACGGACACGACGATAACTTCTCCGGCGTGTCCGGCTTCCTTCAGCCGCAGCGCTTCTTCGAGCGCAATTTCATCGAACGGGTTGATGCTCATCTTGACACCGTCCGTTTCCACGCCGGTGCCCCCTGAATTGACACGAACCCGTATGTTGTAATCGACCGCGCGTTTCAGTCCAACGAGGATTTTCTTCATTTGTTCACCGAATCTTGTTTGGTCGCGTCCTGCTTCGCCAGGTCGCCTTCCAGGTTTTTCTCAAACATCTTTCTTGCGTTGCGAATATGCCGCCGCATGAGCAGTTCAGCCAGTTCACCGTCCCGATCACGTATCGCTCCAAGGATCATCCGATGCTCCTCCAACGCCCGCCGCGGCCGTCCCAACCGGCTCGAAAACTTGTAACGATAAAGTCTCATGAGCTGGTAATGATCTTCACACAGTGCCGATCGCAGCAGATCGTTCTTGCAACCGTTGGCGATGCGAAAATGAAAATCCAGGTCACCTTCCTGCTGAAAATATTCGGCGCCCTCCTTGCGTTGAATCTCGGATTCGTGTCGATCCAACAAAGAGGCCAGCTCATCGACCTCGGAGTCCGTCATGTGCTCGGCCGCTAGCCGGCAGGTCATGCCTTCGAGCGCCTCGCGTACGTGGTACAGGTCCAGTAGCTGGCCGTGAGACAGCGATACGACCCGGGCGCCCGTGTTCGGTGTGTTGGTGACGAGATGACGCCCCTCGAGGCGGCGCAATGCATCACGGAGCGGCCCGCGGCTAGTCCCGAATCGTCGCGCCAGTTCCGGCTCGCGCAGCTTTTCGCCCGGCTTCAGATCGCCCGTGATGATTGCGCTTTGCAGCGCTTCGAAGACCTGATCAGCAAGCGTTTGAACCGTCGAGGGTATTGGTATCGATGCCAAGGTAGCGCCCAATCTGTTAACAATTTAGTCGATCCTCGCGCATTATTCCCTACTTTTGCCAATTTTTCAATAGAATTGTTAACAATCTGGCGATAGGGTGCTCCATTGTATGGCGAGCCACGCCGGCAAGGCAGTTATTGGCCGCCAACAGACTAAAGCCCGTCGATCTCTCGACGCTGGACGAGCGGCCGGGCGTGCGCTAAGGGTCCGGGTCTTGCTGACCGGACGCGAGAACTTTCAACAGGTTCTCGCGCAATGCAGCGAAAGCCTCCTTGCTGAACTTGCCCGATTTGCCCTTCTTCGATTGGCGTGATTCGAACAGGCCCGACATCTGCTTGCGCAGCCGGGCCTCCTGGCGCATGTAAAATACCAGGCTGTTTTCAAGGTACGGCCCGACGAAATCCTGCATCGGGTGTCCGTATTGCCGGATCAGTGTCATCAGCAATGCCGGTGACAACATCGGCCGCTCGCTCTGTTCACAGTCCGCCATGATCTGCAGCAGGACCGGGCGCGTGATGTCATCGCCGGACCCGGAATCGAGGATCTGGACGTCGGTGCCGGCGAGTATCAGGTCGTGAATCTCAGCGGTCGACACATATTTCTTCAGTTTCGTATCGTAGAAGCGGCGATTCGCGTGCTTCTTGAGGGTTCGGACACCAGCCATGCATCGATTCTCCCGGACTGCAGGTATCCTACGGTATCTCGCGAGTGCAAGATATGCTAGTTTTAAATGGGCGCAAACTGCGTTCTGCCGGCAAGCATCAACGGAGAATCAGCCTTGGAACAACTGGGTGGACTGGACAACCTGTTCTTGCAGGCGGAGTCCGACCGCACTCCCATGCATGTGACGGCGGTCCTGGTCTACAACCCGCCAACATCATCCGCGGGGCAGTTTGATTTTGACGCGGTTTATCGGCACTTCGAAAACTGCCTGACGAAGTCCCGGATATTTCGACGCAAGCTCCTGAATGCGCCATTCGGGGCGGACAAGCCTTACTGGATCGAAGATGAAGACTTCGACCTGGGTCAACACGTTGTCCACGACGAACTGGCTGCACCGGGCACCACCCGGGATTTCTGGAAACGGGTCTCCGAACTGCATGGCATAGCACTGGACCGCAGCCGGCCGCTCTGGTCGGCGAATGTCGTCAGTGGTCTGGATAACGTCGAAGACCTTGCGCCTGGAAGTTTCGCGATCGTATTGAAAGTTCATCACGCGGCGATAGACGGCGTATCCGCATCCGAGATTATCGGCGCAATGCATTCATTGCGGCCTGACGACACGTCGAACGACGCCGCTGACGACTGGCAGCCCGAGAAAGCGCCGGGAAAGATGGGCCTGATGTGGCGTTCGTACCTGAACAGTTTCACGCGGCCGACCGAGCTCATGCAATCGGTCAGCAAACTCATGCCCGCGATCCGCAAGGCCAGCAAGAAAAGCGTTGGTGGCCTGGCGCTGCGCCAAAAGTTCAAGACGCGGTTCAATCAGCGCGTCTCCGCAGAACGCGTCACGAATGCACTCCGAATCGACCTGGACCAGATCCGGAAACTCCGCAAGTGTGTCGACGGGGCCACGGTCAATGACGTCGTCGTCAGTATCGTGGGAGGTGGATTACGGCGCTATCTTGCGGCTAAGGACGAATTGCCCGAGGAGTCCATGGTCGCCGGCGCCCCGATCAACACCCGCGACAGCGCAGATTCAGCCTCGACCGGCAATGCCGTCAGTATGATGCGAATCCCGCTGCGCACGGATATCGCAGACCCAGTGGCCAGGCTCGCGGCCGTCCACACCGGCTCACAATCGTCCAAGCGATTTGCGAAAACGGCCGGAGTCCATTCAATGTCCGACATCGCCGACAGCCTCTCGCCGGGCTGGCTGGCGCTCGGCATACGCGCTCTGACGGCCGAAAAAGTAAGCGATCGTGTGCCGACACCGTTGCACACGGTGGTCTCGAACGTGCCGGGCCCTCCGGTCGACCTGTTCCTGCGTGGTGCGCGACTGCGTCTCGTGCTCGGCCTCGGGCCGCTGATCGACCAGGTAGGCCTGTTTCACGCCGTGACCAGTGTCGGCGGTTCCATGGCGATCACGTTTACCAGTTGCGCCAGCATGTTGCCGGACCCGGAGTTCTACCGGCAGTGCCTGCTCGATGCTTTTGAGAGCCTGTGCACGGCAGCCGCCAGTGCCGCCCAGGGAGACTCTGATTAATTCACGCGTTAGCAGGCCCTAGTTCACCTCGAACAGTCCGGCGGCTCCCATGCCGCCGCCAACGCACATCGTGCACACGACGTAGCGGGCGCCGCGCCGCCTGCCTTCGAGCAATGCATGTCCGACCATCCGCGAACCCGACATGCCGAACGGATGACCTATCGAGATTGCACCGCCGTTGACATTGAGCTTTTCGTTGTCGATCCCGAGCTTGTCGCGGCAATAGATCACCTGGCAGGCGAACGCTTCGTTCAATTCCCACAGGTCGATATCGTCTACGCCCAGTCCATGCTTCTTCAACAGACCGGGTACTGCGAACACCGGCCCGATTCCCATTTCCTCGGGAGCACAGCCGGCGACCGCAATACCACGGTAGATGCCGAGCGGCTCCAGCCCACGCTTGCCGGCTTCGCCCGAATCCATGACCACACAAGCCGATGCGCCGTCGGACAGCTGTGAGGCATTGCCTGCTGTCACAAACTTGCCGGTCTTGACGACGGCACCGTCCGCAAAGACGGGATCGAGGCTCGCGAGCCCCTCGAGTTTCGTGTCCGGGCGGTTGCCTTCGTCGCGATCGAGCGTCACTTTTTCGTACGAGACTTCTTTTGTTGCCTTGTCGAACACGGACTTGACCGAATCCAGGGGCACGATCTCGTCGTCGAAGCGGCCCGCTTGCTGCGCTGCCGCCGTACGTTGCTGGGACTGCAGCGCGTATTCGTCCTGTGACTCGCGGCTGATGCCGTAACGTTCGGCCACGATTTCAGCCGTTTCGATCATCGGCATGTACATGTGCGGCGATTCTTCCAGGACCGCTTTCGAGATGGCCCGGTGAGCATTCTTGTGCTTGTTCTGGGTCAGCGAAATCGATTCGAGGCCGCCGGCGACGACGACGGCCTGCTCGCCCGCCATGACGGCCTTGGCCGCGAGCCCGATCGCTATCATGCCGGAGGAGCACATGCGATCGATCTGCATGCCCGGGACCGTGTCGGGCAGGCCCGCCGCGACCGCGCTCAGTCGGCCGATGTTATAGCCCTGCGTGCCCTGCGGCGCCGCGAGCCCGAGTATCACGTCGTCGACCTCGGCCGGATCGACGCCAGCTCTCTCGACGGCGTGCCGCACGACATGGGCACCGAGCACCGGTGCCTCAGTGTCGTTGAATGCCCCGCGATAGGCCTTGCCTATCGGTGTGCGTGCGGTTGATACGATGACGGCATCGGTCATGAAGCTCTCCCTGTCCCGGACTCAGTCCGAAAAATAGAATCGTGAGATCGTCTCGGCAACACAGGCCGGACGCTCTTCGCCCTCGACCTCGACGTTGACCCGAACAATCGCCTGCACGGCGCCCGGCTTCTCCTCGACTGCAAGGATCTCGCCGCTGCCGCGAATTCGCTGATTCACCCTGACCGTGTTCGGGAATCGAACCTTGTCGCAACCGTAGTTGATGCCCATCGTTGTATTGCGAACCTCGACCAGCATCGGCAGGAACTTGTTGACCAGCGACAGCGTCAGGAATCCGTGCGCAATACAGGCGCCAAACGGGCCGCTTGCGGCCTTGTCGGGATCCACGTGTATCCACTGATGATCGTCGGTGGCATCGGCAAACTGGTTGATACGCTGCTGCTCGACGCTCATCCACTCCGTCGAACCGAGCATCTCGCCCTCGGCTTGCAGCAATTCCCTGGGATGTTCGAATATTCTGGTCATCGACGTCAAAGCCCTCGTTGCCCGCGAACCTAGGATCGTTGCGACGAGACCGAAACGACCTCGCCGGTCATGTAGGAACTGTAGTCCGACGCCAGGAGCATCATGACATTGGCGACCTCCCAGACTTCGGCAGCCCGGCCGAACGCCTCTCGGGACGCCAGATCTTCGAGCAGTTCCATCGGTGTCGTCTTCTTCAGGAATTCGTGAAACGCGATACTCGGTGCGACCGCGTTGATGCGAACACCGTAGTCGGCGGCCTCGAGCGCTGCGCAGCGGGTCAGGGCCATGACGCCCGCTTTCGCCGCCGCGTAGTGCGTCTGCTCCTTTTGCGCGCGCCACCCGAGCACGGATGCGTTATTGACGATGACACCGGCGCCCCTCGGCTGCATGCACCTGAGCATCGCGCGTGTCATGCGCATCGTCCCGGTGAGCGTGATGTCGATGACGCGGTGCCACTCGTCGTCTGGCATATCGACCAGCAGCCGCGTGCCGCCGAGCCCGGCATTGTTGATCAGGATATCGACACCGCCGAGTTTTTCTTCGGCATCGTCGACCAGCGCCTGAACGTCGGATTCAGAAGAAACATCGCACAGTCGGCCGAACACGTTGCCGTCCGGATGCAGCTCCTTGAGTGCCGCGATCGATTTCTCCAGGCGCTTCTCATGAACATCACTGATATAAATCCCGCTGCAACCTTCCTCGACCGCTTTTTTCGCGGTGGCAAAGCCGATTCCCGCGCCCGCGGCCGCGGTGATGAGTACCGATTTTCCATCGAGCAGCCGATGCCCGGGAACGTAGGGTGGCGGATCTTTCAATGCCATGGTCAGGCCTCAGTCGGTTGCCGGTCGCGGCTCTCGTGGCAGCCCGAGCGCACGTTCGGCGATAATGTTGCGTTGAATCTGGTTGGTGCCGCCATAAATCGTGTCGGCGCGTGTGAACAGGAACAGGGACTGCAGGCGGGTGAGGTCGTAGGGTGCGGTCTCTGCGATCTCTGCTTCCGGCCCGAGCACGTCCATGGCCAGGTTGCCGAGGTTCCGGTGCCAGGTCGACCAATAGAGTTTGTAGATCATCGCAGACTTTTCGAGAGACCCGTCACCAACATCGCCGGACAGTGTCCGCATCGAGTTATAACGCATGATCCTGAGCCCGATGTGCGCATCGGCGATGCGCTGTCGTATCGTCGGGTCGCTTGCCGCACCGTTTTCTTCAGCAATGGCTACTATTTCATTAAATTCATTCTGGAACAGCATCTGCTGCCCCAACGTCGAGACGCCGCGTTCGAATCCGAGTAAGCCCATCGCCACTTTCCAGCCGTCTCCGGGCTCGCCGACGATGCAGTCGGCGTCGCAGGCGGCCGCGTCGAAAAACACCTCGTTGAATTCCGATGTGCCGGTCAGTTGCCGGATCGGCCGGATATCGACACCCGGCTGGTCCATTGGCACGAGGAAGAACCCGAGTCCCCGGCTGCCACGCGAATTCGGATCGGTGCGCGCGATGACAAAACACCAGTCCGATTCCTGTGCCAGCGACGTCCAGATCTTCTGTCCCGTGATCAGCCATCGGTCGCTGTCCCTGTCGAAGACGGCCTTGGTCCTGACGTTGGCCAGGTCGGAACCGGCACCCGGCTCCGAATATCCCTGGCACCAGAGTTCCTTGCCCGCAAGAATTTGCGGCAGGAAACGCTGCTGCTGTTCGGCGCTACCGAATGCGATCAGCATCGGGCCGGTCAGGCCCTCGCCAATATGCCCGACCCGGCCCGGCCCGCCGGCGCGAGCGTATTCCTCGTGGTAAATCACCTGTTGCTCGATGGAGAGGCCGCGGCCGCCGTGTTCTTTCGGCCAGCCGACACCGGTCCAGCCGCCGTCGGCCAGCCGGTATTCCCAATCGCGGCGCTCATCGAAGTACATGTGCTCGTCACCGGGTCCACCGCGAAAGCGGATTTTCTCGAACTTGCCCGAGAGGTTTTCGGCCAGCCAGGACGCGATGGACTCCCGGAACGCCTCGTCGTCTTTGCTGAACGCCAGCCTCACGTCGGAGCATCCAGAATCATCCGGGCCAAGCGCTCGCGGTGAAAGCTCGCGTCACCGAGGTATTGCTGCGTGGACTTTGCACGCTTGAAGTACAGGTGCAAGTCGTGTTCCCAGGTGAACCCGATGCCGCCGTGCATCTGCAGCGCGCACCCCGCATTAAAAAAGTAAGCCTCAGAACAATACGCTTTGGCAATGCTCGCGGCTTCGGCCAGCATGACATCCGTCCCTCTGCCCGCCAGGTATTCGTCGGCGACACAGGCAGCGTAGTACAGCGCCGAACGTGCGGACTCCGCCCTGAGCATCATGTCGGCGGCTTTGTGTTTCATGGCCTGGAAACTGCCGACCGGTCGCCCGAACTGCCTGCGTTCCTTGATGTAGTCGACCGTCATCTCCAGGACCCGCTCGGCGCCGCCGGTTTGATCAGCCGCGGTTGCGATCCGTGCCAGGTCCAGCACTTGTGAAAGCAGCGGCCATGCGTCGCCCGCGTCGCGCATAATGTCGGCCGCATCGACCTGTACCTTGTCGAACGAGATTGTCGCCTGTTTGCGCGTCTGGTCCATCGTCGGGAGCGCTACGGAGCTGACGCCGCCGGCGCCCGCGGGAACGATGAACAGGCCAATACCCTGCTCGCCCGAACTGCCGTTCTCACGCGCAGCGATAATCAGCAGGTCGGCGGTATGCCCGTCGGTCACATAGTGCAAGCGCCCGTCGAGGAAAACGCCGTCTTTCGTCAACGTGTACGTGGTGTCGATTGACTTAGCGTCCCAGCGGCGGCCTTTGCCCGTCCAGGCGAGTGTCGCGGTGCGGCCCTCGCCCGCGATCTGCGCAAGATACTTTTTCTGCTGCGCCTCCGTTCCGGCGACGCGCAGGGCGTTGACGCCCAGGCACACGGTGGAGAAAAACGGCGAACAGGTGAGGCACCTGCCCATTTGCTCCAGCATCGCGACGAGTTCGACATAGCCCAGGTCGAGCCCGCCCAATTTTTCCGGAATATGCACCGCGTGCCAGAACATTTCTTCGGTGATTCGCGACCACAGCGACTCGTCGTAACCAGCACCATTCGCCATCGCCTGCCGCACCGCCTGGCTGTCCGACACTTCTGCAAGAAACGAGGCCGCGGTGTCGCGGATCATTTGCTGCTCTTCGCTGAATCTGAATTCCATCGCGGAACGGAGACCTCAGGTACCGTAGACTTTTTGCGCCGGGACTTCTTTCGCCAGCAGTTCCTCAACGGCGCCACCGATTTCCGACGGGTCCCAGCGCGCACCTTTGTCGACACCGGCAGTCGAGCGCCAGCCGTCCGCGATCGAAATCTTGCCGCCCTCGGCCTCGAAAACACGTCCGGTAACGCCCGAGGACGACTCAGATCCCAGCCAGACGAGCAGCGGCGAGACATTGTCGGGTGCCCAGTAGTCGAAACTGCCGTCGTCGGGCCTCGCCATGCGTTCGGCCATCGCGTCGACCGCCGTTGTCATGCCGGTGCGCGCCGCAGGCGCCACCGCGTTTGCCGTGACACCGTAGCGCCCGAGTTCCGCCGCCTGGTTCAGGGTCAGCGCACAGATGCCGGCCTTGGCGGCCGCGTAGTTCGACTGGCCGATGGAACCCTGCAACCCGGCACCGGAGGTCGTGTTGATGATTCGTGCACACACGTCCCGGCCCGCCTTTGATTGTGCGCGCCAGTGATGCACGGCGTGCGAGCTGATGCAGAAATGGCCCTTCAGGTGCACGGCCATGATTGCGTCCCAGTCGTCCTCGGTCATCGACGCGAACATGCGATCGCGATTGATGCCGGCATTGTTCAAAACGACGTGCAGGTCACCGAATGTGTCGATGGCCTGCGCCACCGCCTCGCCGGACGATGCGTAATCCGTGATGTCGCTGTTATTCGCAATCGCGTTGCCGCCCGCCACGGTAATTTCGGCAACGACGTTTTCCGCCGCGCCGCGGTCGATATCGTTGACGACGACATTGGCGCCTGCATCGGCGAATGCCAGCGCATGTGCCCGACCCAAGCCGCCACCGGCACCGGTAATAATGACAACACGTCCTGCACAGATCCCGCTCATTGCCGCCTCTCAGTCCTTTCTACAATCGTTCGATGATCGTGACGTTGGCCTGGCCACCGCCCTCGCACATCGTTTGTAAGCCGTAGCGCCCGCCACTGCGTTCGAGCTCGTGCAGCAAGGTCGTCATCAGCTTCGTGCCCGTCGCTCCCAGCGGATGTCCCAGCGCAATCGCGCCGCCGTTGACGTTGGTTTTCTCCTGCGGGTAGCCCGTATCCTTCAGCCATGCCATCGGCACGGAGGCGAACGCCTCGTTGATCTCGACGAGATCGATGTCGTCCAGCGACATGCCGGACTTTTTCAGCGCGTATTCCGTCGCCGGAATCGGCGCGGTCAGCATGCGGATCGGATCTTCGCCGCGCACGCTCATGTGATGAATTCGCGCCCGCGGCGACAGGTCAAAGCGTTTCACCGCCGCTTCGGACGCCAGCAGCATCGCGCTGGATGCGTCACAGGTCTGGCTCGACACCGCCGCCGTAACCTTGTCACAGCCGAAGAGGTCATCGAGTTCGGCCATTTTCTCGAGCGACGTGTCGCGCGCAGTCTCGTCCATCGTGACGCCGGCCAGCGGCACGATCTCGCGGTCGAAGCGACCCTCGCCCATCGCCTGCAATGCGCGCCGATGTGATTCGAGTGCGTACACCTCGAGGTCGCGTCGCGAGAAGCCCCACTGGTCCGCGATCATCTGCGCACCCTTGAACTGCGTGGGGGGCTCGGCGCCATAGCGTGCAACCCAGCCTTCGGAGCCGCTGAACGGGTCGTCGAATCCCAGCGAACCGGCAAGCACCATGGCCGAGCTGATCGGGATTTGCGTCATCGTTTGCACGCCGCCGGCCAGCACGACGTCCATGGAGCCGGACATAATTGCCTGCGCCGCGAAATGCACGGCCTGTTGCGACGAACCACACTGGCGGTCGATCGTGACCCCAGGTACGGCCTCAGACAAGCCGGCAGCCAGCCAGCAGGTACGTGCGATGTCGCCGGCCAGCGGACCCACCGTGTCGACGCAACCGAACATCACGTCCTCGTACTCGTCGTCGGGAATGTTGTTGCGATCGACGATCGCCCTGATGACGTGCGCGCCGAGGTCGGCGGCGTGCACGTGGCTCAGTCCGCCCTTGCGCCTGCCCGTCGGGCTGCGTACCGCGTCGATGATGTATGCCTGAGTCATGACGTTTCCTGTTCTAATGCTGGCCTGATGCCAGACCGTTCGCCGCGAAGGTCGTAGCCGGCCCGGTTTGCAGATGGCCGTGAAGTATCTCGCTGTCGACGAACCTCATATGGTGGTGCCGGTCGCCCCACAATCCGCAGAGCGCCCAGACGCGTTTCATGAACAGGTGCAGATCGGCCTCGAACGTGTAACCGATGCCGCCATGCACCTGTATTGCGGCCTCGGCCGCGCCGGTCGCGGCATCGGCGGCGGCGATTTTCGCATGCGCCACGGCCAGTCTCGCCCTGCGCTCATCGCCGTCCAGCGTTGCCGCGGCGCGATAGACGACGGGGCGCGCAAACTCCAGACGCGTAAACGCCGTTGCCAGGTGGTGTTTGACCGCCTGGAACGTGCCAATTGCCACGCCGAATTGCTTGCGCTCCACGGCATAGGCCCGGGACATGTCGATCATTGCGGCTGTCAGGCCGAGGAGTTCGCCCGCCGTGAACAGCGCACCCCGCAGCGCGGCGCGTGCCGCCAGCGTCCCCGCCTCAACACCTTCGGCGAGTATGGCCGTTTCGGCGGTTTCGATATGCGCCAGCTGCCGCAACGGATCGATACTGTCCACCGTCGTCGTCTCGATATCCGCGGCTGCAATCAACTCGACCTTGTCATCCGAAAAGCGCAAGACCTGGTCTCCGGTCCCGAGTTGGTTGACGTAGGGATTCAGTGGATGAGAGGTCAGCACGCGAATCGCGCCGGCGGCAATCTGTGCCGCCGCGTCGCTATCGAGTGCCGCCAGTAACGGCGCCGCTATACCGGCAACGTCGACCAGGGGTTCGGGCATGGCGACGTAGCCGGCTTCCTCGGCCAGCAGCACGAATGCAGTATCCGACATTCCGAGCCCGCCGGCCGAATCCGGCACCAGGAATCCGGCGAAGCCCATCTCCACGAGCTCGGGCCATCCGGCGAGGTCGGCCGTGCCGGACTCCACGAGTCCACGCAGCGTTTCCGGCGTACACCGACCCCGCAGGTACTCGCGAGCACCGTCGCGCAATTCGAGTTCGTCGGTCGTGAACGTGAAATCCACCGTCACGCCCTCGGCAGGCCGAGACAGCGCTCGGCGATGATGTTGCGTTGAATTTCGTTGGTGCCGGCGTAGATCGGCCCCGCGAGCGAAAACAGGTAGCCGTCCAGCCAGCGGCCCGCATCGACGGCATCCGCCGCGTGTTCCGTCAGTTCAGCGCGCGCGCCCAGCATCGACATTGCGATCCGGTGCATGCGGCGGTCGAGTTCGGACCAGAATATCTTGTTACAGCTCGCCTCGGAGCCGATCCTGCCGCCGGCCATCAGGCGTGATGCCGTGTAATAGGTGTTCAGGCAATAGGCCTCCGCATCGAGATAGCACTCGATCACCCGTTCACCCGTGGCAGGCGAGACGCGCTCTGCGTTCTGCCGGTAGAGCTCGATGAGTCGTCTGGCGGTTACCTGGAAGCGCGCCGGGCTTCGAAGCATCAGCCCGCGCTCGAATCCGGCGGTTGCCATCGCGATGTGCCAGCCCTGACCTTCGTCGCCGAGGCGGTTTGCGACGGGCACGCGCGCATCGTCAAAGAAAATCTCGGCAAAGCCTGCATCGCCGTCGAGCTGGCGAATCGGCCGAATCGTGATGCCATCCGCATCCAGCGGAAACAGGATAAACGACAGGCCCTTATGCCGCTTCGAATCAGGTTCGGTACGAAATATACCGAAGCCCCAGTCGGCAAAGACCGCGCGAGACGACCAAGTCTTCTGGCCTTCGAGTACGTAAAAGTCTTCGCCGTTCTCGGTTACCCGCGTTGCGCGCGAGCGTATGGCGGCCATGTCGCTGCCGGCATTCGGTTCCGACCAGGCTTGAGCCCAGATTTCGTCGCCCGCGGCCATCGGCGGCAGGAAACGCGCTTTCTGGGCGTCCGTACCGAACTCCATCAACGTCGGGCCCAGCAGGAAGATGCCGTTCTGGCTGACGCGCAACGGTGCCCCGGCGCGGTAGTACTCTTCCTCGAAGATCAGCCACTCGATCAGGTTGCAGCCCCGGCCACCATACTCGACGGGCCAGGTCACCATGCCCCAGTTGCCGGACTCAAGCGTGCGTTCCCAGTCACGATGCAGCTCGAAGCCTTCCGGCGTATCGAGCGATGGCAACGGTTCGGCTGGCACGTGCCCCGCCAGCCAGTCACGCACTTCGCGGCGAAACTGATCCTGCTCGTCTGTATAGCGGAGATCCATTGGTCGCGCGTCAGTCCTTGTCGAAACTTGCGTCACGCTTCTCAACAAACGCGTCGCGTGCTTCCTGTGAGTCCGGCATCGTGTACGCCTCGAACGTGAATCCCTGTTCCCAGCGGTACTTTTCTTCCAGGTTGCCGTCTTCGATACCGGTCAGTGATTCTTTGGCCAGCCTGATCATGCCCGGCGACTTCTCGGCAATCTTCGCTGCAATCGCGCGGGCCGTCGACATCAGTTCGTCGCGCGGCACGACGCGTTCGATCGCGCCGAGGCGATACGCCTCCGTCGCGTCGATGAACTCGCCGGTAAAGTACATGTAGCGCACTTTCTGCACGGGAAACATGCGCTGCAAATGCGCACCGCCACCCATTGCGCCGCGATCAACTTCGGGGATCCCGAAGTTCGCGCATTCGGACGCAACGATAATATCGGCGGCACCGCTGATTCCGATTCCGCCGCCAAGCACGAATCCGTGTAATGCGACGATGACCGGTTTCGGGTTGCGATGAATCGCACGGAAGGTATCGAAATTACCGCGATTGACGTCGACAATCTTGCCCGGATCGGCTGCAAGCTCCTTGATGTCGACACCGGCACAAAAACCCTTGCCTTCAGCAGCAATAATGATGACGCGAACGTCGTCGTGCTTCCCCAGCGCGTCGATTTTCGCGGCAATTGCGAACCAGGTTGCCGAATCGAACGCGTTGACCGGGGGATGGTTGAACACGAGTTCGGCAACGCCGTCCTTGATTGACACGTCGAATGGCGATTTCATACCCGGGCCTCCCTGGCAGCCATGGCTGCCAGTTCGCGAAGTCTTTCCTGTGCTTCAGAGACGATGCTCGCGATGATCTGTTCGCAGCTTTGTACCTCGCCGATGACGCCGGCGACCTGGCCTGACGGTAACACGCCGGCCGAAGGCTGGCCGTCAACCATGGCTTTCTGGATGATCATCGGCGCATTCGCCGACATGATTGCCTGCGACAGCGTCATGTCACTGTTCCTGGTCATCGCGATTGCCGATCGCAGCATGCCGAACAGGCTCGCGCCGGTAAATCGGCGATAACGCAGGCCATTGCTGACGGCGATCAGGAATTTGGTGACTGGGTTCGCCCGTTCCAGTCGCGACAGCATTTCGTTCGTGATCATGCGCTGCGGCAGGCCGTCGATGGCTCTCGACACGACGATTTCCGACGGATTGTTGCAGTCGACGTAGCGCTGCTTGGTCGCATCCGGCGGCGACGACTCCTTCGCCATCAGGAAACGGGTGCCCATCGCGATCCCGTCCGCGCCCCAGGCGAGCGCCGCGACCAGCCCGCGACCGTCCTTGAACCCGCCTGCCGCCACGACGGGCACTTTACCCGCGACAGCGTCAATTACCTGCGGAATCAGCAGGGATGTCGGCACCGACCCGGTATGACCACCGCCTTCGCCGCCCTGCACCGTGACCGCATCCGCGCCGAGCTCGATTGCCTTGATGGCATGCTTGGGCAGCCCGATCGTGGGCACGCATCTGACCCCGTGTTCTTTCAGGCGGCCGATCATTTCTGCGCCGGGCGAGCGTGAGTAACTGACCGCACGAACCCGGTGCTTGATGACCAGATCGACGATGTCGGCGGCATTCGGCTGATACATATGGAAATTGACACCGAACGGCGCGTCGGTCAGTGACTTGATCTTGACAATGTCGCGCTCGATTTCGTCCGGCGGAATCGTCGCACCCGCGAGGAAGCCGAAAGCACCGGCGTTGCCGCTGGCGGCGACCAGTTCCGGTCCCGATACCCAGCCCATCGCCGTCTGGATGATCGGGTATTTGCAGCCGAGAAGGTCGCACAGCGGGGTATGCAGCATGCTCATGCTTCACCTCTTGACGATGACCGACGAGCCATGACCGAACAGCCCGACATTGGCCGTAATGCCCACTCGCGCATCGCGTACCTGGCGCTTGTCAGCCTCGCCGCGCAGTTGCCAGACCAGTTCGCAGACCTGCGCCAGTGCCTGCGCCGGGACCGCTTCGCCGAAACACGAAAGGCCGCCCGACGCATTTACGGGAATGCGTCCGCCGATTTCGGTGTCGCCATCGCGCAGCAGCTTATGCCCGTCGCCTTCCGGGCAAAGCCCCAGTGCTTCGTACCAGTCCAGTTCCATCGACGTACTGAGATCATAGACCTCCGCAAGGCTGAGGTCGTCGGGGCCGATGCCGGCTTCCTGGTATGCCGCTTCTATGATCGCCGGCTTGAAATTCATGTCGGGCGCCGGGACGCTGGCGGCCGAGTCGGTGGCGAGGTCCGGCAGCTCGAGTTGCGTGCTCGGGAAGGTCGGCGTAATGGTCGAGATTGCCTCGATCGTGGCCGGGTTCTTCTCGAGCTGTTTCGCATACTCGGTGCTCGCAACGACGATGGCTGCTCCGCCGTCGCTGGTGGCGCAGATTTCGTAGAGTCGTAACGGGTCCGAGACAATCGGCGATTCGAGGACTTCTTCCAGCGTGAATGCCTTGCGGTAACGCGCATTCGGGTTGTGCAGGCCGTTCTGGCCATTCTTCACCCGCACAGCGGCGATATCTTCATCCGTGGTGCCGTAAAGCTCGAGGCGACGTCGCGCGTGCAGCGCGAAATACACGGGATTGGTCGCACCGTGCAGACGAAAGCGCAGCCAGTCCGGATCGTCGGGCCGCTCGCCTTTCTGCGGCGCGAGAAAGCCTTTCGGTGTCGTATCGGCGCCGACGACCAGCGCGACGTCGGCCAGCCCGGCGAGGATTTGTGCCCTCGCCGTATCGAGCGCCTGGGATCCCGACGCACAGGCTGCGTAGCAACTCGCGATGCGCGCTCCGGTCCAGCCGAGCGCCTGCGCAAATGTCGCCCCTGAAACGTATCCCGGGTAGCCGCATCGCATCGTACTCGCACCGGCAACGAAATCGATGTCGGTCCACGACACGCCGGCATCGGCCAGCGCGTCGCGTGCCGCCTTGACGCCGTACTCGACGAAGTTGCGGCCCCACTTGCCCCAGGGATGCATGCCGACGCCGAGAATCGCAACCGGGTTACTCATGACCCGGCCTGCGTGACGGGTTTCCATTTCCAGACGACGAACTCCGTGTCGTCTTCCACGTACAGGGGCTCCAGTGTCACCTCCACCTCGTCACCGATACGTACGTCGTCTACCCCGACGCCGTTCGCGAGCTGGCCGAGTATGACGATACGTTCCCGCTCCAGTTCCACCGCGGCGATTGCGAATGCTTCGTAAGGCTCGGCGGCGACAAACGGCGGCGGCGGCGGATAGGCTGCGTTCGTGTACGACCAGATCCTGCCGCGATGGCTGAGTTCGACCTCGTCGAAGGTCTCGCCGTCACAGGCGGGGTTGCGGCAGTAGGTGTCGTGTTTCGGGAAGTAGTAGCTGCCGCAATCGCCGCATTGCGTGCCGAGAAGACGCGGCCGTTCCGCATCGAGCAGGTACCAGCCTTCACGAGCGGCGACACGATTCCGGATGGCCATTGACTATTTCACCGCACTTGCCCGCAACTCATGCGGGTCATATTGCGCGATCAACTTCAGCTCATCGGACGTCGGTTGCGGGGTTTCGGCAACGTCGGGCGGGATGCAGAGCTCGAAGCCGGTATTCTCGACAACCTGGTCGACCTCAATTCCCGGATGCAAAGAGACGAGGCGGGCCTGATGGTCCGGCCCGCGAAAATCCATGACGCAGAGGTTCGTGACGATAATACGAATGTCGATGTCGTCGAGCTTCCAGCCTTCGGCAACGCGATCCGGGTTGTAGCCGACCGAAGCGACCATGTCGACTTCGCCGTCGACGAACACACGTTTGCTGTGGTTCGGTACGAAAAACGAGTTTGCATGGCTGATCGAGTTGCCGGGGAAACCCCGCACACCGAGCATCTGGATCTTCGGCCGATCGTAGTCGCCGATTGCCGAGATATTGGCCTGGCCGAAGCGGTCGATCTGCGTCGGGCCGACGAGCGCATGCCGCTTGCCGGACCAGACATTATCGAAGATGCGCGAAAAACCCATCCATGTCTCACGCTGCGGCTCATAGCCGTCGCGCGGCCCTATCGGCACCGGCTCCGATACCATGTAGGCCTCGGAATCAGTCATCATCAGGTCGGGATTCTTATGCATCGCCAACGACGCGCCGAGGCGCTGGACAACACCGATACCCGACGCGAGTACCTCGCCATCGTCATCCCACGCGCGCGAGCACGCGGTGATCAGCAGGTCCACAAGCATCAGTACACCGGCGCCGGCAGCGATTTTATCTGCGCAACACCGCCCACTTTGTTCAGGTAGTCTTCCTCGCCGCCGGCAACGAACTCGTCGACATAGCGCTGCCAGCCGTCCTCTTCCCGGGCACTCGCCGCATACGTATTGAAATGCTCGACGTCGATGCCATACAGCGGATTGCACGACGAGGGATGCGCGCCGCAGGGTGTGTGTACGACGGCCGTCGTCGCACTGCGCTCCCAGAATACGTAGCGGGATTCCTCCGCGTTGTCATGAAAGTATTCCGTCGCAACGAGTTCGTCGCAGGAAACGACCGTCCGACGCGCGGCGCGTATGAACAGGTCGTCCATGTAATGATCAGGCCCCTTGATCTGGCATACGCCACGCTCGTCGGCGCGATCAACGTGCACGAGTGCGGCATCGAGATTCAGTGCCGGCATCGCCACCCAGACCCTTGCGTCGTCGTACGGCGAACGGATCATCTTGATGCCGGTATTGCGGGTCAGGACGTCGGTCCCCAAACCGACTCGCGTCGGGATGAATGGCGAACCCATTGCCGCTGCGCGAAGACCGAGCAACAACATGCCTTCGTCGATTTCCATGATTTCGATGTCGCCATTCTGCCTCGCCTTGCGGAAGTACGGCTCCAGCGGGATGAAGTCGAGCGACACGAATGCGAAGACGAGCTTTCTGATTTTGCCGCTGGCGCAAAGCATGCCGACGTCGGCGCCGCCGTAGGAAACGACGGTCAGGTCGTCGAGGTCGGATCGTAGAATTTCGCGCACCAGTGCCATCGGCTTGCGACGCGGTCCCCAGCCACCGATACCGATCGTCATGCCGCTCTCGAGGCTTGCGATCGCTTCCTGCGCGGATTGCAATTTGTTCATGGCGTTACCCGGCCCGGAGTCAAACCGCGACCGGCTGGTACTCGTGGCCCCAGACATCGGCGACGGTGGTTTTCGTAGCTTCGAAGTTCTGCCAGTCGATCTGTCGGCCTTCGCAGCCGTACTCGACAGCAATTCCGCCCGGGCTGATGGCGTAGAACGACAGCATGTTGTCGTTGCAATGACGACCGAGTGTCGCCAGCAACGGGATTCCGGCCCTGTTGATACGGTCGAGACACGCGCCGACTTCGTCGATCGTCGGCACTTCGAGCATCAGGTGCACGATGCCGGTCGGATTCGGCAGGTTAAAAAGTGCAAGGCTGTGATGGCGCGGGTTGGCGGCGTGCATGAAGACCACCCGCATTTCCGGCGCGCCCTCGGCGGGCGGCGGCAGCGTCAGGTCGTCACTGTCGCCAAAGCCGAGCACGTCCTTGTAAAAGGCGTGCGTCTCGTCGGTGTTCGGTGCCGGGACGACGATGTGGCCGAGTCCCATGTCGCCGGTCAGGAACCTGGATACCGCTTGCGGGGATTCAAATGCGTCGCCGACGTTCGTTCGTCCATGGTAAATCTCGAGCGGATTACCCGCCGGGTCCGCGGCGCTGCAATAGGCGCTGACAGAACGCTCCACGGCACCCGCGTCGTCGCCATGTTCGACGGGTGTACCGGCGGCTTGGAGCGCGGCGATCGTGTGCTCGTAGGCGGCGGCATCCTCGACTTCCCAACCCATGCAGGCAAGGCGGTCTTCTGCGCCCTTATTGACGATGATGCGATAAGGATGGTCATCTATTTTCAGATAGACACCGTCGCCAGGGCCCTTGACCGACATCAGGCCAAGCAGGTCGCTGCCGAAGGCATTCCAGGCATCCGGGTCCTGTGAGCTTATGCCGATGTATCCGAGTCTTGCTACTGCCATGTCTATCCACCTTGAATTATGTGTTGTCGTCAGGCGGACTTCGCCCGTTCGTTCTCTCGTTCGTCGCGGCGCTTCACCAGGTCGAGAGCGACGTCGACGATCATGTCTTCCTGGCCACCGATCATGCCGCGCCGGCCGAGCTCGACGAGGATGGTCCGGGCGTCGATGCCGTAAACTTCCGATGCCCTTTCGGCATGGCGCAGGAAAGACGAATAAACGCCGGCGTAGCCGAGCGACAGGGATTCCCTGTCGATCCGGACCGGCCGGTCCTGCAGCGGCCGCACGAGATCCTCGGCCGCATCCATCAACTTGTAGAGGTCGCAGTCGTGGCGCCAGCCTTTCCTGTCGATCGCAGCGACGAATACCTCGAGTGGCGTGTTGCCAGCACCGGCACCCATGCCGGCAAGCGATGCGTCCACCCGCCGTACACCTCGTTGTACCGCGACAATCGAGTTGGCGACACCGAGCGACAGGTTGTGGTGCGAGTGCACGCCGCGTTCCGTATTTTCATCCAGCACCCGATCGTAGGCGTCGAAGCGTGCCGCAAAGCCGTCCATGTCGAGCGCGCCACTGGAGTCCGTCACGTACACGCATTGTGCGCCATAAGACTCCATCAGCTTCGCTTGCTCCGCCAGTTTATCGGGCTCGATCATGTGGGCCATCATCAGGAATCCGACGGTATCCATTCCGATTTCACGGGCAAACTCGATGTGTTGCTTCGCGACGTCGGCTTCGGTGCAATGGGTCGCAACGCGGACTGAACGCACGCCGAGATCGAAGGCACGCTGCAGCTCTTTGACAGTGGCAATTCCGGGGAGGATCAGAGTGGTCACGACGGCATTGTCGACGACGTCAGCAACGGCCTCGATCCACTCCCAGTCGGTGTGGGCACCGAAGCCATAGTTGAAGCTCGATCCGTTCAGGCCGTCGCCATGCGAGATCTCGATCGCATCGACACCCGCTTCGTCGAGAGCCTTCGCAATCTGTCGCACTTGTTCGATCGAATAGCTGTGCCTCAACGGATGCATGCCGTCACGCAAAGTGACATCCTGGATGTAGATTTTTTCCTGTGTCGGGTCGTTGATCTTGCTGCTCATGCTGCCACCCCGTATTTCAGCTCGGCGATGCGCTCACCGGTTCCCAGCGCTGCCGACGTCATGATGTCCAGGTTGCCCGAGTACTTCGGGAGGAAATGTCCGGCACCTTCGACCTCGAGGAACACGGACGTCTTGAGGCCGGCTGTCTCGCCATATCCCGGAATATTCAGCTTGCGATCGATGCCAAAGCGCTCGAACTGCACGTCCTGCTTGAGCCGGTAGCCCGGCACGTAGCGCTGGACATCTTTGATCATGTCTGCGATCGATTCCTCGATGTCTTTTTCGTCGGCGCCGAGCGACAGCGTGTAGATCGTGTCACGCATCAGCATCGGCGGTTCGGCAGGGTTCAGAATGATGATTGCCTTACCGTGTTCTGCGCCACCGACGATCTCGATGCCGCGCGCCGTGGTCTGCGTGAACTCATCGATATTGGCGCGTGTCCCCGGACCGGCCGATTTCGATGACACCGACGCGACGATCTCGGCGAACGGCACCGATTCCGACACCCGGCGTACGGCATGCACGATCGGAATCGTCGCCTGCCCGCCGCAGGTCACCATGTTGACGTTCGGCTCGCCCAGATGCTCGGTCATGTTGACCACCGGCACGCAATAGGGGCCGATCGCAGCCGGTGTCAGGTCAACCATTTGTTTACCTGTTTTGCGGCAAGCCTCGTTGTGACGCGGGTGCGCCGCAGCCGACGTCGCATCGAATACGATCTGCACGTCGTCCCAGATCGCCAGGCGCTCTGCACCGTCGATGCCTTCGTGCGACGTCTCGAAACCGGACTCCCGGGCCATCGCGAGGCCCTCCGAGTCCGGATCGATACCGATGACCGCAGCAACCTCGAGTCTCTCCGAGGTATCTCGAATCTTGATCATCAAATCGGTACCGATGTTTCCGGAACCGATGATCATCACTTTGGTCTTGCTCATGCCGTCGTCCTCTCAGAATCTTTCATTCGACGAAATTTGCGATTGTCTTGCCGAGGCCGGGAATATCCATGACCATCGTGTCGCCGGCCACGATCGGTTCCAGCGGTACCAGGGAGCCGGACAACACGATCTCTCCCGCGTTGAGCGACATGCCGAGTTTGCCGAAGGTATTGGCCAGCCACGCGATCGCCGACTGTGGCGAGCCCTGCACGGCCGAACCAAAGCCCTCGCTCAGGAATTCACCGTTCTTTGTCACCGTAACCTTGCAGGCGGCGAGGTCCAGTGTCCCGGCATCGGCCTCACCACAACCGAGCACGTAGATCCCGCAGGACGCATTGTCCGCGACCGTGTCCTGGATCCTGATCCGCCAGCCCTCGATACGCGAGTCCACGACTTCGAAGCAGGGAATGACTGCTTCGGTTGCCGCCAGCACGTCGGCGGCGGTGATGCCGGGCCCCTGCAGTGTCCTGCCGAGGCGAAACGCAATTTCTGCTTCGGCGCGCGGCTGGATCAGGTTGCCGATCGAGATCTCGCCTTCACTGACCTGCATGGCATCGGTCAGAAACCCGAAGTCGGGCTCGAACACACCCAGCATGGATTGTACCGCATCGGAGGTAACGCCAATTTTCTTGCCGACGACGGACTCGCCATTATCGGTCAGCCGACGCTCGAGGAATCGCTGCGAGATCTTGTAACTGTCCTCGATCGCGATGCCCGGTTCGCGGTCGGTCAGCGGCGGCACAACTGATTGCGACATCATGCAATCGAACAACTCATCGCCGTAGCAGGATATCGCAGACTTTGCCAGCACGGTTACGAACCCTTGACACTGTGCGTGAGGAAATCGTGCAGTTGCGCATTGAACATGCGCTGATGCTCGAGCATCACCCAGTGACCACAGTCCGTTACGATCGTGAACCGGCAGTCGCTACAGCGCTCGAGAAACTTCTGCGCGCCGCTGACCGGATTGAACTCGTCGTTCTGCCCCCAGAAGCCAACAATCGGACAGCGGATATCCTGTAACGAGTCTTCCATCGACGGAATGACCATGCGCGACAGCACCTCCCGGGGCTGGTTTTGCAATATTGCATAGCGTTCGTCCACGAGTTCGTCACTGACGTTGCGGCTGTCGAACACGAGCATTTCCAGGATCTTTCGAAGCCCGTCCCTGTCGAGCTCGCCGCTGACGAAGGAACTCACCATCTTCGAAATGCCCGGCATCGCGAAGTATGTCTCACGCTCTTCGATACCGCCGGGCGCCATCATGATCAGGCTCGTGACGAAATCCGGGTGATCCAGCGCCAGTCGTATGCAGATCGCGCCGCCCAGCGAATTGCCAAACAGTGCAGCGCGCTCCACGCCGATTGCCTCCAACGCTGCCTTGACCGTCGAGGCAAAAAATTCCGTCGTGTAGTCACGATCGACCGGCTTGCTCGAGTAGCCGAAGCCGACCATGTCCATAACGATCGCCCGGCAGCCCGCCGAGACGATAGCATCGATATTCTGCTTGAAGTTGCTGTAGCCGCTCGCACCGGGGCCGCTGCCGTGCAACAGCACGACCGCCGGCCCCTCGCCGTAAGTCAGGAAATGGATTTCCTGGTCTCCCGCGGCAACGACCTCTCCGCGCGGTGGAGCATGAGTCGACATGATGATTCGCAGTTCCCGTGAATTCGGTTCCGGTCAAGCTAGATGAAGACGTCCTGGTTTTCGCCGCCGAGCATCATGTTGCCCAGGTTGCGGGCAAACGCGACCGGGCTGTTGGCAACGTGTGCGCGCGCAATGTGGATGTCGTGCCAGATATTCTGGATTTCGGAGCCGAGGAAGACGCTGCGACCACCCGCCGTTTCGAACAGCATGTCCACGGCCTGCATCATTTTCGTAATGACCACGCCGGCCTGGTAGCGGTAACGGACCCGGTCGATCAGCGGTATTTCCTCTCCGGCTTCCAGTAGCGCCGTCATCGCGTCGAAATTCCGGAATAGCAGCGTTTCCACTTCGTCGATGAGGTACTCGACCTCGGCGACCCGCCTCAGGATGTCGGGGTCACCGATCAGCCGTGTGGGATCCGAGCTGCTGGTACTGGCATTGTCGATGAACAGCTGCAGCGCATGCTTCGCAGCGCCGATTGCTGGCGTCGACACGCAGCGTGCGAAGGCCTGGGCCCACGGCATGCTGTACATTGGGTTTTCCTGGTCATTGAGACAATTGAAACCGTCCATTTGCTTGTGTGTCCGGTAGTCGGGCACGAAGACGGGCGTGTCAATCACGATGTCGTTGGAACCAGAACTCTGCAGTCCCATTGCGTACCAGGTATCTTCGATCTCGTAGTCGGATCGCGGCACCAGGAAAGTCCGATAGCCCTCACCGGCAATGATGGCGCCCAGCAACACCCAGTTGCAGTGCTCCGATCCCGAACTCCAGCCCCAGCGGCCGCTCAACTTGACGCCACCATCAACCTGTTCCGTCTTGCCGCCCACCGGGTTGTAGGAACTCGACACGCAGGTGTCGGGATCATCACCGTAGACGTCACGTTGTGCCTGCTCGTCCATCAGCGCGATCTGGAATGCGTGCACGGCAATGACACCGGCAATCCATCCGGTGCCCATATCGGCTTCGGAGATTTTGATTTGTGCGCGGAAAAACTCCTGTACCGGCACCTCGAGACCGCCCCATTTTGACGGCACCAGTGACCGCATGAATCCGGATTTCTTCAGGTCTTCGACGCTTTCGGCCAGAACCTGCCGCTGCTTCCGACCCTCGGGCCCTCGCGCGGCGAAGTTTTCGAGGTAGGGATCGATGTCGATCACGGGCACGTCGGCCGAATCGACGGCCTTGGCGGATGTAGCCATGTGTTTTCTCCTGCTCACACCAGGGCGGCCAGTTTAGGCCGAAATAGTGAATATCGTGGTTTCTAATTACGAATATTAGCAGTATAGGCAGGAAAAATACACATTCTCGTAAAATTTTTGCAATAAATTTTACTATTCGACGATTCGACCCCATCGATAATCGTACTTCAGGGACTTGATCGCCAGCTTGGTATCCACGTGCTTGACGCCCGGCAGTGCCAGGATCTCGTCGTTGACGTGCTCGATCAGCTCTTCCGCCGACGCGACAAACGAGATAGCGAGGATGTCGTAACGGCCGAGCATTGTCGCGGCAAATCGGACGAAATCGAGGTCGGCTATCTTGCGGGCCGTCTGGTGCAGACTGGCCAGTTCCGCATGGACGCCGATATACGCCATCATCGGGTGCTCATGCTGGGTAAGGACCCGAACGTCGGCGATCGCCATGATCTTGATGACTTTGTCGGCCTGCAGGCGCTTGATACGACCCCGAACGGTCCCTTCGGCCAACGACAGGTCTTCCGCGATTTCGCGATTGCTGACCCGCGCATCCCGGGACAGGTGCTCGAGAATACGGGTATCTACGTCGTCGAGTTGGCGTTTGCTCATATCTTCGACACCCATCCGGACTCGTAACGGAGCACATCGACGGTCAGCCCCGGAAACAGCTTGGCAATGCCGTCAATTTTCGCCAGCTTGTCGTGAAGAAACAGGGACAACTCATCGAAATCCCTGGCCGCGACCAGCACGTCAAGCTCGCAAACCCCGGTGACCAGGTTGACGCTGAAAACTTCGGGCAATTCGGCGATCTCCTCGCCGACATCGTCAGGCCTGCGGTTCTCGACCTGGATGCCGACGGCAATCAGCAGTTCGTAACCCGCCGCTGAAAAATCGGTGACCGCGACGACTCGCATGATCTTGGCCTCTTCGAGGCGACGGATTCGCTTGCGCACGGTCGAGGACGTCGACGACAGGGTCTTCGCAATGTCCTGTATGGACATTCGCCCGTCCTGCTGCAGCAAGCCGATAATGTCGCGATCGAGATCGTCGACATCAATGTTCTGACCGGTTTGTTCGTCATTTGCCATTGGTCGGGAGATTCCTGGTGCATCGAGCATTGCATTTGTCGAATAACGCAGTTTCAGGGAGAAAAAATCGCGACTTTAATAATGATTTATTGATAATACTGCCTGATTACGTGAAAATATACAGTAGTTCCTACGAAAACGGTTTTTTGTTTATGGACGACTCCCTCATTTCCCGTATTGACCGGCTCGAATCTCTCGACGCCATTCGTCAACTTGCTTCCAAGTACGCACTGTCGCTGGATATGCGTGACCTCGATGCGCACGTCAACCTGTTTGCGGCCGATATACGCGTGAGCCGCGACAAGACCGGGCGGGCCCACCTGAAGCGCTGGCTGGACGATACGTTGCGGCTGCAGTTTACCGGAACTTCGCATCACATCGGCAACCATATCATCGAGTTCGACGATGCCGACCACGCGCATGGCGTCGTTTACTCCAAAAACGAACACGAGACGGGCGACGAATGGGTCATCATGCAAATGTTGTACTGGGATAACTACGAGCGCATGGACGGCACCTGGTATTTTCGTCGCCGGCTGCCCTGCTACTGGTACGCGACCGACCTGAACAAACCGCCGGTCGGAGAAAGCAAGATTCGCTGGCCGGGCCGCGAGTCCTATGACGGCGCATTCCATGAACTGTTTCCTTCCTGGGAGGAATTCTGGGCGAACCCGCCGGCGGACAATGAACCGGACGTTGCCGAGCCCGCACCGCTGGATGAATTCCTGAACCGCATGCGGCGGGGTACGCCGGATCCGCGGATCCGCATTCGTTAGCTGCTGCCTGTGACGATGGATAACACGTTGTTCAAACCCGGTGCGCTCGGCGATATCGAGATCAGCAACCGGATCGTAATGGCCCCGATGACCCGCAGTCGCGCCGGCCCCGGAGACGTGCCTTTGCCCTTGCACGCCGAGTACTATTCGCAGCGAGCCAGCGCCGGGCTGGTAATCACCGAAGGAACGCAGCCGAGCCCGAACGGCAAGGGCTACGCTCGTACACCGGGAATCCACAGCGACGACCAGGTCGAGGGCTGGTCCGCCGTCGTCGATGCGGTACGGGCGCGCGGCGGCAGTATGGTCCTGCAGCTGATGCATTGCGGTCGCGTGGCCAGCCGCTACAACAAGGACGACGATGCAGAAACCGTCGCACCGTCTGCGATCCGGGCCAGCGGGAAAATGTACACGGATGCGAAAGGCATGGTGGACTTCGACGTACCGCGCGCGTTGGCGTCGGGCGAGATTGCCGATGTCATCGAAGAATTCCGGCACGCTACGGCCAACGCGTATCGCGCCGGGTTTGCCGGCGTCGAATTGCACGGCACCAGCGGCTACCTGCCGGCGCAATTCCTGTCGACCGGTACCAACAAGCGCAGCGACCGGTACGGCGGCAGTGTGAAAAACCGGATTCGCTTTGTCATCGAGGCGCTCGAGGCCATGGGCTCGGTCCGCGGCATGAGCCGGGTGGGCCTGCGCATCTGCCCGGGCAATCCGTTCAACGATCTGTCTGACGACGACCCGGCAGAAACGTTCGGCACATTGCTCGATGCCGTCAATACCCTCGGGATCGCCTATCTGCATGTCATTCGCCTGCCCGACGGACCCGTCGACAACCTGGCACTGGCAACAAAACATTTCGACGGCCCGCTGATCGTCAATGACAGCTACGACTTTGTTGAAGCCAGCCAGGTCGTGGCGACCGGGACGGCGGCCGCCGTATCGTTTGCCCGCCACTATATTGGCAACCCGGACCTGGTCGAGCGCTTTGCCGCCGGTGCCGAACTGTCCGGCTTCGATCGCAAGACACTGTACACACCGGGCGCAGCTGGCTACGTCGACTACCCGCGGATGGCGCAGAACGATGCCTGATATGAACCGCACCATCCCCGAAGTCGCGCTCGCCGCTGCGGACCGCTGGCCTGACCGGCCTGCCGTCATTGATGGCGATATCGAGTTGACGTTTGCGCAACTCGGTCTGCATGCCGAGCGCGCTGCGCGTGCTTTTATCGCCTCAGGACTTGAGCCCGGTGAGCGCTTTGCAATCTGGGCGCCGAACCTGCACGAATGGATTTGGACCGCAATCGGCGGGCAAATGGCCGGCGGCGTACTGGTGCCCATCAATACCCGCTACAAGGGCGCAGAGGCCGGCGATATCCTGCGGCGGGCACGCTGCCGCATATTGCTGACAGTCTGCGGTTTTCTCGATACAGACTACCCGTCGCTGCTGCACGACCAGGATCTTCCGGACCTCGAAACGACGATTCTGTTGCGTGGACAATATACGGAGTGTCTTTCACTCGCCGATTTCATCGCAGCGGGTGACGATATCGACCCAGCCGGTCTCGACACGCGGCGCCAGATGCTGCGAGCTGACGGCCTGAGCGACCTGATGTACACGTCGGGCACGACAGGCGCCCCCAAAGGCGTCATGAGCACGCACGGACAGGTGGTCGCAATTTTTGACACCTGGTCGCGGGCGGTTGGCCTGGGTGACGATGATCGTTACCTGATCGTCAATCCGTTTTTTCACACGTTTGGCTACAAGTCCGGCTGGCTGACCTGCCTGCTGACGGGCGCCACCTGTTATCCGGAAGCTGTCTTCGACGCCGGCAGGCTGCTCGAGCGCATCGAGCGCGATCGAATCACCATGCTTCCCGGGGCGCCGACCGTGTTTCAGGCGTTGCTCGCGCACGAGAATCTCGCGACGACGGACACGAGTTCCCTGCGCTGCGCCGTAACCGGCGCCGCATCCGTTCCTGTGCAACTGGTCCGCGACATGAAACAGGTGCTCGGCTTCGACCGCGTCTACACCGGGTACGGACTGACGGAGTGTGGCGTGGTTAGCATCTGTCGCGCCGGAGACGACTTCGAAACGATCGCAAACACCGCCGGCCGACCGATCGAGGACATCGAGGTCAGGGTCGTCAATGACGACGAAGAGCAGGTCAAGCCGGGTGAAACCGGCCATATCAAAGTTCGCGGCTTCAATGTCATGCAGGGTTACTTCGACGATCCTGATGCGACGTCAGCAGCGATCAGCGACGATGGCTGGCTCGATACCGGCGACATCGGCTGGCAGGACAAGGACGGCTATCTCAAGATCACAGATCGCGCGAAGGACATGTACATCTGTGGCGGGTTCAACTGCTATCCGGCGGAAATCGAGAATCTGCTGCTTGGCCACCCTGATATTGCGGATGTCGCCGTGATTGGTCGAGCGGACGAGCGCTTGGGTGAAGTCGGCCATGCGTTCGTTGTTGCAAACGCGGACGGCGGGCTGACCGCCGAAGAAGTCATCGCATGGGCACGTGAAAAAATGGCGAACTTCAAGGTTCCGCGCCGCGTCAGTTTCGTCGACGCGTTGCCCCGAAATGCTTCGGGCAAAGTACAGAAATTCCTGTTGTGCGACGACTGACCTTTCTCGTCGCCGCCGTTCTCGTTCTTATGCTGGCGTTCAATCTCTGGAACCGCGAGCCGTACGCCGGACGATCGATCGAGAGCCGCGCTCACAAGGCACCAGCGTTCATTGGTGCCGCGGCGAGGCCGCGTCCGATGACGATGTCCATCGACAAACTTCCTTTCATGGCACCGCAGGGCGTCAACACGATGCATGCCGATTCCTACAGTTCGGACGTGCATCCGGGCGGCGGGCCGCTGGGCGTCGATCCGATCGTCAATTCGCGGCGCGGCGCGAAGTTGCCCGGCGGCCAGTGCGCAACGCTGACGTTCGACAGCGGCGGCCGCCTCGTCGCACTTTGTGCAGCCATCAGCGGTTTTCGCATCTACCTGATGGAACCCCGCACGCTCAACCTGCTGGCGTTAATGAAGCTGCCGGTGCGACCCTCTACCTGGGCGGCGCTGATTGCCCGCGACAAGAGCAAGATCATGGAGGACAGCTCGGGAGCCTACTTCTACCTCGATCACGAGGACCGTGTTGTCATGGCCGACAGCGATCAGGTGGTTCGTCGCATAGCACATGGCCAGGACAGCGACGGCGACTGGGAATTTTACGACGACGGCGCCTGGGACCTGTCGGCGCACGTACCGCATGACTGCGTGTCGCCGACGAATCCCTGGCCGGATGGAGAGTGCGATCCGATCACGGCTGTAATGCCGGATTACGATGGATTGATCTGGTGGGTGACCCGCCACGGACGCGTCGGCACGCTGGACACAACCACGGGCCGCGTACAGTTGACCGGGCTTGACCACGAAGAAATTCAGAACGGCTTTTCGGTCGCCGCAAACGGTGTATTCGTCGTTTCGGATCACGCGATGTACCGTTTCGCAGCCGACGGCGATGGCGCACCGGTCGTGGGCTGGCGCGAATCCTACGACCGCGGCAGCAGCCGCAAGGTCGGCACGATCAACCAGGGCAGCGGCACGACGCCGACGCTGCTCGGCGATGCCTACGTCACGATCACGGACAATGCCGATGAACGCATCAACTTGCTGGTGTATCGACGCGAGCAGGCATTCGAAGGCGACCGCCTGGTGTGCCGGGTACCGCTGTTTCGCGCCGGGCATTCAGTCACCGACAACTCCATGATCGGCATCGACCGATCGATCGTGATCGAGAACAATGCCGGGTACACGCACTCGCGTGGCGAGCACGACTGGGCCAACGCCGGGGGCGGCATCGCGCGCATCGACATTCGTCATGACGAATCGGGCTGCGACACGATCTGGGAATCCGGGGAACGATCGACGTCCGTCGTGCCGAAGCTGTCGCTCGCGAATGGCCTCGCATATTTCTACACCTTCGACCCCCAGCCGGGCGGCGAGAACGCCTGGTACTTCACAGCGCTGGATTTCGTTACGGGCCGTACCGTCTTCAAGATTCTGACCGGCGCCGGGCTCGAGTTCGACAACAACTGGGCACCGATCACGCTGGCGCCGGACGGGACTGCCTACGTCGGCACGTCGGTCGGTATCGTTGCCATTCGCGACGGGCATTGATCGCTGCGCGCATCGCCCGCGGCAGGTTTTCGACCAATGCAGTGCGTGCGCCTCGATCTCTCAAACGATCGCGACGTCAGTCCTTGCCGGCCATGCCGACCTGCGCGCCGGGCAGCAGTTCTCCGGTCGTAAAGTCGTAGAGGCGATTCTTCGTCAGGGCGACGCCGGGCGGCGGCGGCGAATCCAGCGGCACCATGTAGTCGGGTACCAGCGGGTGCCCCGGCTGCATCGCGTACTGGTCAAGGTCCGTGACGCCGTTGTCGTAAAGAAACGAGTCGTCGATGCAGTGGTTACCGGTGAACTCGCGGCTCGGCCGGGTCACGATGCCGTAGGCCGCATCGGCCATGATCTCGGGTTTGCGGAACTCCTTCACCAGGTCCTCGCCGCCGTGGATGACGGCCGACGGCGAATAGATGCCGCAGCGGGGCCATAGCGTGTTGACGGCAATGCCGTCATCTTTCCACTCGGCCGCCCAGCCGAGCGTGTACAGGCTCATGGCGTATTTCGACACCGTGTACGCCGACGAATTCATGAACCAGACGGGGTTCAGGTCGATCGGCGGCGCGAGCCCCAGAATGTGGGGGTTATCGGACCGGCAGAGATACGGATGCGCCGCCCTCGCGAGCAGAAAATAGGCGCGCTCATTAATATCGAATACAAGGTCGTGGCGTTTCACGGAAAACTCGACGGTTGGCTTGAGCCAGTACGCGCCGGCGTTGTGGACCAGCACGTCAATACCACCGAATTCCCTGACGGCGGCTTCGATGGCTGCACCGATCGCCTCGTCGCTGCGCACGTCCAGTTTCAGTGCCAGCGCGTGACCGCCGGCGTCCCGCACCGCGTCGGCTGTTTCGTGAATCGTCCCCGGCAGGAACTTGTGCGCCGTATCGGACTTCGCGGCAATGACGACGTTCGCGCCGTCGGCGGCAAAGCGACGGGCCATTGCGAGGCCGATGCCACGGGAAGCGCCGGTGATAAAAACGGTCTTTGATTTCAGTTTCATCAATAATCACCTAGTATTTTTGCGAATTCAGTATAGACTATGCGGTAATGTTGATGTATTTCGACACAGAATACTACTTCAAAATGCTGCGGCGGCTTTGGCGCGAGCGGCACTGGAAGCCTGCGAAACGAATTCGTTTGCTGTTGAAACTGTTGTTCGGTGTGCCGCTGCTCTACCTGGTTCACGCAACGTTTTTCCTGCTCGATTACCTCGTTTTTCCGCGCCTGTGGACGCAGAGGATCGAGAGTCCGGTTTTCATTGTCGGCCATGCACGCAGCGGCACGACGCTGATGCACCGGCTGATGGCGGCCGACGGCGAGCGCTTCAGTTTCTTTCTGTACTGGGAGATGTTCTTTCCGTCATTACTCCAAAAGAAGCTCATTCGCGGTTTCGGCATTCTCGATCGAAAACTGTTCGGCCGATTCTTTCGGCGGCGACTGGAGGCCTGGGACGAAAAAGTGTTCGGCCCCGGCCGGAAAATGCATCACATCGGCTTGTGGGTCCCGGAAGAAGACAATTTCGTCATGACCTTCGCATTCGCCTCGGGTTACTGGACGCTGCAGGCGCCGTACATGGACGAGCTCGACATCTTTTACGCCGACCGCCTGCCTGAAAAGAAGCGACGGCGATGGCTGAATTACTACCGTGAATGCGTCCGTCGGCAACTCTACCTGAATGGCGGCGACAAAATTCACCTGAGCAAGAACCCGATTTTCTGTGGCTGGACCGCGAGCCTGGCCGAAACCTTTCCCGGCGCACGCTTTGTCGTGCTCATCCGGCATCCGTTCGAGTGCATACCGAGCTTGCTGAAACTCATGGAGCGCAACTGGCGCGGCAGGGGATGGCCGGAAGAATCCTACCGGGAGTCGCTCGAGGTACTTGCGCAGATGTCCTTTGATGCCTATCGCATGCCCAGGCAATTTTTAGAGAGGTGCCCGCACGTGCCGCACGCCGTCGTGGATTATCGCGAATTGGTTGCCGAACCTAAAGCCACGGTTGAGGCCGTGTATCAACAGATTGGCCTCGACGTTTCTCCGGCATTAGAAAAAATCCTCGACGAGCAACAGTCCAGATCGCGACAGCACGTCGCCAAGCACGAATACACGATGGCCGAATACGACTTGAAAGAAGACACCATCCGACGAGAACTGACCGGCTTTTTCGATGAGTTCAATTGGGATGTGGAAACATCACATGGATGAGCAAACGAAAGACGCCGCGATCAGGCTGCGTACGGCCTGGACTGAGTTGCTGGACCGCCTGTCGGATGCGCGCGACGCGATCGACCAGCCGAAGCTTTACCCGGTGCCCGCCGACGAGCGCAATCTTGCGGAGGGCTACCGTTACCTGCTCGGTTTTCTTTACGGCGCCATCGACCGGGCATTGGCCGATCCCCTGCACCCGGCGATCCGTCGCGCGATCCAGCCGCAGGACAAGGCAACGATTGACAACAGCGATGCCGTGTATCTCTGCGCCGAGATCGACGGCGCACTGACCTACCGCGTTACGGGTCGAGCGCTGGATTCGCGGCACTGGCGAGGCGAGGCGGCGGTGCCCGGCAGCAGAGCCCCGCAATACATAATCTTTGAACTGGCCAGCGGCTATGCCGGGGATTCGGGTTCGATTGCCGAACTGAAGCCGGGATCGCGCATCAACACAAGCACGCTTGCCAGCAATGAACTGCAAATCGAGGACGACGGCTCGTTCGAGATTCTCCTTGCGCCTGAGCGGCCTGCGGGCTACACGGGCAATTTCATGGCCTCGGTCCGAACGAGCCACGATGTCGAGTTTGTCGGCCGCTACCTGAATATCCGTGAGTTGTTCCATGACTGGAAACACGAGCAGCCACTTGACCTGGACATCGAGCGTCTCGGCGAGGAAGCGGACCCGCCGCCGGCACTGACGCCGGACCTGGCCGCGCGACAGATGCAGCGTATCGGCGACATCGTCAACAACCAGATGCGCTTCTGGAACGAGTTCTATGCCGTCGTTCTCGAGACCTACGAGGACATGAACGGTGACGGTAAACGCTTCATGCCGCGGAACAACCTCAACCCGCCGAATGCGCTCGGTATCGCCACTGGCGGCGGGCAAAGCACGAACGTCTATTCCGGCGGCGTCTACGAACTCGCGCCCGATGAAGCGCTACTTGTCGACCTGGAACTACAGGTATCGCCACTGTACCTCGGATTTCAGCTGTCCAACCTCTGGGGCGAGTCGCTCGATTTCGCGAATTTTCAGAGCAGCCTCAATGGTTTCCAGGCGGAACGCGATGCTGACGGACACTACCGCTGGGTCGTTGCGCACTCGGACCCGGGTGTCCGCAACTGGCTGGACACGACCGGTCTCAAGGTGGGGTTCATGGCATTGCGGTTCACCTATGCCGAGCCGCCCGATCGAATGCCGGCGCTGACGGTCAGCAAGATCGGGTTGCAGGACGTCCGGGGCCACGTTCCGTCCGGCGTCCGAGTCGTGAACGAGGACGAACGTCGCGAACAGATACGTATCCGGCAACGGCACGTGCAACGGCGATATCGCCAATACTAGCGACCTGTCCCGCCAAGTATCGGACATCGCTTGCTATGACTGCCGTCTCGAAACACGAGACCGATCCACCGGCTGGATCGAGGCAAGCCGCAGCTCTGCATTTTCGCGTGATGATTCGGCGCAGCAACGAGTTGCATGCGATCTATCTCAAGAATTCTGAGCGACTCGAGCAATATGACAGGTTTACCCGTTGGCAAATGAACTACCTGAAGCGCTTCTTCGTCGACGTCTACGAGTGTGAAAGCTACGCAGATGCGATCGACTTTACGATCAGCGATCTCGCTGGCACCGGAATCAGCGACCGTGACCGGGATCTCGAACGAGCCGCACCGGCGATTACCCGACTATTGCCGGGCAATGCGCTGGAAACGATTGCAACAGCGGCCGAGTTGAACGCGCGTGTGCTCGAAATCAACATCAGGATATTCGAACGACTTACGGCGAGCGGGTCACTGCCCGCCGACCTCACCGATCGTGATTATTGCGTTGCCTGCCGCAAGGCGAGCACGCTCGAAGCGTGCCTTGAACTCGTACATCTCGTCACGAACCTGGGTGGCACGCTGAAAACCCTGGCAAACGTATCGCTACTACGCGGCTTGTTGCGGACGATGCGACGTCCGGCGCGGGCGGCCGGGTTCGGGGCGCTGCAAGAATTTCTCGAAACCGGCTACAACTGCTTCAGGGCGATTCCCGATATCGACCACTTACTTGAAGAAATCGAAAACCGGATGACAGCGGTCTTCGAAACCATCTACACGACTCCGCTGCGTGAGCTTGACGGAACGGTCGACCAGCGCATCGCGGCGATAACCGGATCCGATGCGAATTAGCCACAGCGGGCACTAACCCGCGATAGCAGCTTCCAGTTCCTCCGCCAGCTCGCCGGGTTCCGGCAAATTGCTCAAGTAGTGCTTGCCGTTCACTTTTTCCTGGTACTCGGCTGCCTTGCTGCGTGGATTGTAGAACTGCTTGTACCAGGTTCGGCCGCGGCGAAAATTGCGTTCGACCGGTAACGCCATGATTGTCGTTGCCGGACGCTTGTTGGTCCAGATGTCGAAGTCCTGTGCGAACGCGGCGAGCGCACCTTCCTGTGCGAGCTTCGCGTTGGTAACGTCCTCGTCTGTCGGCCGGGCGTTCGGCGACATCGCGAGATTGTTGTGCCAGGCTTTGACCAGCCCGTCCTCAATGGGCGTATGGAATATGAACTCGTAGCCGTTCGCTTCGCCGAAGCGCTGCCTGGAAATCAGCATGCCCGGACCGGTGTACCAGGTGGACGTCGTCAGGTACGCGTTGTACATGCGATGAAACCCGCCCTGGCGCTGATAGTAGAGATGGCCGTCGTACTCGTTTTCGAAATACTCGCACGGTGCACCGTGCGTCGGTCCCAGGTGATGCGCGTCCGCCATGTTGTCGATGATTTCCTGGGGATGGATCGGGATTTCGCCGAGATGATCGTAAGTGCCGTTGGTCCATTGCGGATTCTCCCAGGCATCGACGTTCGGCGCATCGTATTCGGGCTCACCGTCCTCAGGATCGTGCCACATCAGGATGGCGCCGAGCTGCTCGACGACGGGATAGGATTTCAATTTCGCGCCCTTGGGGCAGGGACCGTCGAAGTAGGGAATATCGTCGACGGTACCGTCGGGTGCGTAGCGCCAGGCGTGGTAGGGGCAGCGAATGGAATCACCCTCGATCTGCTCGTTGTTCAAAACGATCGACGCGCTCGGACTTGCGGTGAGGTGGGTGCCCATGTGCACGCAATAGGCATCGAGCAGGACTACCCTGCCACTGGTGCCCCGATACAACGCAAAGTCCTTGCCGAAAAAACGAACCGCCATCGGCCCGTTGTCCAGTTCTGTCGCCTCGGCAATCATGAACCAGCCGCGCGGAAACGTGAATTCCCCGAGGTCGAAGTCTTTTGCTTTTGCAGTTCCCATATCGTTCTCCGTCTTGCGTTTCGTTGATCTCTCAGCGCAGTTTGTCCGCGCGCGACGTTCTGGTGCGCGCCGCAATGCCGTCGATCGTGTAGTTGACGAAATAGCGAAAATTCGTATCCAGATCGAAATCGTCGTCATCGAGGCTCAGTGATGACAGGGTGGGCAGCGAACTGGCATCGGACCGGAGCGTCTCGGCGAGGCTCGCATAGGTTGGTGTCGACCCGCCGGCAATCTCGGCACGTGTCTGCAGTTCCTGGTGGACGTAACCGACGACCGTATTGACCAGAAAGGCGTGCGCGCGAGCGGCTTCGCGCGGGCTGAAGCCGTATTCGACCAGCGTCTTGGTCGCCTGCTCGAGCCGCTCGAAATCCGGGTCAAGTGCCGCCTGCGCATACTGCAGAAGATCGGGCGTCTCCAGGAACGCAGTGCGGTAAAATTCGGCCAGGCTGCGCAACCAGTCCTGCCAGCTTTGGCCCGCGGTGGCCGGCATCGGCGGCAACCGGGTCGACACGTTCGAGGCGTGCATCTGCAGCAGCGCGTCGAGGCCTCCCGTGTGACGGTAAAGCGTCGTTACATTGACGCCGAGCTCACTGGCCACGCCGTGCATGGTTACCTCTCCGTTCGCGCCGACTTCACGCACCGCGCGCTCGATAAGCTTCCGATTGATTGATGGCGTACGCCCGCGCCGCCGCTCCGCACCAGCCATTCCCGAGCCTCGCTGGAAAATTTTGCATTATACGTGCAAAATTGCGCGGCGACAGTTTCCGGGGACTCAGTCGGCACTGCTGGTCTGCCAGAAATCCGGGATGCCGGGGTCTGTTTGCCGGATGAAGCGCTGCAGGAATTCGCGCACTTCGGCGACGTCGCTGTCCGAAAAGTCCGCGAGCAGCTGCTCCTCGATCGCCTTGGATTTTGCCAGCAACGCGAGATAGACCTCCCGGCCCTTCACAGTAATCGCGTAATGCATGCCGTCGGACGTTTCCGTCACGTAGCCCTTGTCAATCATTGCCGGCAATGTGCGATGGTCCGGCGCGCGTCCGGTGTGGTCGAGCCGAACCTGGAGCGCCTGCAATGACAGTGGCCCGCCCAAACCAAGCAAAGTAAGCGTCAGGTATTCGGTTTCGTCGATGCCGGCCGCGGTCCAGTCGTCTCGCAATGCCGACGACGCCTGGTAATGCGCCCTGGCAAGCAGATACAGAAAGAAATTCTCGGTGAACGTGCCGTGCGTGACGTCGACGGCAGCGCCGGGCCGCTCGCCGGCGGTCTTGCTCTTTGCGAGCGCATAGCGACCACCGTGAAACACCAGGGGTGGCTCGGCGGTTTTCTCGAAGTCGACCACCTCGCCGACGAATATCAGGTGGTCACCACCCTCGTAAGTGTGCGTCGTCTTGCACTGAAAGCGCGCGGCGAACTCCTGCAACAGCGGAACGCCGCCGTGTCCCGGTCTCCAGTCCTGGCCACCGAACTTGTCGCTTCCTGGCGTTGCAAATCGTGCCGACAGCGCTTCCTGTGACGCGGCCAGCACATGCACACAGAAGTAGCCGGATCGGTCGAACGCGGCCATAGAGCGCGCCGACTTTGCCAGTGACCAGAGCACCAGGGGCGGATCCAGCGACACGGAATTGAAACTCGATGCAGTGACACCGACGGGACTCCCGTCCGAATCTGTTGTGGTGATTACCGTGACGCCGGTGGCAAACTGCCCGAGCGCGCCGCGCAAATCCTGTGCGTTGCTAGCGTTGATCGCCGGTCTCCCGCTGCGTTGTTCGCGTAAATTTTTACGAAATCAGTAAACTTTTCGGATAATATAAGCTATTATGATAAATATTTCACTTCTTTTCTACGAATACTGGAAATCCTAGGTGAGCGACTTCAGCGACAGGACCGTCGTGGTCACCGGCGGCAGCCGGGGGCTCGGCCGCGGTATCGCGACACGATTTCTGGAGGCCGGCGCCACCGTCGTTATTTGCGGCCGCAAGGTACCGGAATCGCTGCCGGTCGCCAACGGTCAGGCGGCTCGATTCATTACCGCCGACGTGCGTGATGCCGACCAATCACAGGCGCTGATCAATTCGGTGGTTGAATTGACGGGTCGGGTCGACGTGCTCGTCAACAACGCCGGCGGCAGTCCCGAGGTAGCCGCCGCCGACGCATCGCCGCGGTTTACCGAGTCGATCATCCGGCTGAACCTGATCGCACCCGCGGTTTTGTCTCAGCAGGCTTACGCCGCAATGCGTGCGAATGATGGCGGGTCGATCATCAATATCGCTAGCGTGTCGGCGATTCGACCGTCGCCGGGAACCGCGGCCTACGGCGCCGCCAAGGCGGGCCTCGTCAACCTGACTCGTTCACTGGCGCAGGAGTGGGCGCCCGACGTCCGGGTCAATGTCATTGTCGCCGGCCTCGCCCGTACCGAAGCCGCAGAAGCGCACTATGGCGGTGAGGAAGGCATTCGCCGGATCGAACAGCGCATGCCGATGCAGAGGATGTTGCTGCCCGAGGACGTCGGGCGTGCCTGCCTGTACCTTGCATCCGACGACGCCGCTTACGTATCGGGCGCGACGCTCGAGGTTCATGGCGGCGGCGAGCCGCCCGCCTTCCTGAGTCTCAAACACGATGATTGAGCGTGACCGGACGAGCCGGCAGGTCATACCGCCCGGGTTCGAGCAGCACCAACGCCACTCGGGTTTCGGGCGGCACATCGGGCCGTATCATCTCGCCGACGTCGAGAATGACGAGGGAATCATCGAACACTGGACCGGGCTCAAAATCGACGACCGGCATGGCGGTCGCAGCGGCGGCGAATATGGCCACGGCGGCATACTGATGACGCTTCTGGACGAGGCGATGGGGCGCATGGCATCGCGTTCGCTCGGCAAAGTTTGCGTGACCGTGTCGCTGCAGACCAGTTTCTGCGCGCCCATCTTCAATGGCGACTTCCTGCGTGCATCTGCCACGATTGCACGGCGTGGCCGCAACCTCGTCTTCGTCGATGGCATTGCAAGGTGCGGCGACGCGCTGGTCGGCACCGCGTCGGGCGTGTGGATGAATACTGGGCAACCATTGCCCTGAGCGCGGCAATCAGCGCTCGACTGCCGGGCTTGGCATTCGCCAGGATCCAAGGCAGTCCGGCCGCGCCCCGCCCCTGCGCGTCGGCGCTGCCGTTCGCCGACTATTTCAGGACGGCAGGCACATAGAGCTGGGCCAGTTTGCCACCGTCCACAGGCAACTCTGCGCCGGTGATGAAACTGGCATCGTCGCTCGCGAGGAACAGGATTGCGGCAGCCAGTTCTTCGGGGCGCCCGCTGCGCTGCATCGGAATCGCCGCTTCGAGTGCCTTGATGACTTCCGGATCCCCTTGTGCCGCAGCCCGGTTGGCGGGTGTGTCCACGGAACCCGGAATCACGGTATTGATACGGACGTTGTAGGCCGCCGCCTCCATCGCGGCGCAGCTGGTGAATTGCGTGAGGGCGGCTTTGGCCGCCGAATAGCCGGCGACGCCCATTGCCGCCCGGGAACCGCAGGTCGACGACACGTTGACGATGGCACCGTGCCGCTGCCCGATCATGATTTTCATCGCCTCGCGCACGCCCACGAACGTCGCGTCGGCAGTGACGGAAAAATTCTTGCGCCAGTTGTCGATACTCATTGTCGCGATCGGCCCGTGCCGGGTCACCGCAGCGTTATTGACGAGAACGTCAAGGCCACGTTGGTTCGCGGTGTCGTTGATCAGTTTCGCGAAAGCCTCGAGGTCCGCCAGATCGAGAACCTCGGTACTGACCTGGCCTCCGTCGGCACGGATCGCGACTGCGGCTTCTTCCAGCTTGTCGCGGCCGCGCGCGCAGATCACGACGTGCGCGCCTTCCCGGGCGAAACCTTCTGCCGTTGCCCGTCCGATGCCGTAGCTCGCGCCGGTCACGATAACTGTCTTTCCCTCGAACCGCCGGGTGACTTTTTTCATGGACTGTTGGCCTCGGTACTCTGAATGTGACGGGACGCCACGTAGCCGAAGGTCATCGCCGGACCCAGTGTCGCCCCCGCGCCGACATACTTGTCACCCATGACCGATGCCGACGTGTTACCGATCGCGTAAAGTCCCTCGATGGGTCTGTCGTCCATGCCGATGACCCGCGCGTATTCGTCGGTCAGGAGGCCACCCTTGGTTCCGATATCGCCCGGATACAGCGGCAGCGCGTAGAACGGCGCTTGACCGATCCGTGCAATGCAAGGATTCGGCTTGTTGCGCGCGTCGCCGTAATACCGGTCGTAGTAACTCTTCCCCCGATCAAAGTCCGCATCGATTCCAGATTCGGCAAACCGGTTGTTGCGTTCGATCGTCTCCTCGAGCCCGGCGGCATCGACACCGATCTGTGCCGCGAGGTCTGCGATGGTATCCGCCATGGCCAGCTGTTCGCGGACCTTGCGCGGTATGTAGCGATCCGGCATCGCCCAACCCGGGGCGAGTGGACCGAACGGATACTTTTTTCGAAAAGCGGCATCAAAAACCACCCACGAAGGCACCGACGCCGCCTGGTACATCGATAGACCGGACTCGAGATACGGCAGAGCTTCGTTGGCGAACCGCTTGCCCTGCTTGTTGACGATCACGAGCCCGGGGAGCGATCGCTCTGCGAATATTCCCATTGAGCGCGGCCAGCCGGGGACGTGTACGACCGGGATCCACCAGGCATGCTGCATCAGGTCCGTCCTCGCTCCCAGGGCCACGGCCGCGTTGATCGCGTCTCCAGTGTTGTGACGTTGTGATGCGGTCCAGTCGATACTGGTCGGATGCGGCAGCTGTTGCTGCCGCATCCTGTCGTTTTTCTCGAATCCGCCAGCCGCCAGGATGACACCCTGTCTTGCCAGCACGCGAACCGTCTCTTCCCCTCTCTGGATGACGGCACCGTCGACTCGCCCGTCGTTTTCGATCAGCGACGTCATACCGCTGTTCAACCAGAGATCTCCGCCCCGCTCGCGCACGGAAAGATACAGGCTGCCAACCAGTGCATTGCCTTGTGTCAGCCGGCGTGAGCGCTTGTTTTTCAAGCGACCCGCGACATCGAGGTAGTAAAGCAGCACGACCTTGAACAATGTCAGCCGCCATCCTGGTGTCTGCGTCAGGAACTTGCGCGCCTCCGGTATGCTCATTGTGAACCGGCCCTGCGCGCGTGCACCCGGCGGCTGCTCGCGCATGCGATATAAGTCGTCACCCAGCTTCGCACCCCGGAACACCCGCGGCGACTGCGTACGGTAGCCTCGCTTCGCGCCTGGTTGCTCGGTGTAATAGTCGGGATACGGAATCGCCTCGTAGCGGAGATACGAGTGCGTTTGCAGGAACTCGAGCATTTCCGGCGCCGTCTCGACGAATCGACGAATACGAGCGTCGGATACCTGGTCGCCGATGACCGTTTTCATGTACAGGTACGCGTCTTCGACAGAATCGTCAATGCCGCGTCGTTTCGCGTTCTCGCTCGCCGGGATCCAGATACCACCACCGGACATCGCCGATGTGCCACCGTATCGATCGCTTTTCTCGACGATCAACACGCGGGCACCACCGTGCAGAGCAGTGACGGCGGCCGTAAGCGCTCCGGCACCGGAACCTACGATCAGAACGTCGGTTTCAACGGATTCGCTCATCGCCTCAAGCCGCTGTACCCGCGTTAAGCACGCGCGTCGCGTCGGCTGCAATCAGCTTGCCGACATCGAGCGCCATGTCGTCCGGCGTACCGATGTAGCGTTCGTTGTGTTTGCCCCAGAGGAAGTAGCGGTGGGCCGGGTAATCGACATCCTGGCCGATTCCGCCGTGCAAATGCAGAATCGTATGCGCAGCCTTGTGGCCGGCTTCGCCGACCCAGAATTTGGCGACCCGCGTCGACAGCGCGGCATCATTACCGTGCTCGATATCGTCCAGCGCCCGCCAGTAGGCACCGCGCAAGGATTCGATCGCCATGTACGCGTTGGCGGCCTGCTGCGATACCGCCTGGAATGCGCCGAGCGGCCGCCCGAACTGTTTGCGTTGCGACACGTATTCGGCTGTGCGCCGCAGTCCCTCGTCGAGAACGCCGACCTGCAGCGCCGCCAGCGCGACGAAGGTGTCCTGCTTTTGACGCTCGGCCAGCGCAGCAGCGGACGCGCCTCGAGCCACGACCTGCGCGGCCGGAACTGCACAGTTCTCGAAGTGCAGCTTACCCGCGAGCTCGCCGCTCGACATGCGTTGTTCCGTGACCGACAGCCCGCTTGCGCCTTGCGGGCAGTAAACGATGACCGCATGTCCGTCGTCTTCAGTCGCTGTTACGACGTAGCCGCCGGCGACGCTCGCGTACGGGACCACACCCGACACGCCGTTCAGCACGAGATCGTCGTTTCCTGCAGCTGCAAGCCCTGCTGTGTCGAGAACACCATTGGAAGCGCGCACCGGGCTCAGCAGAAGCTCGCCCGAGACGACCTGCGGCAGCAAGTCCGCCTTCAACGTCACGTTGTCGCTGCCGCTAATAACCAGGCCGCATTCGACCAACGTCGCAATCATCGGTACAGGTGCCAGGTACTTACCCTGCAGCTCGAAAAGCAGGCAGAGTTCGACGAGCGTCATCCCGAGCCCGCCGTGCTCTTCGTCGACCACGAGACCGAGCATGCCCGAGTCCGCGAGTTGCGCCCAAAGCTCTTTGTGCAACGGCACATCCGACTCGCCGATATTTTTTATCGTGTCGTCGTCGCACAGATCGGCGAAGACTCGCTCCGCAGCGTCGACGATCGACTGTTGTTCTTCACTGAAATTGAAATCCATCGTCTTTACTCCCTGGCCCGCGTTCAGGCGATCGTATTCGGCATCTCGAGCCCGAAGCTCGCCACCATGCAGCGCATGACTTCCATGACGCCCCCGCCGACCGTATTGACCTGGGCGCTGCGATAGTCACGCTCGAGATCGCCGTCAAATATTGCGCCCTCGCTGGGGTAGGCAACCAGCGCGTCCTCGCCGACGAGATCAAGCAAACCGCGCAGGACTTCGATCAGCTCCAGCGTATTCTGGAATTTCACGCCGGACGCGAGCGCGACGTCGAGCTTGCCCTCTTCGATCTGTGTCGCCGTACGCAGATTGAGGACCTCGATCGCCTCGAGTCGACAATATAGCTCGCCGACTTTCGCACGCACCAGCGGATCCGTCAGCGGGCCGTCGCCGGCTTGCGACTTTTCGTCGAGAAGCTTGACGACGCGCCGGAACTGCTTCGCACCGACAACGGTCATCGACGCGAGCGTCACACGTTCGTGATTCAGTTGCGACGTGATGACCTTCCAGCCTCGGTTGATGCCGCCGACGACCCGGTCCTTCGGTATGCGTACGTTTTCGTAGTACGTCATCGAAGTCTCGATATCTCCGACGGTATTGATCGGTGCAAACGAGAAGCCCGGGTCAGTCGCGTCGACTATCATGATCGATATTCCGTCCGACGGCCGCTTCACCTCCTTTTCGGTGCGCACCGCCAGCCAAACGTAATCACAATCCTGCCCTGAACTCGTAAACAGCTTGTTGCCGTTGACGACATACTCGTCGCCATCGAGCACGGCAGGCATTTTCAGAGATGCCAGGTCGGTTCCGGAACCCGCCTCGGTGTAGCCCACGGCGAAAATGCACTGGCCGGCCGCGATCTTCGGCAGGAAAAAGTCCTTCTGTTCGTCGGTGCCGAACTTCATGATGGCGGGCCCGACGGTGTTGATCGTAATGAGCGGAAACGGCGTGTGCGCAGACCAGGCTTCCTCGAACAGGATGAGCTGCTCGACCGTCGTGTATTCCTTGCCACCGTATTCCTTCGGCCAGCCTAGCGTCAGGATGCCGTCCTCGCCCAGTTTGCGGATGATTTCGCGAAACCTGGGGCCGCCCTCCTTGCCGACGACCTCGGCCACGACCTCGGGCGTCATGATGCTCTTGAAGTAGTCGCGCAACTCGAGCCGCAGCTTGCGCTGTGCGGCGTTGAATCGGGTATCCATCGGCAATCGGGCTCCGTGGTTGACGGTCAGTATGAATTTTGCAATTATAATGCAAAATTCAGGAGCCGGACGCAAATGGGGGCAAAATCGAGCCAGCGCATACGCCCTGTCGAGAACTACGATTCCGCCCATTTCTGGCAGGGTTTGCGCGACGGCAAGCTCCTGATCCAGGAATGCGGGGCCTGCGGTCTGCGCCGACACCCGCCGCAGCCGATGTGCGAGCAGTGCCAGAGCCTTGACTGGACAACCGTCGAATCGTCCGGTCGCGGCACGATCTACAGCTATACCGTGATCCATTACCCGGAAATTCCGCCGTTCGAGTACCCGAATGCCATTGTCCTGGTCGACCTCGACGAAGGCGTGCGTCTCGCGTCGCAATTGCGGGGCGCGGATCCGGACGACATCGCAATCGGTCAACGAGTGATCGCGAAACTCGTCGACGTACAGGACGACCTCACTCTCCCCGTTTTTGAGATTGCACCGTGAGTCGGACCACGGATCGACAGGCCGTCATCGTCGGGATCGGCGCCACCGAATTCTCGAAGGATTCCGGCCGCACCGAATTGAGGCTGGCGTGCGAAGCTAGCCGCTCTGCGCTCGAGGATGCGGGCATCCCGGGCGCGGAGGTCGACGGCGTCTCAACGTTCTCGATGGACAATAACTTCGAGATCGACGTGCACCGCCAGGTCGGTGGACACGAACTCCGCTTCTTCTCCCGCACCGAGTACGGCGGTGGCGCCGCGCTGGGCCCGTTTCACCATGCGTACTGTGCGCTGGCCGCAGGCCAGTGTCAGACTGTCCTCATTTATCGAGGCATGAACGAGCGTTCCGGGCTGCGCTTCGGCGGCGGCCAGATCATGAACATGAACGCCCTCAATCCCGACATGATTCACTTCAGCCACTATTTCCCGTCGGGCTTCATGACGCCCGCAAGCTGGATCGCCATGACGGCCCGGCGCTACATGCACGAATACGGCGCTACGTCAGAGGACTTCGGCCGCATCGCGGTATCGATGCGCGATTTCGCGTCGACCAATCCCGCGGCGTTCTACTACGAGCGTCCCATTACCCTCGACGATCACCAGAACTCCCGCATGATCGCGGACCCGCTGCGGCTGTTCGATTGTTGCCAGGAAAGCGACGGCGCCGTGGCGTTCGTCGTGACCACCGCCGAGCGCGCCCGTGATCTCGACGTTGATGGCGTTCGCATCGCCGCTGTACGCCAGTGCGCACTGCCGAGTTCGCGGCAGGTGACGCCATTTTATGGCGATGACATCGCGCGGTTTCCGGAGTTCGACGCAATGGCCGGCGACCTGTACGAGACCGCCGGACTGCAGCCGGACGATATCGACGTCGCCTGCCTGTACGACCATTTTACGCCGTCGATCCTGCCGCAGCTTGAGGCCTTCGGGTTTTGCAAGACAGGGGAAGCCGCTGACTTTGTCCGCGACGGCCATATTAGCCGCGGTGGCCGCATCCCGGTAAATACGAATGGCGGCCAGATCGGCGAGGCCTATATTCACGGCCTGAACGGCGTCGCAGAGATTGTCCGGCAACTGCGAGGGACGTCGGTCAACCAGGTTGCCGGCGCCGATCATGCACTCGTAACCGCGGGCGCCGGAGTACCGACCGGCGCGGCAATCTTGAGCCGGATGGAGGCCTGACAACATGGCTGATGCAGTACAGTTGCTGCCGAAATCGCAAACGAAGAGCATGCCCAAATTCCTGACCACGCTTCGGGACGAACATCGCTACTTTCAGTCGCTGATTGACATCGGTCGCGAGCAGTTGGAGCTACTCGAAAAGGACGGCAGGCCGGACTTCGACATCCTCCAAGACGTGCTGCGGTACCTCGCCGAGTATCCGGAAGATTCGCACCACCCACGCGAAGACCTGATGTTCGAGCGCGTGCTCAAGTTGAACTCGCCCAGCAGTTCGCAAATCGACAAGCTGGTCGAGGGCCATGTTTACATTCACGATATGAGCAACAAGCTTTACGTCATGGCGATGCGGGCGAACAATGGCGAGAATATTCGCCGCAAAGTTTTCGCGCGCGATCTCAGGTGCTTTTTCGACGGCTACGAAAAGCACATGCACGAAGAAGACGAGATCGTCTTTGTCCGTGCACTGGCGGTTCTTGATGACGCAGACTGGACCGATCTCGATGCGCGCCTCGAAGATATCGATGACCCGTTATTCGGTACACGAGTCCGCCGGCGTTACCGTCGCCTTGCCAACGTGCTCGACGCGAAGCTGGGCGTGGCAAAACGTGATCTCGTGGCCGCCGAGTATCTCGGCCTGGGCGCCTTGATCGAATCCCTTGTCATAATTTCCGAAACCACGATCAACGTCGGCTTCGTCGTCTATGACCGCACCGGGCAAACGCTGCGAGAAAACCTCGCCACAGCCCGGGACGGGATTCGCTCACGCCGGTTGACAAAAATACTCGGGCTTCCGTTTCAACTTGGCGGCAACTCGCTGCAGAATCTGCGGGGCGGCATTGGCGAAGCCAAAGTCATCGTCAGCAAAGCGGCGGAGCAACTCAAGACTCCCTACAACATGCGTATGGATGCGCTGAAAGACATTCTTCGCGAAGATTTTGGTACCCAGGGCAGATCGGCAGAGAACTGAGGTTCCCCAACCTGTATTTTGCGCGATTTTGTGCTCCAGGCCAGAGCGGCAATCTGCGACCAAAAACTCGAAGTTTGCTCAGCCCGGATCCGACTCGGCACCGGCAACGGTCCTGAGCAGGCCTCGGAACGCACGTCTGGCCGTGCTCTTGTCCTGCACGACCTGGAACACTTCTTCCGCGATCGGCATATGCACGTTGTATTTTTCCGCAAGAGCCATGACCGCGGGCGCACTCTTGACACCTTCCGCAACCATGAACATCTCCTCGGTGATTTCCTGGATCGTGCGTCCCTTGCCGAGCTGAAATCCCACCGTTCGATTGCGGCTTTGCGCGCTCGTGCAGGTTGCGATCAGGTCGCCGGTACCGGCCAGCCCGGCGAAGGTCTGAGTTTCGCCGCCCATTGCGACTCCCAGGCGGGTGATCTCCGCCAGTCCACGCGTGATCACGGCTGAACGGGTATTCTCGCCGGCACCCTGCCCGTCTCCCATGCCGGCGGCGATCGCAATGATGTTCTTCAGCACCCCGCCCAGTTCCGCGCCGATAACGTCGTGATTGGTGTAAACGCGGAACAGACCGCTGTGGAACAGCTTCTGAAGCTCCTTGACGATAACAGCGTCTTCCATTGCGATGACGCTCGCCGCGGCATAGCCGGCCATGATCTCCCGGGCCAGGTTCGGCCCTGTCAGTACGCCGGCGGGATGCCCCGGCAGGACGTCGTTGATCAATTCGGTCATTCGCTTGCCTGTACTGAGCTCGAGCCCCTTGCTCAGGCTGATTATCGGCACCCACGGCCGGACATGCGGCTTGATCTGCTCAAGAACACTTCGAAACGCCTGCGACGGTATGCCCATCACTATGACGTCCTTCATCGCGACCGCTTCCTTGATACTGTTGGTCGCAACGACATTTTCCGGAATCTTTGCCTCCGGCAGGAACTTCTTGTTTGTGCGTTGTGTATTGATCTCCTCGACAATAGCCGTATCACGGGCCCACAGAGTGACCGGCGCGTTTCTCGCAATCAGCGCGGCCACGGTCGTGCCCCACGAGCCTCCGCCCAGCAATCCGGCTTTCAAGTTCATTTCGAGTCTCCTGTTAGTCTTGTTCAGTGCTACCCGACAATCGTTGTTCTATCCAGTTCTTCATATCGGTCATGACCGCCAGTCGTTCCGGTTCATTGAATATCTCGTGGTACAGGCCCTCGTAAACGATGATTTTCTTATCTGCGGACCTGACCTCACGATGCAGCAATTGCGAACCCCCGACGTCGGTCAGCGAATCTGACCCGCCATGCAGGATGAGTAACGGCAGATGTATCGTCGCAGCTTCTGACTGGACTTTTTGCATTGCCAAGTGGAGCTCCGCGGCAAGACGCGCCGATACTTTGCCGCGAAACACCAGCGGATCGGATTCGTAGGCCTGCACGACACCAGGGTCCCTGCTTATGCCGGCGGACTCGACCTGCAGTACACCGAGCCGAGGCAGCAACTTCGAGATGATGCGCATAATGAATACTGCGAAACGTGACGGCTGCTCGGGCGCCCGTATCGCCGGCCCGGAGAGGACTGCGCCGGCAAACAGCGACTGGAATCGGATGAGAAACGCTGCAGCGATCAGCCCGCCCATGCTGTGGCCGACCAGATAAACCGGTAGTTCCGGATGTGTCCTTTTGACCGAGACGACATAGTCCCCGAGGATCTTAGTGAATTGATTGAAGTCCCGGACGTATCCTTTCCGACCCGCGGACCGGCCATGGCCCGGATGGTCGAACGTGTGCACGCCGAAGCCCGCAGCCGTAAAATAATCGGCGAATGCCGCATAGCGGCCACTGTGTTCAGCCAATCCGTGAACGAGCAGCAATATTGCACGCGGTGGATTGTCAGGCGACCAGCTTTGCCAGTAGATTTCGCCGACATCGTCAGCTTGAAACCTGCCCTCTCTATGCCGCACTGTTCACTCCGCCGGCCGGCGCCCGTCGAAGCCGTCGGATTCCCGTCATTGCTTCGCCGTCTTGGTTTTACGGCGTTTGCCCGACCCGGTCTTGACGTTCGAGACCGCGTTCGAGAGTTCGCCGAAGGATTCTTCGAGGCAGCTGATGAAATAGGCAATATCCGGCATGATTTCGCGGGTTGACGTCACGCCAAACGTCATCTGGCCGTTATAGCTCGGCGTCGAAATAAACAGGCCCATGCCGTTGTTGAGCGGTGCCAGGCCATAATTGCTGACTTGCTTCGCTCCGGCAAAATAAACCGGAACCTGGGGGCCCGGCACATTGGAAACGAACAGATTGCAGGCGCGCCGACTGCCAGTGCCGACCCGGTTGATAAGACGAGCGGCCAACATCTGCGTCGCCGAAGGCACGTGTCGCGAAAGGTCGGTCATGACGCGCGCCGAAACACCTGACTTCGCTTCTTTGCTCGATTCCGTCGTAGCCCGGATTGCCGCAAGCCGCTTGACCGGATCGGCAATGTCGGTGTGAATGGCGGCCGTCATAGCGGTGATGTTGTTGCCGGATGCATCTGATGCAGAGCCTTTGGGCCGAGCATTGATCGGCACCCAGGCGACGAGGGGTTCTGTCGGTAGTTCGTCATGCGATTTCAAGTAACGCCGCAGACCACCGGCACAGATCGCCAGAACGACGTCATTGATCGTGGCTCCAGGGACAAGCGTCCGTATTTTCTTGAAATCAGCGAGCTTGAAACTCGCGGCGTCGAACATCTTGTGGGGCGAAACGTCGCGATTGAAACGCGTGTCGGGAATCTCATTCTCCTTGTTGTCATCAGACGAAATCGCTTTCTTGAGCAGTCCCGCGATCATCGGCGCCGAGCGCGCGACCGTCCCCGCCATCCTCACGGGCGACGTCAGGTTGTTGACCACGGCCCTCTGCACGACCTTAACGAGTCCCGGCTGATCGCAGGCCGGCGTGTCTATCGAAGATATATCGATTGACGGCGTACCGTGGGCATCCTGGTCGGATAGTGCGGCGAAGAATTGCATGGCAGCGGCGCCGTCGACGGCGACGTGATGAATTTTCGTCACGATTGCAAAGCTGCCGGGCGGAATTCCCTCGACGTTGTCGAGACCTTCCAGGACGTACATTTCCCACGGCGGCCGATTCATGTCGAGGGGCTGGGAATGGTAACGCGCCATGTGTATGCAAAGTTGCCGCCAGTCCCTGGGCTTTGGCAGTGCGGCATGCCGTATGTGGTGCTCGATATCGAAACTCGGATCGTCGGCCCAGTACGGATAGTCGAGTTCCAGTGGCACGTGAATGAGCCGCCGCTTGAAAATCGGTGACGCGTGCACACGGCCTTGCACGTGGGCGATGATATCCTTGAAACGGACGTGGCCGTCTGGCGCCGTCGACGGATCGTAAATCCCGAATCCGGTAATGTGCGTCAGGTTGTCCTTGGTCTCCATATACAGAAACGCTGCGTCCTGCGCTTTAACTTGTTGTAACACGATACTCTCCGTCAATGTTCGCGGCCCAAGTGCGCCAGGTCTCGAACCTGTTCAAGCCTGCCGCACAGCTCGCCAAACTCGCGGGACACCTGCTGCCGTCGTTCCGCGGTCGCAGGATCACCGGACTTGGTAAGGCCCTGGTTGCTGAAAAATTTGTAAGCGTTTTCGAACAGTAGCTTCGCAATCGATGCTTTACTGCTGATTCGGCGCTGCAGATAACGCTGCTGGCCCAGCTTCAGCGACGACGATACACACTCGCCGCATTCGATTCCGGCGCCCGGCTCGAGCCGTTCGAGAACTTCGGCAACGACGCTGTAAGATTCGACGTACGGCAAGAGCGTCGCGTGGGCAACCAGCGGCCGCATGTCACGTAACATGGCACGCACGGCACTCGCGTCGCCACCCAGTACGTCGGGCCAATGCTCGTCGTACATGCACAATTCGTCGTCGAGTTGTTGCTTGTATTCGTCTTTCGGTGAATAGAAGAACTCGAACTTGAAGATATCCCGCAGACGTTCCGTCTCGAGCCAGAAACGGTCAGCGCGTGTAGCCGTCGGTGCGTCTACGACCCCGGTCAGCGCCAGTTCGATGATTGCTTTGTTGACAAAGTAGTGCACGATCGTGTTTCGGTAATAGCCGGCCACCGCGTAGCGGTCTTCGGAAATCCCGTAGACCGGCTCCGGGCCTTCCACGTACTGCGATACCAGGCCGCGTTCGATCGTGAGTCGTGCCAGCTCGGCAAGCTGCTTGTCATGCCCTTGATCGAAATTGTCCGTCAGTCGAATATCGCGCTTACGGAGCCAGACGACGTATTCGAGAACCTCTGACCGCAACTCCTCCAATGTCAGCGCGCGTGGCGCCCAGCCGAGCAACACCGTGGCCGCCAGGGACGGGAACGTCACCGGCGTCACGTTGTTGACGCGAACGGCTATCTCGAAGGCCAGCTTCGACATGTCTATTTCGTCCGCGGACGGCGTCGTCCCTTCGATCATGACGGGCTCGCAAAGGTCGAAGTAGATCCTGCCTTTGGGTGCCTTCATTTTCGCGACATACCCGAGAAACCACTTCAGGCTTTCGGGCCGTTTTTTCCCGCCCGATTGTTCCAGCGCATACTCGGCAACCTCGCCGATCAGGTCATAGCTGATGGAGACTGGCACGAAACAAATGTCGCTGGCATGCGTCGCGTGTGCGGCTTCGAGCACGTACTTGATCATTCCATAGCGTGGCGGCATCAGCTTTCCGACACGCGAGCGCGTGCCCTCGAACGCCCAACTGAAGGGAAAGCGTTTCTCCATCAGGTAGCCGAGATAGTGCCGGAAAACCAGTTTGTAGACGGGATTGTCGGCAAACGTACGGCGAATATAGATGATGCCGCTTTTCCGCCCCAGCGAACCGAGTCCGGTGACTGCCATGTTCAGACCACCGAACGAGTGCGGCGCCGGCAGGTCGTTGTCGTACAGGACGGACAATACCGCCATGCCATCCACGTGCGACTTGTGGGTCCAGAGCAGGGCCGTGGGATGATCGCGCATGATCTGACGTGTCCGGTCCACCTGCTCCGGGTCGCAGACGATCTGATTGCCGTAGCCGAGCGAAACAATAAAGCGCGTGACCGTGCCCATCCAGTCGATAAAAAAGGAACTCGGCTCCGCGATCATTTCCTTCATGTAACTGCGAGCTTCTTCATGAAGTTCCGCAATCGGCCGCCCGAGCTCGGACGCGAGTCTATCCAGCGCGCGATTGAACTGCGCGCTGGACAGCAAGGCATCCGGGACATAACGCGGTACCTTGTAGCGGTTGCCCTGAAGGCGCCGTTCCGCAACATCGAGCGCGAGGCCGGCGCGGCGGACGATGAATGCTGCAAGATCCTCATGTGCTTCCTTCGCTTCACTATCCGAGGCCAGCAATTCCGAATGCCCTTCCCTGAGCTCTTCGAGTGTTGCCGAAGTGCCTGAAATGCAGCGCGCACGATCAGGGTGCCGGCGCAAAATCGCTTTTGCTGCGAACTTTCCCGGATTGCGCGGATCGCCGAGTATCAGGTCGCGAAATCTCGGCCTGCTGTCGCGAGCGATTTTCGGGGGGAGCCAGACGACACGCAGAGGAACAATGCGTGTATCGCCGGGCATCTTTAGTGCCTGGGGAAGCAATCCGACATCGAGCCGACCTTTTCTTCCATGCTGGATCGGCAGAGCCAGCTTTGCTATTTCTGTGTCGCCGGCCGTGGATGCCGGTCGCGTCGATTCAATCCAGTTGACCAAATGTTTTTCAACGACGCTATTGTCTGCATCCAACAGGAACAGTATCGGGCTGCCCTCGGATTCAGGCCAAGGGCTGTCGTCAAGCGATTCCTTTTTCGTCATGGCCGCCGGCCTCAGGCTCCGTCGGATGCGGCCGGCGTTTTCGATCCGTTGGTGATTTTCCTCGATGTCGCAGCATCATCCGAGTCCGATTCGTGCGGTTCCTTGGCGCGCTGTTCTTTGGTTTTCGGCTCAGTCTGGCCGAGCGCCTTGAGATATTGTGCACGTACGTCCGCGATATGCAGATTAAGCGTCGCTTTGGTCCAGTCAGTCGTTTGGATCGGCGGCAAAACCTCGACCTTCACTGTGCCCTTGCGGTACGTATACTGTCCCTTCGGCGCTATGTCGATGGCGTTGTGAATGACGATCGGTATGATCGGTACACCCGCCTGCATCGCAATGTGGAACGCGCCCTTCTTGAAAGGCTCGATCTTCGGCGATACGGTTCGCATGCCTTCGGGCGCAATCAGCACTGACTTGCCTTGTTTCTTGATCGCATCAACCAGTGGTTGCATGGCTTCTATAGCGCTCGACGCATTTTCTCTGTCAATGAGTACCGTACCGGTGAAATCCATGATCGTTTTCATTAACGGAAACTTGCCGATCTCCTTCTTGCCGACACCCGCGATATCGCGCCGCAACAGCTTGGACGTTATGATCATGTCGGCTTTGCTCTGGTGATTGAAGATGAATACGGCCGGACGCTGCTCCCAGAGATACCGCTCGCCGGTCACATCTAATTTGAGGCCGACCAGCGCGCTGGCGACGTCCGCAAACAATGACATTGAAAAATTCTGCGCCTCTCGCTTCGATCCGCTCAACGCCCAGATCGGCAGCCCTGCTGCGAAGACCGGGATCAGGCTCATGTCGGCGGCAAACGATCGCACGAAATCTGTCGTGCTTGCACGACCCCGACTCGTAAATCTGCGAACCGGCCATCCCCGCTCTTCGGCAACCTTGGCAAGCTTGGAATTAGGGTTCAGCGCATTCGGCTTGCCGACGCGTTCGAGCAGCTCGATATCGTCGTAGCTATCGGTATAAAAAAAACTCTGTTGCAGATCGACACCATGTTCCTGCGCCAGCTTTTCGGCAGCGATGACTTTACCTTCCCCGAAGCACAACGGGCGTATGATGCCTCCCGTGAATTCACCGTCCTTGACCTCCATCTGGCTGCAAAGCACATGCTCGATGTCGAGGTCCCGAGCTGCCGGGCCTACCTGGTACGGTGTCGCCGACGACACGATGGCGACAGTATGGCCCTTGTCGAGATGCGCTTTGACCATCGCCCGTGATTCGGGATAGATCAGCTTCGCAATCTGCTTTTCGTAGACCTCCTCGCCGAATTCGATGTAGCTCTCTTCCGTCACACCTTTCATCAGTTTTCCGCTGGCAGTCATCAAACCGGAAAATCCGATCTTCCCCAGGCTGAAACTACCGATCGTCGATACCGTCTCGACGAAGTCATTCACGGACATCTCGCCGCGCTTGATTTGCTCCTTGAAAAACTCGGTCGCTGAGAACCCGGCCATGATCGTGCCGTCAAAATCGAAAAATGCGCCGATTTGCGGTCCGTCTGGCGCGTCATGGATGGCTTGTGTTACATCGTCGAATGTGGACATGGCTCTGCTCTTTGTCTTGAAGTATTTTTTAGTGTGCGGCCGCCATTGCCAGAACCGATCTCGAAGGCGATTCTGAGATGCGCTGTACTTACACTATAGCTCGTTGTTTGCGTGCGCTGTCTTCGGCCGTCTTGTCGACGCGGCGCTGACCCGCCTTAGTGACGGTCTTGATGAATTTTGCGGCGTTCTTCAGCGCCTCGTTTGCCTCGGGGAGCACATGCCAGAACATCTGGAAGACGTGCACCATTCCTGGCCAAGTTTGCAGTTCGACAGGGGATCCCTGTTCCACGGCCTTATTGACGTAACGTTTGGCATCGTCGATCAGCATCTCGCAATCGCTGGCCTGGATCAGCGTCGGCGGGAGATCGTGCAACTCGCCAAACAGCGGCGATACCAACGGATTCCTTGGGTTGATTCGACCCAGGGTCAACGCGACCAGTGCTTTCATCGTCGGCGGCATGCGCGCGAACGAGCGTAGCGACGGCCCGAGCAGTGGATCGGTATCGATATTGTCGCGAAAACTTTTGCCCTCGAGCGTCGAGTCCGTGGAAGGCGAAAACGCGATAACGCCGTCCATGCGCCGCAAATCTTCGTCTCTTGCCCACGCCGACAACATCAGTGCGAGGCTGCCGCCGGCCGAATCACCGGCAACGAACAACTGGTGCGCCTCGCCGGGGCCGTCCGGACCGTTTTCGATAATCCAGCGGTAGGCGCGCTGACAGTCGGTAACCGAGTCCATGCGCCGGTTTTCGGGCATGAGGCGATAGTCGATGGCAAGTACGGCAACACCGGCAAGCGCACTCAGTTTGGCGGTAAGCATGCGCGCGCTCACTGCGCTGCCGGCGTAAAAGCCGCCGCCATGTATGTACAGGAGTCGTCGGTCGCCGTCCGCGCCCGGCGCCATCACCCACTCCGCAGGAACGCCACCCGCATCGGTCTTGAGCGTTTCTACGCCGAGTTCGTTCGCTGATATCGGCGCGCCGAGCATTCCTTCGTCCATCATTCGCCGCAACGCCGCTGTTTGCTCACGCAGGGGTATTGCCTGCATCTCCTTCGCCATGGCGTCGATGCGACGATGGATTTCCGCGATTTCCGGGCTCGGCTTGCCGTCGCCATGCGTCCTGAAAAGCCCGCCCCTGGCAAACGCCGAGTGGTCCGCCGCACGAAAGAACAGCCGGACGATGAGCCATATCGTGACAACGACCAATGCAACGACTAAAAGCACGTTCAACATCACAACTCTCTCCCCGGCCTCTGCAGCTCCGGACTGGCAAGAATACCAAAATGCGCAGAATTTGCAGCAGATTATGCCACAAATCTGCAATAGATACCGGGATTAAGGCATAAAATTCGCAAAAAAAGTTGACTAAAACTGCGCATAAGGTAGTATGCGGGGCTGATCGATGGGGTCAATTCGCCAGTACCCGGCGCCGTACAAGCCTGCGACTGGTCACCCGAACACCGCCCGAATTCAACGAATGGGGGAAAACCAATGGATCTCAATTCCGGAATGTCGCGTAAATTGCGTGTTCTGACGTCCGCTGCGATATTCAGCGCGCTGGCAATCGTTGCCCCGCTGCCGTCTGTTGCCCAGGATTCCGAGCCGTCCTACGCAATCGAAGAAATTGTCGTCACGTCGCAGAAACGCGAGGAAAACCTGCAGGAAGTACCGATCTCGATTACCGCGTTGTCGGAGACGATGATCGAAGACCGCGGCATCAAGAACATCCAGGATATGTTCTCCTCGTCGCCGGGACTGACCGGCTACGAAGCGCCGTCCTCGCGCGGCAATATCTCCGTCAACATTCGTGGTATCGGCGCGGGCAGCCCGAACAACCTGTCGATCGATCCCGCGAACGCCATTTACATTGACGGCGTCTATCTCGGCAAGGCGACCGGCCTGGGTGTTGACTCGTTCGACCTGCAGCGCGTCGAGATTCTTCGCGGGCCACAGGGGACCCTTTACGGGCGAAATTCCACGGGTGGCGCGATCAATTTCATCACCAAGCGACCGGCTGGCGAGCTGAACTTCAAGGGCCAGGCGACGGCTGGCAGTGACGGCCTGCAGGAATATCGCTTGCGCCTTGACCTGCCGGCCATCGGTGAGACCTTTTCGACCGCGTTCTCGGTGCAAAAACGCGAGCGCGACGAACTGTACAAGAACACCAATCCCAATTCGCCCGGATTCGAAAACATTGACCGGCTCGGATATCGCTTTGCCGCGAGCTGGGAGCCCAGCGACAATTTTCGCGCGGACTACGCCTTCGATCACACGGAGATCGACAACGAGAATACACAGGCAATCCAGAACGTCGGTATGAACCCGTTCGGCGCCGGTGTACTTGCGGCACCGGGTTTTCCGACGAATGTAAGTATCAACAGCAACGCCGACCGCGTAGCTGCGCTAACGCAGACGCAACAATTCCTGCCATTCCTCGGCCCCGCTTTCTTCGCGCCAGAGGTGCAACAATACAACCAGTGGATTACCGACTACCTGGAATGGAACGCCGCCGGCCGCGCCCAATTCACGCGCGACCGGTCATCCCTGCGCCAGGACTTCGGATCCGCCGACTCGGCACACGTTTCAAACAACGAAATCGACGGCCATTCGCTGATCCTGACCTGGAACCGGGATGACATGGGCGCGTTCGGTGACGTCGAATTCAAGTCGACCACCGGCTTCCGGCAGACAGACAACCGCAACGAATCCGATCTCGACGGCATCGACAATTCGGTGCGCCCGGGCGCAGGCGGCCTGACGAACGGCGTTATTGCGGACCTCACACTGTTGACGATCGGCGGGCTGTTTTTCGACAGCGTTTCACCGGCGATTCCGGGGGCTACTGAGTTTGCGACGGGCCAGGCATTGGTCAACGCAATCAATGCGCGCGGCCGTGCCGAAACGTTTTCGACCTTCCAGGTCACCGATCACGAACAGTTCAGCCAGGAACTGCAAATGGTCGGCACCACCGACAGACTCGAATACGCCGTCGGCCTTTATTATTACGATGACGAAGGCAAGCGGCAGAACAATTCGACGGCACTCTTCCCGATTGCATTCACGTCGGCCGCTGACTACGAGAACCAGACGACGGCGTCATCGCTCTATGCACAGGGCACGTGGTTCCCGACCGTCGACAGCCCCTTTTCCATTACGGGCGGCATACGCTATACGAGGGAAGAAAAGGACATAACCTACCTCTGGCGTTCTTCGGCCAATCCGTTCGGTTTCTTTGGGCCAATTTTTGCCGGTCAAAGCCCGGCGGTGACTTATGCCGACAACGCCGATGCCGGCTCACAACCTGAGGATGCCAACGTATTCGGCCGCTCGTTCAGCAAGGATTTTACCAATACCAGCGGCAAGCTGACGCTCGCCTACAACTTTTCCGATACCGTCAATGGCTTCATCACCTATTCGACGGGCTATCGTAGCGGCGGTTTCAATGGCGAGGCATTCAACGATGTCGACGACACGGCCGACCAGTTCGACGAGGAAACCATCGACAATTTTGAAGTCGGCATAAAGTCGGACCTTTGGGACGGGCGCGCACGCCTCAACGCCACCTACTTCGCCTACACCTACGACGACCTGCAGGTCTCCACCGTCCTTGCACGGCCTGACGGTACCGTGACGAGCAAGACTTCGAATGCCGGTAAGGCCGACCGGACCGGGCTCGAGGTGGAGTTCACCCTGCTCCCGACCGACAACCTGTTGCTGTCGCTTAACCTTGCGCTGACCGACGGGGACTTCGAGGAATTCCCGCCAGTCTTCGTCAGCCAGGCCGGTGGTGGTGCCGTTCTGCAGACGACGGAACTCGCGAAGCGATCGAATCCGGATACGCAGCTCACCTTCAATGCGGACTGGACGATTGCCGAGCTCACGAACGGTCTGTTGCAGTTCAATATCAACGGGGTCTGGCAGGAGGAAGGGTATTCCATCGCATTGAACTCCGCCCAATACGATACCGACGGTGACAGCATTCCGGACACGCCGGTAGTCTTCCAGCAACGGCCTCAGGATGAGCGTACACTGATCAACGCCAGGCTGGCACTGAACGAAATTGCGTTCGGCAACGGATCGCTGAGTATCGGAATCTGGGGTCGCAACCTGACCGACGACGACTATAACGCCTTTTCGTTCAACTACGGCCCATCAATCGGCCTGAACGTAGGTCAGGTCGGCGAACCCGCAACTTACGGGCTCGACCTGATCTACCGCTACGAGTAGGCCGCGTCCGGTACTCGCGGATTGCCAGAAAGCCGGCCTCTTGAGGCCGGCTTTTTCTTGGGGGAGCGTCATGCCAATAAGCAGGGGTCACGCGAATTACGCACTCGCCGTGCTGACCGTCACCTACGTCTTCAACTTCATCGACCGACAGCTGCTGGCCATTCTCGTGGAGCCGGTCAAGGCCGAGTTCGGTGTCAGCGATACCGCGATGGGGCTGCTCTACGGCTTCGCGTTCGCACTGTTCTACGCGACGCTCGCGATTCCCATCGCAGCGTTGGCTGACCGCAGCGTCCGCCGGAATATTCTCGCCATCGCCGCGGGCACATGGAGCCTGATGACGGTGCTGTGCGGGTTCGCGGCAACGTTCTGGCAATTGCTGTTCGTACGCATCGGCGTTGCCGTCGGTGAAGCAGGAGGTGTTCCGCCTTCGCAATCGATGGTCAACGACTACTACGCGCCCGAGCATCGGGCAACGGCGATGGCGATATTCTCCAGTGCAACCTTTATTGGTTCATTGCTGGCTCTGGTCGGCGGAGCCTACATCGCTCAGAGCTTCGGCTGGCGGATGGCGTTCGTCGTCGTAGGGGCGCCGGGCCTGTTGCTCGCGCTCCTTATACGTTTCACGATCAAGGAACCGCAGCGTGGCGCCTGGGATGCCGTTCATAAGTCCGCTCCTGTTGATACAAACATGTGGCAGACGATGCAGCAGATGTGGCGGCTGCCTGCCATGCGATACACGATCCTTGGCTGCAGTTTTGCGGCGATGGCCGGCTACGGCCTCGGCTACTGGACCCCGAGCTTCCTGATTCGGGTTTACGGCATGAGCCTTGTCCAGGCCGGCATGATTGTCGGCGTTGTTGCGACCAGCGCCGGGCTGATCGGGTCGCTGTTCGGCGGCTGGCTTTGTGACCGCCTCAGCCGCAGGGACAAGAAGTGGCGCGTATGGGTACCGGCGCTCAGCCTGCTGGTTTCGTTGCCACTGATGTCTCTTTTTCTTGTATGGCCTGAGCAACATGTGTTTCAACTCGGACAATTCGTGTTACCCGTGTCGGTGCTGATCTACGCCGTCGCCGCGTTCGTCGGCAGCTGGTGGGCTGCACCAACGTATGTAGCGGTGCAGGCACTCGTCGCGCCGGGCCAACGGACGCTTGCGTGTGCGGTGCTGCTGTTGTTCATGAACCTGCTGGGTTTCGGCCTCGGTCCTGTCCTGGTCGGCATTATCTCGGACGCGCTGCTCCCATTCTTCGGAAAGTCGGCGATTCGTTACGGACTCCTGGCCGGAATGGTGACTTATTTGCTGGGGATGGCGTTTTACTATGCGGCCGGTCGGGTATATGAAGCGCAGCTGTATGAAAACCGGACGCGTTAGAAAAGACGACTGGACGCTTACAACCAGCAGCTGTGCCGGCGAACTCAGCGGGCGGTTGCGAAGTCGACCAGGCGCTTTGCCGCGAGATCCTTGAAATACCGGACACAGTGATGTTCGTCGTCGAAATTGAGGCTCGCGAATCGCCGCCAGCGGTCGTCCCTGCAATTGCCGACGCCCTCGACCAGGGTCCTTGATTCAAGTGCCGCGGCCCGGACTTCGGATTCCGTGTACGGCAGGTCGAGGAACTCGTTTTCGGACAGGCGCCGGGTCATGTCCGAGTAATGTGGCGATTCCGGGTTGGCGGAGACTGAATAGCTGAGGATGCCTTTTGCGCTGGGACCATCATCCGAGAGTTCGGTTGCCATGTACCAGCTGCCGCTGGAGCCCGTAACCTCTGGATAGCCCGCCGCGCCGGCGAAGTCGAACTCCATTTTGTTGAATACGCCTTCGATCTCGGGGCCACCGCCCAGTGGAATGAACGCGTCGTTGCGGCAGACACCCTGAATATCGCCGAGGCGCGCGTCCAGGTCGATCGCCGCCGCGTCCAGTTTCTGTGTCGCCCTCGCGAGTGCGATCAGGGCATTGGGATTGGCGTCCGTCCGTAATCCGTAGGGTGTTGCGACCGGCCGCTGCGGGTCGAACGAAACCTCGTAATCCAAAGAGGCCGGCAGGACCCGCGGCCAGGAGGTGGGGCCTGCGAGAGCATTGGCTTCACGCATGAACTCGCGGAACAGGTGGGCGCCACGGCTGTCCACGCTTGCGTGCCCGTCCCATTCGGCGAGCACCCGGCATGCGGGCGTAAGGTCAACCTGATCGCCATCGGCGAGCATGACTTGCGGATTCAGCGTACACAGTGTCACCAGGTCATTCCGGATAAGATTGCCGGCCATGCTCTGGTTGCTCATCAGGACGCCAACCAGGGTGTCGAGCGTGAAACCGCGGTCAGGCCTGCCATCGGACCCCGCCAATCGTTGCAGCACCATCTGCAGGCCGGAACGCGTGCGCAAGGTTCGCTCGGTCGCGATCCTGCCGTAGATGTCGGCGATGCCTGCAATCGGTGCGGACGGGTTAGCCAGCCAGTAGCTGTCGTTGGAATTGGTGACGAAATCGTCGCGAATCAGGTATGGGGCGAAAGACGGCGGCAGGATGCCCGCGGCCACCGCATCAGCACTGTCCTGCCACTGGCAGTCGGATCGCGACCCATCAAGCGCTCTGCCCGATGCCTGGCGGCAAGCGTCGAGCTGCTGGTTGCTCAGGTTGGCAACGGCTCCGAGGTCACCGTACAGAACTTCTCCGTGCAAATCGGCTGCGATCAGGTTGACCGTGGTGTACTGGTGGCGACGATGCACCTCGAGCAGTTCGCGCACGGTCTGGGCCTGGTAGGACTGGCTGGTTGCGCCATTGACGGCACGGTTCTCCTCGTCGGTCAACCGCAATGCAAAGGCAACGTCGTGATTCCACGGGAAGCTGCCAATCAGGTAGCCAAAATGCGTCTTGAAGAAAACGCGAGTTTGGTTCGTCACGGCACCGCCGTCGCTCTTGACGGGAACGGTCACTTGATGACGTCGCATCTTTCTCGGCTGGCCGTCGAACAGGTAGCTTTCGGGGTCACCGGGAACGAGCTCCAGCTGGTAAAACGTGAATCGCCGGGCCGTCGACACCGTATTGGTCCAGGCGATGTAGCCGTTTGTGCCGAACCCTACGCTGGCACGATCGAACAGGTTGGCGCCCAGCAGGTTGATCACGCCGGGAATGATCTGGTGCATTGGATAGAGCCGCAGGTCCGGGCGCCATTCGAGATGAGGATTGGCGAACAACAAGGCCTTGCCGGATGCCGCACCCTGACGGCCGATCGCCACGCCGTTGCTGCCCTTGGTGAAATACGTTGCTGTTATTCGATCCGCCACGCCGGCCGCCAGTGGCTCCGCCGGGCCGGCGCCAGCACCGTCGCCGGGCGGTTGCGCCGCAATCACCATGTCCTTGAAAGCCGCGAGGAAGAACGGATTGAGGTGCGCATTCCGTGAATCCTGCGCAGTAATCTCTCGCACCCAGCCTGCACCCCTGCAGCCGGGGTCCGGCAGGTTTTCGACGCCGGTATCCCGCAGGTAGCGGTTGTACCCCGCCGCGTACCCACGGAACATCACTTCGAATTCGGGGTCGGCGTCGAGTGAATAGCGGCCCTCGTCGATCATGAGCTGGTAGAAAAAATCACTGTCGAGATTGCCGTCGAGGGGACCGAAGTGCTGCGACAGGCGTGCGCGCAGTCGCAGGAAATGCCGGGCCAGCAGGCAGATATTGTCCTCTGCGGCTGCGTAGCCCGTACCATACGCCATGCTGGCAAAATCCGGTGCAACGATATGCGGAATGCCGCCTTCCGTGCGGTACAGCTGTGCCCGGTAGGCATGATCGGTGGCACAGGATGACAGCAATAGAAACACCAGTGCGTGGGAGGCGCCTAAGCGATGTTTCTGCATGCTACGGGCCTTTTGAGCACAGGCGAATTCGTAGTTCTGTCTTAAAAAATTACGCATTTCGCGATATTTTAGCGGGAAAATGAGCAATCTCGCATCATTTTTGCTAAATTGACTGCGATTTGTGTCTTTTACCGGCAGGCGCTGCCGACGAACCCGGACTACTACAGCCATGACAGACAGTATCATCGAGAAACTGACCGGGCCGGGCGGCCCGTTTGAATTCGTGCAGATCGAGGTGAACGGCGTTCCGTGCCGCGTATTTCGCGATACGCCGGCCTACCTCAGCAGCCTTTACGAAACATTGCCGCACTTTGCCGACAAGACCCTCGTCGTCTACGAGGGGCGCCGTCTGACGTACTCGGACGCAACTGCGCAAGCAGCGACATTGGCGGCCCACCTTCGGGATAAGTATGATATCCGTCGCGGCAGCCGCGTGGCCATCGTCATGCGCAACGCGCCCGAATGGATCGTTTCATTCCTGGCCATCACGTCGTTAGGTGCCGTCGCCGTACTGGTCAACAGCCGCGGCAAAGCCGGCGAAATCGCCTATTGCCTCGAGTCCACCAGTTGCACGCTCGCCGTTACCGACCGACGCTGCGCCGAAGGCCTCGATGACACGACGGCCGCCGATATTCCGCGCCTCGTAACAGACGTGCCTGAGGGCGACGAGAAAGGCAGCGGATTTCTCGACGGCATCCTGGCTGCCGCAGGCAACATGGAATTGCAGACCACGGCCTGCGACCCTGAAGATCCCGCACTGATCCTGTTCACGTCGGGGACCACCGGCCGGCCCAAGGGCGCGGTGCTGACTCATCGCGGGGTCATGACAGCGCTGAAAACGAACCAGTTTTCGAACGCGTTGATCGGTGCGCAGATGGCGGCGCTACTCGGCATCGACCTGCAGACACTGGCAGCCAACCGTCCGCAGACCTGCACGCTGCTGATGTTTCCGCTGTTTCATGTCAGCGGCTGTCACTCCGTGCTTTTACCGAGCCTGGCGCAGGGTGGCAAGGTCGTTCTCATGCGTCGCTGGAACGCTGAATCGACATTGCAGCTCATTGAACGCGAAAAAATCACGGTGTTTCCGGGCGTGCCGACGATGCACTGGGACCTGTTGCAGGTCAAGGACCGTGAGAAATATGACCTGTCCTCGCTGTCCGCACTGTCCATTGGCGGCCAGGCGACCCCGGTACCATTGCTCGACGCGCTCAAGAAGGCGTTTCCCGCCGCCGTTATCGGCACCGGCTACGGGATGACCGAGACGAACGGCGCGATCGCCTTAACAATCGGCGAAGAATTCCTCGCCTTGCCATCCAGTGCCGGCAAGGCCGTCGCCACGTCAGAAATCCGAATCATGAAAAACGACGGCAAATGGGCGGGTACCAAGGAAACGGGCGAGATTTGCGTTCGCGGCGCGACCGTGATGTCCGGCTATGACAACCGGCCGGAGGCCAACGCCGAGTGCTTCAAGGACGGTTGGTTCCGCACCGGCGACGTCGGCTATCTCGACGAGGAGCAGCGTCTTTACATCGTGGACCGGCAAACCGACATGGTGATATCCGGCGGCGAGAATATTTACTGCGCGGAGATAGAACGCGTCTTGTCCGAGCACCCGTCGATTCTCGAAGACGTCACATTCGGTATTCCTGACGATCGTCTCGGCGAGAAACTCGTCGCCATGGTGCGGCTGCGTGACGGCGAGTCAACCGATGCCGCAGAGATTGAGGACTTCCTTGGCAAACACCTGGCGGCCTACAAGATCCCGAAGATCATTGCGATCGTCGAGGATCCGCTGCCGCGGAATCCGGCCGGGAAAATACCAAAGCCGAAGATTCGCGAGCTGTTTCTGTCGACGCTCGATGACTCGGAGTAGCGCTGCATTTTTTTGAAACCGATTGGCGAGCGATCATCCTTTATCCGACCAGATAAGAAAAGGCCGGTGCAAAAACTTGCACCGGCCCCTTGCGCCTTGAGCAACATTAAATTAAAGCAGTGGCGCTACGCTGCTTTCCCTTGGAGCTTCTTTGCCTTCCTGGTTGACTTCTTGGCAACCTTTTTTGCGTGCGTCGGGGCTTGCGCTTCCGCTTTCAATGCGCCTTTTACCTGGCCCGGGACTTCACGGACCACCGCAATAAGGTCTTTGCCGTGATGCTTCAGCGTCGTGCCCAGCTTCGCATAGGCAGCCTTGCTGCGGCTCCGATAATCGGCCAGACCGTCAGCCTGCGTCGGCAGACGAACCTGCTCAACGGCAAATCCCGCGAACTCGTTGGCGAACGCGATGTTCTGCTTCGTAACCGACTCGAGGATGTCGGCAACCGCGGCGAGCAGCGATTTGCCGCGAACCGCTACGTTCTTCTTCATCTCTTCGAACTTGCTCATGGTCATTACTCCTGTAACTGTGTGAGAGCATTGACGAGCATTATACACAGGTATCTCGCATTTGCAAGATATTGCTTACCTGTATAACTATTTGATTATAAAATGTTTCTTAGACACCGTGATTTATTTCTAGCTAAAGCGAGACGGCGGGACGGCCTGCGAATGTCGGCTTCCCGGCCTTTGATTCCGCTGCCGCTTTGTGCCAATAATGGCGTCGCAGCGCGGCTGCAAGCAGCGGCTGTCGACGATGATTGGACGAGAGACCAGCGCGCATTCTCGGCCTGGATCCGCAAAATCGAGCAACAGGAAACCGGGTGCGGTCGGTCACTCCGGGTGTGCTTCTTCTCAGCCGCGCGCACGGTGGCGAAGCAGCTATGAGTGAAATCAAAAAGCTCGAAGGCCAGACGGCGATTGTCACGGGCGCCGCGCGGGGCATCGGTGCCGCCGTTGCGGAGTCGCTGGCCGCGGCTGGTGCCACTGTCGTCCTGACTGACATTCTTGACGAGGACCTGGATAAGACGGCACGACGCATCGGCGACAGGGCAACAAAGGTTTACCTCGACGTATCCGATGAAAATGGCTGGAAAAAGGTGGTCGACAGCACGCTGGCCGACACGGGTCGCATCGACGTACTGGTCAACAACGCAGGAATCCTCGCGTTCGCCACGTTGGAAGACACCGATCCCGTGTTGTTCCGCAAGTTGCTCGATATCAACGTCACAGGCAGCTTTCTGGGATTGCGCGCGGTCATCCCGACGATGAAAAGCGCGGGCTCAGGCGCTATCGTGAACCTGTCATCATCGTCTGCGGTCTTGCCGCACAACGGCACCGGTGCTTACGCGGCAAGCAAGTTTGCGATTCGCGGGCTCACCCGAACTGCGGCCCTGGAGCTCGGACCCTACGGTATCCGTGTCAATTGCGTAATGCCGGGCGGTGTCAATACGCCTATGACCAACCCGCAGGGGCTGTCGCAGGAGGACCTTGCGACTCGATTCCGGTTTGTTCCACAACAGCGCGGCTGCGAACCTGCCGAAATTGCCGCTGCCGTGTTGTTCCTGGCGTCTAGCGACAGCTCGTATTGTAACGGCTCCGAGCTGGTCATCGACGGCGGTATGACGGCGGGACTTTACGTGGCAGGAATTCCGGGCGCGCCCGGCCAGTAGGCCTGCAGCACTGAGCCGGCGTAGCGCTAGACATGCAGAATCCTGTGGTTTCGGGATCGCCAAACTCGAGAGCATGCAATGGAGGCTCACGTGCGCCAATTATTGGTACTGTTAACAAGCGTGTTTGCGCTGGCGTGCCACGCCGACGGTAAACCCAATGTCGTCGTGATCGTCGCGGATGATCTCGGCTGGGGAGATGTCGGCTTCCACGGCGGCGATATCGACACACCGTCGCTCGATCGACTGGCGTCCGAAGGCATCGAACTCAATCGTTTCTACACGACGCCCATTTGTTCGCCAACGCGGGCAGCGTTAATGACCGGACGAAATCCCATGCGGCTAGGTGTCGCGTACGGTGTCATTCTGCCGTGGGACTCGATCGGCATTCATCCGGACGAGCGCTTCATGTCGGAAAGCTTCCTGGCTGACGGATATCAGACTGCGATCGTCGGCAAGTGGCATCTCGGCCACTCACAACAGGGATTTCATCCCAACGAGCGCGGCTTCGAGCATTTTTACGGGCACCTGCATACCGAAGTCGGCTATTTTCCGCCGTTCGCGAACCAGGGAGGCACCGACTTCCAAAGAAACGGCGAGACCATCGACGATCAGGGCTACGAAACATTTCTGCTTGCGGATGAAGTGTCACGCTACATTCGGGAGCGTGACCGAGACAGGCCGTTTTTTATCTATCTGCCGTTTCTGGCTCCGCACACGCCGCTGGCCGCTCCGGACGACCTGGTGGAAAAGTACCGGGACATCAACACCGATCTCGAGCCGGCGCGCAGCAAACAAACCGACCTGACGCGTCAGCGCGCCAGAGACCGCGGTGTGCCGAGCGCACGGCCGTTGTACGCGGCCGTCGTCGACGCCATGGACCAGGCGATCGGCCAGGTGCTCGATACCCTCGACGATGAGGGGCTCGCTGACGACACGATCGTTTTTTTCATGAGCGACAACGGCGGTGCCGCATACTCCGTTGGCGGCGCTGACAATGCGCCGCTCCGCGGCGGCAAGGGCGAAGTCTTTGAAGGCGGAATTCGAGTCGTTTCCGTGTTGCGCTGGCCCGCTCGGGTACCACGCGGCAAGCAACTCACTGACGTCATGACGGTCATGGACGTGTTTCCGACCCTGGCCGACGCCGCCGGAATCGAAACGGGGAGTCGCTTCCCGCTGGACGGCAGGAGTCTGCTGCCGTCGATCCTCGAAGGGCGTCCCGCGCCGCGCAAGGAATTCGTTTTTTTTGCATCCGAGACGCCAAATTACGGCCAGTTCAACCTGACGATTTTCAATGACGAATGGAAACTGATCCAGGAAGTGGAACAGGATCAGCTGACGTCCAGGGTCGTCAATCATTTGTACAGGATCAGCGAGGATCCCTACGAGTTCAGCAACCTGGCGGATCAATTCCCGGATGTCGTCAAAAGACTGGCCACTAAGATTCGTGACTGGCGGGCCATCTATCCCGTCAGCGGCACGCGCTCTACGATCATGCCGCCTCCCGGATGGCGGGCGCCGAGAGACTGGGCAGACTTCCCGAGGTCGCTGGAATCACTGCAGCAGGATGCGGCACCCGGAATGGCGCCGCCGGCATTGCTCGACTATCTCGATCGCCAGCTCGGTCATCGCGGGCGACTCACTTACGATTGCGAGACGACGGTACCGCTGGGCGATGTGTGCGCGGACGACGACGCGCAGCAATAGCTTCGCATTAACAGCGGGCGTTAGTGCACACCGGCCGCGTGGCGCGCCGCTCGCCGGCCCGAGAAAATGCAGTCGGCAATTGACAATCCGCTCATGTAGAGGTTTGACGGGATGCCGACGGCCGTCCGTCCCGCGGCGTAAAGTCCACTGATCACGGAATCGTCGTCCCGCCGGACCTCGCCGGTTTCCTCATTGATCACGAGACCACCCATCGTCAGCACCGTACACGGCAGCAGTCTCGCGTCCAGCGATACGTCGATGACGTGAAACGGTGCCTCGAGTCCCGGAATATCTTCGGGCGCCTTACCAAAAGCATCCTCTTGCGCGCCTTCGCTTGTTCGATTGTAGGCATCGATCGTCGCCGCAAGCGTATCCCTGTCGAATCCGTAATGCTTGGCCAGGTCGTCAATGGTCGAAAATTTCTTCTTGCCGAACAACATGTTCAGAGCCGCAAGCTGCCACTGGAACGGCAGGACCTGCCGCGGAGTGCTTTGTCGCCAGGCTTGCCAGACGAGCCTGGCATCGAGGATCAACCAGCCTTTGCCTCCATTGTGCTCGACCATCGCATCACCGATGGTCGCACCGTAGCAGGATTCATTGACGTAACGCTCCCCTTTGGCATTGACGATGATCCCTTGCGACCAGGCCAGCGGCGGATTTATGAAACGCCATGCCGTGCCGTGCTCCATGCGATCCGTCCTGCCACCGACGCTTTCACCCAGCCGGATCCCGCCGCCATCGTCGGCGGGCGTTCCCAGCGGCATACCGCGGCGAAACTTCGGGCAATAGTAATCCACCATTTTTCGATTGAAGATAAAGCCGCCCGCGCTGAGCACAACGCCGCGCCGTGCCCTGTAGAATCGAACGTGACGTTGGTCGGCTTCGATGGCGGCGGCTTTCGCCGAGTAGCGGCGAGCGAGTTTTTTCGCGAATCGTCCGCCCGGAAGAAAGAACGGATACACCTTGCCGACAAGTGTGGCAAGCCAGAGATACCGGTCGTGGCGCCGGTACTCGTCGGAGCCGGCGACGAGCTGCAGGGCTTTGACGCCGATGACGCGACCCTCTTTGTCGACGACCAGCTGCCGGACCTCTGTCTTGGTGTGCAACTGCACACCTTTGGCAAGCGCCGAGGCCGTCATCGGCCCGATGATCGAGACGCCTAGATTGACCGCGCTCCTTCCTTTCCGGATGACGCCACGATGGCCGCGCGCAGCCGGCCTGGCGACGGCCCGGTATCTCGGCAACAGTGAATTGTCGGAGTGATAGAGAAAATACTTGACGTTCGGGTACGACGTTTTCTTCTTCCAGACCGGCCCTGAAAATCTCACGCCGTGATCCTTCAACCAATCGATGTTGCCAGGACTGTCCTCGCAAAACTTCATCAGCGTGGCGTCGCTGACGACGCCCTGGGTCTCGAGGCTCAGGTAGTCGAACATCGCCTGGGGCGTATCCGCTTCGCCAACTTCCTTTTGGGTGCTCGTGCCGCCGCCCGCGTACACGACGCCGCCACTCAACGCCGTCGCGCCACCCCCTTTGGCACGATCGAGTGCCAGTACCTGCAGGCCGTGCTCGCGGGCCTCGAGCGCCGCCGCGGCTCCGGCCGCGCCCCAGCCGACAACGACGAGGTCGCTGGTCTGGTCCCAGTCGATATCGGCCGCGTCAGCGACCGCGCGGGGGGGCTCTATTGCGGAATGCCAGTTGGGGTCTGTCGGATTCATTTTCGTATCATTTTGTCATTGTTACTACGAATATAATAACTATCTGCGTTGTTTATTTGCCCTCTCGTTGATAAGATTGTCTCACAATTACGCAAAATAAATTCTACATCCTGTCAGGGGAAACGACCATGAGCATCGCCAGTAAATTCCGCCTGGACGGACACACGGCGCTGGTAACGGGGGCCGGACGCGGCATTGGCAAGGGTATCGCATTGGCCATGGCCGAAGCCGGCGCCGATGTCGTTTGCGCATCCCGGACCAAAAAGGATGTCGACACCGTCGCCGCTGCCATTCGCGACCTGGGTCAAAAATCGCTGGCAGTAAGCTGTGACGTTGCGTCCGAGGCCGCGCGCCAGGAACTCGTGGACACGTGTGTCGCTGAACTCGGGGGGCTTTCGATCCTCGTGAACAACGCCGGCGGCGCCGGGCCGAACGATCCGCTGAAGACGAGCGCCGGCGATTTCGAGGCGACGCTCACGTGGAACGTCGTGCCCGCGTTCGATCTGTCGCGCGCCGCACTGCCACATCTCAAGAACGCAAACGACGGCAGCATAATCAACATTTCTTCAATGGCCGCGCGACTGCGGCAGAGGAAATTCAGCGCCTACGGCACAGCTAAAGCGGCCGTCAGCCATATGACACGATTGCTTGCGCAGGACTTCGCGCCCGATGTACGCGTCAACGCAATTGAACCCGGCCCGATCGCGACCGCGGCGCTGACGAAGTACATGACGCCCGAGATGCGCGACCATATCGTCGCGGCGATACCGCTGAAGCGCCTCGGCGAGGTCGACGACGTGTCGGCGTTGGCGGTGTTTCTGGCGTCGCCCGCGGCATCGTGGATCAGCGGCAAAGTCATCGAACTCGATGGCGGTACTGAAGCGCCCTGGTAATAGCAGGGCCGCCGGGTTCGCATGTCGACGCACACGATAACTTTGCAGCCGGTCGTCATCAACGCGCCGGCGGATATTGTCTGGGACATACTGACGGACCTCGACGGCTACCCGGAATGGAACCCGTTTACCGTGCGTGCCGAGTCTACGCTCGAAATCGGGTCCGGTGTCGACCTGTACATTCCGCGTGGTGACAAGCTGATGAAGCAAAGTTTCGTGCTCGAAATCTTCAACCCACCGCGCGAAGTTGCCTGGCGCCTGCCGAAAATGCTGCACAAGTCCGTTTTCAATGCGTATCGGACGCAGAAGGTGACCCCGATCGACGATCACCGCTGCAGCTACCAGACCAGCGATACGTTTGACGGCTGGATTGCGGGCAAACTCTATCGCAGCCAGGGCGGCTGGGTACTCAAGAATTTCAATCGACTGGCCGAAGCTTTGAAACAGCGCTCGGAAGCGCGATTCAGCGGCGCGGGCGATCCGTCATGACTATCGCCCCGATGTCGACGACGTGCCTCGGACTGATCACGATTGCGGTATTGGCGGGCTGCGAACAACCGGTCGAACCCGCGCTGCCCGACGGGGAATACGCCGACAGGGTTTTCCGGGGCGGCAGCATACTCACAATGGACCCCGGCCAACCGAGCGCCGAAACAGTCGCAATCCGCGGCGAAAGGATCGTTTTCGTAGGCGATGATGAAGAGGCGGAGGCGCTGATCGGCCCCGACACCCGCATCGAGGAGCTCGGTAGCCAGGCGTTGCTCCCCGGCCTGATCGATGCGCATGGTCACTTCGGATTTACCGCGCGCCTGTTGAGCCTCGTCAACCTGTCGCCTCCGCCGGTTGGTCCTGTCGTATCGATCGAGGATATCGTCGAGCAGCTGCGCGCCGACATTGTCGCGAATGAAATACCGCCGGGCGCGTGGGTCATGGGCTACGGCTACGATGATTCGTTGCTCGAAGAGCGTCGCCACCCGACCCGCGAGGACCTTGATCGCGTGTCGACCGAACACCCGGTCGGCATCCTGCACGTCTCCGGGCACCTTGCGGTAGCGAATTCCGCGGCGCTGGATGCCGTGAGCATCGACGCAAGCAGCACCAACCCGCCGGGCGGCATCATACGCCGGACCGGGGCCAGCCAGGAGCCAAACGGCGTGCTCGAAGAGACCGCCGCCTATGCCGTCATGGGTCAGCTGGCCAAAGGCAGCCCCGAAGAATTCGAGTCCCAGCTGCGCAAGGCTGCCGGGTATTACGCCAGCTTCGGCATCACGACGGCGCAGGACGCGTCGGTGAGCCCCGACAGCATCGCATTCTTCAAGTCGATCGCACAGAAACAGCCGCTCCCGATCGACGTTGCAGCCTACCCGGTCCTCAACCAATATCCGCTGCAGGCTGTCGAACAGTTTCGAAGCGAAAGTACGTACACGCACGGCTACCGCGTTGCCGGTGCAAAGCTCTCGCTGGACGGATCGCCGCAGGGTCGCACCGCCTGGCTCAGCGAGCCGTATGCGGAAGGCCCCGAAGGCGCCGACCCCGACTACGTCGCGTATCCGACGCTGGACCCGGAGTCCTACAAGTCCATCGCGGCAGTCCTGCTCGGCAACGCAGTGCCGATACTTGTGCACGCCAACGGCGATGCCGCCATCGACCTGATGATGGACGGCGTCGAAGACGCCTTCGACAAAACCGCATTGCCCGACCATCGGTCCGTCATTATCCACGCGCAGCTCATGCGCGAAGACCAGCTCGATCGGGCCAGCGAACTCGGCTGTGTACCCTCCTTCTTCTCGGCTCACCCCTTCTTCTGGGGCGACTGGCATCGAGCGAGCTTCGGCGACGAGCGCGCGCTGAATATCAGTCCGATTCGTTCGGCGGAGGATCGTGGCGTACCGTACACGATCCACAACGATTCGCCTATCGTGCCACCGGACATGATGCGGCTCGTATGGGCGACCGTAAACCGCGAGACACGCAGCGGGTTCGTGCTCGGCGCGCATCAACGCGCCAGCGTTCGCGATGCACTCAACGCGATAACGCAGACGGCCGCCTGGCAATACTTCGAGGAAGATCGCAAGGGCTCGATCACTACGGGCAAGCAGGCCGATCTCGTCATCCTGGACCGGGATCCATTGGCCGTGGATCCCGAATCGATCAAGGACATCAGGATACTCGAGACAATTGCACGCGGCGCTACCGTCTTTCTTCGGGCATCGGCAAATGACCGTAGTTAGAGAAACCCTGTCGACATCTCGGCCGGACCGCAATCAAGCCAGCGGGCTATTGACGATGTTCGTGTACGTGGCTCCCCGGGTGAGGCGATGAGCACGCATGCCGCCGCCAGCAAGTTGTGGACACAGGCCGAGTTGGACCGACTCACCGTTGAAAGCAACTTTCGATTGCGTGGGCTGGAGGTAACCCGCCTCGATACGTTCATTGACGCGGCGTTCGCATTCGTGCTGACCATGCTCGTTATTTCCTTCGACGAGATTCCGACGAATTACGACGAAATGATGGTCGCGATCAAACGGATTCCGGGTTTTGCAACCAGCTTTGCGATCATCATGATGTTCTGGCTGCAGCACCGGGTATGGAGCCGACGCTACGGACTGGAGAATCGCCAAACGCTGGTACTGAGCCTGGCGCTGATCTTTGTCCTGCTCGTGTACGTATATCCGCTGCGAATCATGTTCGAGGAATTTTACGCGACGCTCAGCGATGGCTACTTCGCTGCAAGTTTTGAAATCGAATCAGAGAGCCAGTTGCGCGACATGTTGCTTTTTTATTCAGGCGGTTTCTCGGCCATGTCGTTACTCGTCAGCCTGCTCTACAGTGCGGCGATTCGGAATGCAGATACGCTGGCGCTGAACGAAGTTGAATGTCGTCGCACCCGACTGCGGGTGCACGCCTGGGCGATTGCCTGTGCGTTCAGCCTGTTCTCAATCGTCCTGGCGCTTGTGCTGCCCGAAGGCAATGTCGTGATCGCAGGGTACGTCTATTTCCTGATGTTCCCGGCAACCCAGGTTCCCGTCATCATCGACCGCATGAGGCATCCCGTTGATTGACGCCGTGAATCCCAGTCCGACCCCGGGGGCGGGGACGAAGACCCGGCCGTCGTGGGTGTGCGCGGCCGCGACCGTGCTGCCAGAGCGGCGGGCGGGTGGTACGGCCGCAAACAGCCTCGTGTCCCCGAAAACCTCGCTCGCAGGCCGGTATTTTTGTCGATTCCGGCGCTTTACCGCGTTTCTGTTGGCTTTTTCGCAGTTGCTGGTCACTGGCCATGCGAAATTGACGATAACGCGGCCTGCAGCACCTGAGGCGGTCTGGCGCCCGGTCTGTCACTGGAACCGCCGGGCCCGGCATCTCCGGCTTGCCTGCGTCGCCGGCCTGTTTCTCGTCGCGCACGCTGAAATTGCCGCTGCCGACGTCGCCGCGGCAACGCCGCCTGTGCAATGCTCGCTCAATATCCTGTTGACGAATGACGACGGCTGGAACGCGCCCGGCATCCGGTCGGTCCGCGCAGCGCTGCTCGATGCCGGCCATCGCGTGACGCTGATGGGCCCGCTTGAACCGCAAAGCGGCAAGGGTGGTGCGATGAACACCCACATCGGCGCACGAGTCCGGGTGGTGCAAGAAATGCCGGACGTGTGGTCGGTGGACGGCACGCCGACCGATGCCGTCAGGGCTGGTCTCGACCTGATCCTGCGGGATGAGCGGCCGGATCTCCTTGTGGCGGGTGCCAACTTCGGACCAAACCTGGGACAGGAAGGCGTGCACAACTCGGGAACGCTCGGCGCAACGCTGGCCGCACTCTACGAGGGTATACCGGCAATTGCGATCAGCACAGGCATCGACCCGACGGAGCGCGATGCGGACCCTCCCTACCGGAGCACGCTTGACGGGTTCTCGACAGCGGCCGCTATCGTCGTGCGCACGATCGATGCACTGTCGGCAAAACAAGGTTGCGACAACGTGTTGCCAGGCGGCATTGCGCTGAATATCAACGTGCCGGTGCCGGTGGCCGCAATCAAGGGCATTCGCTATGCATCGCTCGCACGACAGAACCTCTATCGAATGCACTGGACCTGGAACGACCGGAGCAACGACGCCGCCGTCGGATACCGGGTGTCGGAGCCCAATGGCGGAGCAATCGATGACGATGTTCGATGGTTTAATCGCGGTTTCATTACGGTGACGCCAATCGATGGCGACGTCACGTTTGGGGGCTTGCCAGGCAGCATCGGATTGCCGGCAGAACCCGCGGAATTCCGGTTCCCGGAGCTTCTGCAGCCATGATGCTACGCGGTGACACGGTATTGCCACCGGCGCCCCGCCCGGCTGCGGCCGGTCCGCGGCAGGCAACTTGTGCCGATGGCCGCGGCGCGGCGAACGGTCGCGGCGATTTATTACGCATTTGCGAGATGGCCGGGTGCGTTTCGATTATGTCAAATCCAGAAACGGCGCGGCTCTCAGCGTCGTCCGGAGCGGTTTCCTTGACTTCATTCTTGTTGCTGACGTATTCAACGACACCGTCAGCCGTCTTGTTCGGCAGCCCTGAGGGTGAAAAATGACCGTAAGTTCAGGCGAAACAGCGAACCCGTCGACGTTCGCGCCGCTCACCGAAGTACGCGTCGTGCTCGAGGTGGCGTCGTTTTTCACGTATCGCACGGTGCTCGAGAAAATGTCGCCGCGAGGCGACGGTCACCCGGTCATCACGTTACCCCCGTTGATGTCCGACGACAAGTTCATGAGCCCGATGCGCAAGCATCTCGTATCGCTGGGCTACGACGCTTGTGGCTGGGAACTCGAACAGAACCGGGGCGTCGACGATCAAAAATTTGCGGTTCTCGTCGACAGAATTACCCGCATCGCCGAGACCACAGGCCGCAAAGTCAGCTTGATCGGCCACAGCCTCGGCGGCATGTATGCGCGATTGCTGGCGCACAGGCTGCCGCACGCCATTCGGCAGGTCATATACCTAGGGACGCCGTTCAATATCAGCGACGAACAAAGTATGGATCTGCCGATTCGCAGAATATACGAGCGCATCAAACCGGATGAAAAACCGAGCAAACTCGTGAAATTGACTGCGCAGCTGGGTGCGACGTCCATGCCATCCACTGCGATCTACACCGAGGGCGACGGTTTCGTGCCGTGGCGCTTCTGTATCGACGAGGTGAACGAAGTTACTGAAAACATCAGGGTTGCGGGCAGTCACACTGGCCTGCCCTTCAACTTGCCCGTGCTGTACGCGGTCGCGGATCGGCTGTCGCAGGCTGAAGACGACTGGAAGCCGTTCACGTTTGACGGTGTCCGCACCTGCCTCTTCAGCCCGGCCGTACCCTGACGACGATTGCCGCTTTGAAATACCAAAACCTCCTTGCGCCCGGCACGATCGGCAAGCTACAGCTCAGGAATCGCATAATCCTTGCAGCCATGGGGACGATGTATGCGGATGAGGACGGCACCTGCACGGAGCGGCTGAACGACTACTACGAAGCACGTGCGAAAGGCGGTGCCGGCATGCTCATCGTCGAGACCAGTACCGTCAGCTGGCCGCACGGTGCTTCGATGCCGCGCATGCTCGGGTTTTCCGAAGACCGCTTCATTCCCGGGCTCAAGACTCTTGTGGAAAGGGTGCATAAACACGGCGCAACAATCGCGGCACAGCTGAACCACAGTGGCAAACACGCCGCCGATGATGTTGCGCATGGCCGCCCGGTCTACGTACCGTCAATTCCCAAACCGGCCACCGGCGACCTGTTCCAGGCGCTGACGCAGGCGGAAATGGCCAGCTTCATCTCGTCAGCCGGTCCGGACGGCAAGGGCCCCCGGTTCCACGAACTGACGAAGCAAGATATCTCGGAGGTAATCCAGCGTTTCGCCGATGCTGCAAAACGTTGCCTGGCAGCAGGATTCGACGCGATACAAATACACGGCGGGCACGGCTACCTGATTTCTTCGTTCCTGTCCCCTTACACCAATCGACGCGATGACGAGTACGGCGGTTCGATCGAGAATCGTGCCCGCCTGCTGACGGAGATCGTTGCGGCGGTCCGCGCTGCGGTTGGTGCCGAATTTCCGATTTTGCTGCGACTGGATGCGAACGAGTATCGCATCGACGGCGGCATTACGATTGACCTGGCGGTAGAAACGGCGAAACTCGCAGAACGCGCCGGCATTGATGCGATCGACGTCAGTGCTTACGGCAACGGCCTCAGCGGCATCGCATTTACCGAGGCGCCGCTGGTCCACAAACCCGGCGGCCTGCTGGATTTCGCGCACCGCATCAAGGCGGCGGTCAATGTCCCCGTAATCGGCGTGGGTCGAGTGGAACCCGAACTCGCGGAACGCGAAATCGGCAGCGGCAAGATTGATTTTCTGGCCATCGGGCGCAAGCTGCTCGCCGACCCGGACCTGCCCAGGAAACTCGCGGCGGGTGACGAAGCATCGATTCGACCCTGCATTTTTTGCTACGTCTGTGTCAGCAAGATATTCATGAGCTCACCGATCGTCTGCGCTGTCAATCCTGCCACGGGGCGGGAGCAGGCACTCGCCGACAACGTACGCGCGCCGACGCCGAAACGAATATCGGTCGTCGGGGGTGGTCCTGCCGGGCTGGAAGCAGCGCGGGTGCTCGCACTGCGAGGACACACGGTAACGCTGCATGACAACCAGCGAGACCTGGGAGGAACCGCACGCATCGCCTCTCTGCCGTATGCCGAGAACGCCAAGCTGGTCGATTGGCTCGTCGAGTCGGTGCGGCGACTGCCGATCGACGTGCGACTCGGGAGCGACGCAACCGTCGAAAGTCTCGTCGCTGACAAACCAGATCATGTCGTCGTTGCCACCGGTGCCGTTCGATCGGCGCCGGACATACCGGGAAAGCATCACGATCACGTTTTTGACGGGGACCGGCTGCGCGGTGTGCTCTTCGGCGAGGGCGGTGATGCATCGCGCGGGCTGTCGCTGCTGCAGCGGTTCCTGGTGTGGAGCGCCGGCGTGCTCGGCATTACCCGTAATATCGAACTGCTGCGTCGCATGAGCAAGTTCTACATGCCACTCGGCAAGCGCGTTGTCCTGATCGGTGGCGGACTCGTTGGCCTGGAGCTGGCGGAGTACCTTGTTGAGCGTGGCCGGACCGTCACGGTGCTCGAGGAATCGCCTAACCTGGGCGCCGAACTCGCGATAGTGCGGCGAGCTCGTGTGCTGCACATGTTGCGAGAAGATGGCGTAACGATGGTCAAATCGGCAAAAATTGTCGACATCACAGCGGATGAAGTCGTCTATTCCGCGGACGGCGAAACCCGGTCCGTCGCAGCGGACAACGTGATCATCTCGACGGGCGCCCGTGGCGACAGCAGCCTGGTCGACGAACTCACAGCGGCCGGACTGCCAACCAGCGCCATCGGCGACTGTGTGGACGTCGGCTATATTGAAGGTGCGATGCTGAGCGCCAGGTCGTTGGCGGTCGAATTGTGATGATATTCAACTGCCCTGCGTCGGTGGCCCGGGTGAAATGCTAATATTCGTTGTGAACCGACGACGAATCGGCAGTGTGACAAGCAGGTTCCGTGATGGCCTTTGATCTCGTTCTGGTCCTTTTGACCGCCGCAATAACATCGGCATTGACGATTGCCGCGGTTTGGTTCCTGTACCAACGCTACCTCAAGCAGCTGCTCGTCGACTGGATCGACAGGAAAGCGGACGAACTCGGCGAGAAGCTCAAAGCACGCGTCCGCGAAGGCGTACATTCGGGCATCAAGGACGGCCTCTCTGAAGTGGGCGGCACCGTCGTCAAGAAAACCAAAGAAAGCGCCGTGAAGTCGGGCCTCGGAATGCTCGAGGACAGCATGGGCATGTGGTTTCGGCCAGGCCGGAAATCGTCGAAAAAAAAGGACGATGACGACTTCTGAATCAACGTCGAACGCCAGGTTCGAAATCGAGCGGCTTGTCTACAACTATGCGAACTGTGTGGATGCCGGCAACTTCGCTGGCGTCGCGGAGCTGTTCGCCAATGGCCGACTGGTCGGGCCGGACGGTACCTTGCTTGCGGAAGGCTACACTGAGGTTCTTGCTTTCTATCGCAATACGGTTCGCTTGTATACCGCGACAAACACGCCGCTCACACAGCACGTTGTCAGTAACCTCGTGCTCGATATCGGCGAGAGCGAAGATCACGCCAGCGGCAGTTGCAGCTTTACCGTGTTCCAGCAAACCGACTTGCTGGCATTGCAGCCAATAATTGCCGGCCGCTACGAGGACAAGTATGTGCTGCAGGACGGCTGCTGGCAGATAGGCGAGCGGCGCATGGTTCCGTTGCTCGTCGGCGATATGAGCCAGCACTTGTTGAAGACTGACTGAGGTAGCGCCGTGGGATTACTGGAAGACAAGGTAGGCATGGTTACCGGCGGAGGCAGCGGCATCGGCCGCGCAACCTGCCTCAAGTTTGCGAATGAAGGCGCTCGCGTCGTCGTTGTCGACATCAATGAGGACGATGCGGAGGCGACCGTTGCAGCGATTAAAGCAGCCGGCGGCGATGCGACGCACGCCATTGCCAACGTCGGCGACGAACACCAAGTTGCTCACGCCATCAGGACCGCAATGGATACTTACGGGGGCCTGCATGTCGCATCAAACAACGCCGCATTATCTGTTGGCGGTCATTTGCTCGCAGATATCGACGCCGCCGACTTCATCCGCACCTATGAGGTCACGGTAAACGGCGTTTTCTACTGCATGAAATACCAGATTCCGGCAATGATCGAATCCGGAGGCGGGGCAATCGTCAACATCGGATCACGGGCTGCGGATCAACCCAATATCATGATGTCGCCGTACGATTCCGCCAAAGCGGCAGTCAACGGCTTGACCCGGTCGGCCGCAAAGGAATATGCGCGGCAGGCCATCCGGGTAAATTGCATCAATCCCGGTGTAATTCGTACCGAAGGCATCGAGAAATACCTCGCCTCGGACGAAAAACACGAGCCGCGCATGACCCGCGGTATTGCGATGAAACGCCTTGGGTTACCTGACGAACTCGCCGACGCGGTCGTCTGGTTGTGCTCCGACCGCGCGTCATACATCACCGGGCAATCCGTCAGTGTCGACGGCGGCATGTTGGGCTGAGTCGGATTACCCGGATCGTGGAACAGGAATCGTTCGCAACGGCACGAGTTTCAATTACCAGCGCCGGCCGACTATTGCGGCGGTTGCACATCGCCGGACTTTTCGAGTTATGACGTCGCACGCGTTTACGTCTGAAGAAACCTCGGGTTCGCGCCTCGGGCGTGCACTCCACGGGTTGGCGGAACAACATCCTGGCAAGGCCGGTTTTTTGACGGTGTCGGACGGCGTCGATGCCCTTGCCATTCGGCTGTTGCTGGCCGATCACGCCGAGTATTCCATCGACGCGCAATATTACGAGATCGAGAATGACCTGGCCGGGCACCTGTTCATCGAAGCACTGTTGCGGGCTGCAGAGCGTGGCGTGCGGATACGGCTACTGCTCGATGACTACGGCACCAAGGGCCACGACGAAGACATCGCCGCACTTCGTGCGCACCCCAATTTCCGGATGCGCATTTACAATCCGTTTACTCGCCGGATCTACCGCTTCATTGACGGCGTCCTCAGTTTCGCCCGGGTGAATCGTCGCATGCACAACAAGTCGTTCACGGTCGACAATCAGCTGACCATCGTCGGCGGGCGCAACATCGGCGACCACTATTTCAGTGTCGGTGAAGACGTCAATTTCGCGGACCTCGATGTCATCGGCATAGGACCCGTCGTCTCGGATGTCTCGCGCATGTTCGACAGCTACTGGAACAGCCAGGCGGCTATCCCGGTCCAGGATATGGCAACAAGACTCGGATTGCCCGACGTCTCACTCTCGAAGCTCGTGGATCGCATGTCGAAATCGCACGCCCGCGCGAGCGAGTCAAAGTATGCCGGTGCAGTAAAAAACTCGATGATTGAAAACCTGGAGCACGACCTGAGCGAGTTCATCTGGGCACCTTACGAACTGGCGTTCGACCTGCCGGAAAAAACCCAGCCAAATCGCTCCAACAGCGGGGCACGAATTAGGAAGCTGCTGGTGCAGTCCTTCGACAACGCGCGTGAGGAAGTCATCCTGATTTCGCCCTATTTCGTGCCGCGCCTCAGCGGCATACGCCGATTCCGCGAGCTGCGAAAACGTGGTGTCGAGGTCACCATCGTGACGAATTCACTGGCGTCGAACAACCAGATTTATGCGCACGGCGGGTATGCGCCAGTGAGAAAAGCGCTGTTGCAGATGGGGGTGCGGCTGTTCGAGCTCCGGGCGGATGCCCTCGTCGTCGGTGAAAAACACAAGCGCCAGAATGCGACCCGGGCAACGCTGCACACGAAGGCCTTTGCCATCGATCGCGAACGCATCTTCATCGGCTCTTTCAATTTCGATCCGCGCTCGGCCAATATCAACACGGAGATGGGCGTATTTATCGATTCGTCGCAGCTGGCCAACGCATTCATCGACAGCGCTAAGCATCACGTGCCGCGTCAGTCGTACGAGGTGAAGCTCTCGGCCAACGGCCGACTACGGTGGCACGGGATTGACGGAGACACTGAAGTCGTGCTGGACAGGGAGCCACAGGCCGGCTTCTGGCACCGCTGCGCGGGGCACGCGGCAAGATTGTTACCGATTCGCGGCCAGGTATAGTGCCCGGCGCAGTTCCGTGCCGTGGCTTCGACTGATCGCCCTGGAATCCTAGAAGTCGTCGGGACGAAACATGGCATCGTGCCCGCCGTCGACAAACAGCACTGCCCCGCAAATGAAGCGCGCTTCCGGGCCCAGCAAGAACCTCGTTGCGGCCGCCTGATCCTCGGGCTTACCGGGATATCCGATGGGTATGCTCGCCATGAATTCCCTGATCGCCTTACCGTACGTCGGGTCGTTCTCGACCTGTTCGGTCATCGGCGTCTGTGTGTATCCCGGGGCGACGGCATTCATGCGCACGCCGTTGGCGGCATACGCCGGAACGTTTTTCCGCATCCACCGCGTGACGGCCTTCTTGCTGCCACTGTAAACCTCCGATGCCGGCAAGGTCTCCCCGAGATCGAGTGCTTTTTGCTGCTCGCCGGACAGTAGCAGGTCCACGTACTCCGGCGACTTGTTCATTGTCGCGGAATTCGACGAGATCAGCACGACAGCGCCTTTACTCGCCTCGAGCCGGTCCTTCAGTCCCTCGATCAGTTCGATGGTACCGTAGTAGTTGACCTGCGTGATCAGTGCGTGATCCTTTGCGTTGGAGCCGACGCCCGCGCAGGTTACCAGTCCGTCGAGACCGTCCGCCGTTCTGTCGCGGATGGCATCAATGGCCGCCCTCCGCCCTTCTGCGCTCGACAAGTCGGCGACGATGTCAGCGTCCTTGATATCGACAACGATGACTTTGTTACCTTCGTCCTGCAGACGTTTCTTGATTGCGGCGCCGATTCCGGTTGCGCCGCCGGTCATTGCGAATGTTTTCATAACTTGTTCCTGTTCAAGCGTTGTTGGTTTCGCCGGGGCCCCGCTTTCCCCGCGGGCCCGACCCCAGCACTTCCAGCGAACCCACGTAGCCGTGATTGATCTTGGTTCGATGGCTCATGCGCCACGTGCCGTCCCGCTTCTGCCATTGGTCATGATAGTCGCCCAACGTCTTGAATGTCAGTGCGGACTTTTCGTTGCATCCGAGGTGCAGATCGCTGACGTAGGCTTTGCTGATCGCACGATCGTTCGTCACATCAATCAACACGTTGCCGAGCAGGTGCTGCGTAGGCCCACAGTCGTCCAAGAACGACCGCAGGCATACCACGACGGCGGCCCGTCCTGCGATGTGGCCTGTTCCCAGATCGGCCGTCATGTCTTCGGTCATGATTGCTTCCAGTGACTGCCAGTCGCGCTCGTCCATGGCGCGTGCGACGCGGATCAATGCCCGGTGGATCTCACGTTCTGCCGACAAAATCTCCGTTGTGGTCATACTGTACCTCCCCGCGTGCGTCGACGCCGGCAGATCAGGCGCTGCTGCCGGACCGGCAGATTTCTACCACACATACTCGGAAGCCGGCAGCACATCGATCTTTGCCAGGTCAACGAAGCGCATCGAGCTGTCAAACATTCGCTGGCGATTGCGTTCTAGTTTGTCGTCGGCACCGACCGCATCGTAGAACGCATGCTGCGACGTCATGGCTTCGACCGGAAACGCCTCCTCGACGATGGCCGCACAATCCGTTGCGCCAACTGTCAGCGGGCGCACGACGAGGTTCTGTCGGTACACAAACGTCGATTGCGTCTGGATGGCAACCTGCGTGTGATCGTCGCGCCAGATCGAGAACCAGCGCTCGTGGCTGAGCCCTTCCGGGATACGCAGAAACGCAATCTGCATCATTCCCGGCGTGCGTTCGCCCGGACCTCCGGACTCGGGACCCTGCAGCACCTCCGACTCGGTCACGAGATAGCCTTCGACAGTTCCCGCGTAGTCGCAAAGCTGCGTTTCGATGCGGGAATGATCGTTCGACGAATTTACCCAAAGCGATACCACGGCATCGATGGCCGGACGGCGATGGATGATGCGCAATCGGTCTGCCGGCGCAACGTCTGCATCGTGAACAGCGACGGCCAGTCGCACAGCGTGCCGGCCGATGAAGCGTTCTGCCAGCTCCGACAATAACCGTCTGGCGAAGACGTCCGTAGACTCGGACGACTTGCGGGACAGGGCATAGACGATTTTTTCCATCGGCGCGGCGCTTCAACCGCATCAGTACCCGCTGAGGCGCGCGAAACGGCGCCAATGGTAGCTGGTATTGCCGAATAAATTGCGCAGCACACGCGCGCGTTTCAGATACAGGCCAATATTGAGTTCGTCTGTCACACCGATGCCACCGTGCATTTGTATCGCCTCGTTCGTGACCAGGTCTGTCGTGTCGTTCGCCAACGCTTTCGCATGGCTCGCAGCCAACGCGAGACCCGGCCGGATCGTCTCCGCCGCGTCGAGGGCGTCGAGAATCACGGAATAGAGCAACTGCAACTGGCAGAACGCATGCGCCGCGCGATGCTGCAGCGCCTGGAAGCTGCCGATCGCGCGGCCGAATTGCTTGCGTTCCGTCAGGTAACGGACAGTGTCTTCAAAGGACTGCAGCGCACAACCGTATAATTCGCAAGCCGTCACGATTGCGGCGATGTCGATTAGCGTTTCGACGATGGCACCGGCTTCGCTGCCGTCGGCTAGGACAGCATCTTTCGAGACGGCAACTTCTGAAAAGTCGAGATTGGCATAGTCGCGGCTGTCGATGAGCTGCACCTTGGTCTTGTCCACGCCTTTTGCGCCGGCATCGACGAGCGCCAGCACGAAATCGCCATCGGGCTCGCCATTTTCCCGAGCCAGAACGACGTAGTGATCGGCATGCCCGCCGCCCGACACGAATACCTTGCGGCCGTCGAGCAAGTAGCCGCCACTGCCGTCCGGCTTCGCACGAGTGCTGGTGTATTGAGGATCGTGGTGATTCAGTTCGTCAACTGCGAACGCGACCAGTGTCTGCCCTGCTGCGATTTCTGGAAGCAGCCGCTGGCGGGCGTCCTCGCTGGTGCCGAGATTCAGCGCTGACACACCGATTGCCGCGGTCGACGACAGCGGCGACGCAACGAGGTGCCGGCCGGCTTCGATCACGATCAGACCCAGGCCGGTCAGCCCGAACTGCAGCCCCTCGTATTTTTCGGCAATATTGACGGCGGACCAGCCGAGTTCGGCCATTTGCCGCCAGAGCTCCGGGTCACGCGTTTTGCCCGCCTCGCGAAGCTTGCGGAATTCATCGACAGGCGATGCATCGGCGATGAAGTCTCGCGCAGCATCCTGAAGCATTTTCTGATCGTCTGTCAGTACGAGTGCCATGGCTTGCGTTAACTCTCCGGCAAATCCAGCGCGCGCTTGGCGATGATGTTTAGCTGCACCTCGTTTGTCCCGCCGGCAATCGTCAGGGACTTGTTGAACAGCAGGGAACGGCTGGATTTCAGTTCTTCTTCGCTGAAGTAAGCGTCATCCCAGCCAAGGCCCCGGTAGCCCAGCAGTTCGGTCATCAGTTCGTCCTTGACCTGGAACTCGGTCGTGCTGACGTATTTCATGATCAGGGGTATACGCGAGTCCGGCTCTCCTGCCAGGCCTTCGAGATGGGCCCGGTAGGCGGTCAGTTCGATCGCGCGCATGTTCATTTCATGTCGCGTGATTGCCGCCCGCAACCCTGGCTCCTTCAGCTTGCCGTTCTTGTCGTAGCCAAGGTATTCGTCGGCCGCCTGTCGCAGCGTCAGTGTCCCGCCGATGAAGTCCTGGCTGAGTTCGGAGATCATCTTGCGTTCGTGCTTGAGCAATCCCTTCGCGACGGTCCAGCCCTTGTTTGCTTCGTAGACCATGTTTTTCTTGGGCACCTTGACGTCTTCGAAAAAGACCTGGCAAAACTCGGAATCGCCGCTGATCAGCTGTATCGGTGCAATGCTGATCCCGGGCGTCTCCATATCGATCAGCAGAAAGCTGATGCCGTCACGCTTCGGCGCGTCGGGATCCGTGCGCACGAGGCAGAAAATCCAGTCGGATTCCGTCGCGAACGACGTCCAGATCTTCGTGCCATTGACCAGATAATGGTCCCCCTTGTCCTCCGCCCGGCACTGCACGCTGGCGAGGTCGGATCCGGCACCGGGTTCGCTGTAGCCCTGGCACCAGCGAATCTCGCCGCGGACGATCCTGGGAATGTGCTCGGCCTTCTGCGCTTCGCTGCCGAACTCCAGCAGCGCCGGCCCGAGCATCGAAATGCCGAGGTCACTCAGCGGCGCGCGGCACTTGAGCCGCTGCATCTCCTGTCGCAACACCTTGGCCTTGGCAGCGTCAAGGCCTCCGCCGCCATACTCGCTCGGAAACTCAGGACAGGTCCATCCCTTGTCGCGCATGCGCTCGAACCAGATTCGCGCATCGTCGCTGGGAAATTTCTGATTGCGGCCGGGCGCGACCATGTCCTCTCGCCGGCCAACCGTGCGCATCGATTCCGGGCAGTTGGCTTCCAGCCATTGCCGGGTATCTTCACGGAACGCGTCAAGCTCGGACATCGTGGCTCAGCCAATCGGCAGTGAATAGCCGTCGCGCACCGGAACATGGTTCTCGTCGAAATACGTGGACAGGCTTCTGTCCAGCCCATCCAGTGTCCATCGCGACTCCCCGTCCGGGTTCACGTGCGGATCCAGCGGCTCCGGCCGTTTCAAAACCGAGACCTGGTTGCCCCATGCAATGAAGACTTCGCCGGCGATGTGGCTCGATCGCGGCGAACTGAGGTACGTCACCAATGGCGCAACATTTGCCGGGTCGAACTGGTGGAAGCCGCTGTCCGGCGCCTGAAACATGGCGGCGGTCGGACCCTGCATCGTCATGTCGGTCGCCGCTCGTGGCATGATCACGTTGCAGGTAATGCCGTACTTGATCATCAGCTGAGCAGCGCCCATCGTCATCGCGACGATACCGGCTTTGGCCGCCGCATAGTTTGGCTGGCCCGCCGAGCCGTAAATTGCCGCCTCCGACGAGGTGCTGATCAGTCGCCCGTAAACCTGTTCGCCGGACTTGGCCTTGCCGCGCCAGTAGGCAGTCGCATTTCGCATGTTGACGAAGTGGCCGCGCAGGTGTACGCGCACGACGCTGTCGAACTCCTCGTCGTCCATGCTGAATATCGTCTTGTCGCGCACGAAACCGGCATTGTTGACCATGATGTTCATGTCACCGTAGGTCTTGATCGTCGTCTCGAACAGCCGCTGTGCATCGTCGGTGCTCGCGCAGTCGCCAAGAACCAGCGTGGCCTCGCCGCCAGCCGCCTTGATGTCGTCGACGGTTTGCTCCGCTGCCTGTTTCGCCTCGGGACGATCGATCTCGTTGATCACGACACGAGCGCCGTTGGCCGCAAGATCGATTGCCTCTTCGCGACCGAGACCGCGACCTGCACCCGTAACTATTGCGACCTTGCCATCCAGTTCCGCCATAAAAACCTCCGCTTAAACCCGCTCGATAATCGTGCCCGTACCGATTGCGGATCCGCAGCACATGGAAATCAGTGCAGTCGAGTTGTCGCTGCGCTCGAGTTCGTGCAGCGCCGTGCAGATCAGCCGCGCCCCGGTGGACCCCACCGGGTGGCCGAGCGCAATTGCGCCGCCATTGACGTTCACCTTGTCCATATCGATATCGTAGACCTGTGCCCAGGACAGCACGACGGCAGCGAACGCCTCATTGATCTCGAACAGGTCAATATCGTTCTTAGTCATACCGGAGCGTCTGAACAGGCGTTCGGTCGCGTCTACCGGGCCGTCAAGCAGATAGAACGGGTCTGTGCCCACGATGCAGTCGCTTACGATACGTGCCCGCGGCTTAAGGCCCCGCTTTTTCGCTTCCTCCACGCTCATCCAGAGCACCGCGGCTGAGCCGTCGGATACCTGCGAGGAGTTTCCCGGCGTGTGGATCCCGCCCTCCCGCACCGGTTTCAACGAGGCGAGCCCTTCCATCGTCGTGTCGCGCAGCCCCTGGTCACGATCAGCGGTCTTGACATCGCCGGTCGCTTTGCCGTCCTCGCCGATTATCGGTGCCTCGACCGCAAAAACTTCGCGATCAAAGCGGCCCTCCTTCCACGCCACCGCGGCCCGCCGCTGCGATTCACAGGCGAATTCATCCGCCATTTCCCTGGTGATACCGCGTTTTTCGGCCAGCCGCTCGACACTTGCAAATTGATCCGGCACGCTGTCCCACGGCCAGTTTTCCGGTTGATAGAAGCCGGGACCGTTCATGACGTTTGCGCCCATATGGACGCGGCTCATTGATTCGACGCCTGCCGCGATACCGATGTCGAGACTGCCGGAGCGGATCATCGCCGAAATGACGTGATTTGCCGCCTGGGCTGACCCGCACTGCGTGTCCAATGTCGTACCCGCGACGGTGTAATCCTCGCCCATCGAGAGCCACGCAGTTCGGGTGATGTTGCTGGACTGTTCGCCCGCCTGAGTCACACAGCCGCCCGCAAGGTAGTCGATATCCGTGTAATCGAGTCCGGAACGTGCAATGAGTTCACGATACGAGAGCGCCAGCAATTCTGCCGCATGAAAGCCGTGCAGGTCGCCGACGATTGGCTTACCCCTGGCAATCGGTGTGCGCACTGCCTCTACGATTACAGCCTCTCTCATTTCTCGCTCTCCGCTAAAGGGATCTGATGTGTCCGACCATGTACTTGGTTACATGAACACGAACGCCAGCTCGACAACGAGGGCGGGCCTCTCGCTGCCGACGACGTGGACGTGTATCTCGGATGTCACTTTGGTCTTGTTGTCCGCAACATCCACAGCTGCAATACGCGACCGAGCATGAATGTCACTGTTTACCGGAACCGCGTTGAGAAACCGTAGCTTGTCGGACCCGTAGTTCAGCATATGGTTGTACCCGGTGACCCGCTTTACCACGTTGACACCGCTGGGCATCCGCGAAACCAAGGACAGGATCAGAAAACCATGGGCGATCGTCGATTTGAACGGGCTTTCCCTGGCGCAGCGATCGGCATCGACGTGTATCCAGAACCTGTCGCCGCTCAATTCCGCAAAATCGTCGATCATTTGCTGAGTCACGGTTACCGGATCGCTCCAATCGCTGAAGTCCTCCGTAACCAATGTGTTCAGCCCGCTCTGATCCTTGAAGTCGATACCCGTCACAACAGTCTCCCGGCCAGAAAAGAACCCGGCGCGCAATGCCGATGCTTACGGTATCACGCCCATCTGCCAGCCAGAATCGCCGTTGCCGCCGAACTTGTTAGCAAAATGAGTCACAGCCCCGGCATTGCCGGACCGCGGCATTCAGCATGACTGATCGCATCGCGAATCATTTGGGACGCGGACTTGAACAGTTTGGCACTGTACCGCCCAAGCCGGATACGCTAGTTTATTCGGTTGCAAACTACTGCTATCCGACAATAAATCGCGGTGAAACAGGGGAATATGTGATGACTTGGTATACCGGTAACGCCTTCTACGACACCCTGCTGTTAATTGGTTTCGCGTTCGCGGCCGTAATCCTGCTGTCCAGCATATTCGGCACCGCGCAGTATGGCGGACGCTTCGCAAGATCCGGCGCTGGCTTCAAGCTGGGCTCGAAAGTCGGCTGGGTCGTCATGGAGTTTCCGGGGCTCTTCGTATTTCCCGTCGTCTATTTCATGGGCCGCAATGCCCTGGAGCCGGTGCCGCTATTTTTCCTGGCGATCTGGATGATGCACTACACGAATCGTGCGTTGGTGACCCCGCTGCTGATGCGCGTTCAACCCGGCACCAAGTCCTCATTCGACGTCAGCGTCGTTCTGGCGGGCTGGTTTACTTTGACCCTGCATGGCTATTTCAATGCCGCGTACATTTCCGAGTACGGTGACCACTATGTCCTGTCTTGGTTCAGCGATCCCCGCTTCATCGTCGGGCTCATCATCTACCTGTCCGGCTTCATTCTCAATATCCATTCGGATTCGATCCTGAGGAACCTGCGGTCGAAGAATCCGTCGCCCGACGAACCGCGCTACAAGATACCCTATGGCGGCGGCTTCCGATTCGTAACTTGCCCGCAATACCTCGGCGAGATCCTGTCATTTACCGGATTTGCGATCATGACGTGGAACCTGGGAGCAGTGTTCGTACTGGCCACGACGATCGCCAATCTCGTGCCACGCGCGATATACACTCACAAGTGGTTCCACAAGAACTTCGATAACTATCCTAAGAATCGGAAGGCAGTGATACCGTTCCTGCTTTAGGCAACCCATGGACTCGGAATTCATTGAGCGCCCCGAAACTTCATGCACCTACTTCGCAAACATGTTCCTCAGAACTCTGTGTCCGGAACCTAGCGGCTCGAGACACTCGAAGACACGAGCATAACCTGTGTGCGAGATTTTCCAGCTGTCACCAGACTTGACATACCTGTCGCTGTAAATACCGGTTCCGTAAATTCGCACATTGTGCTCCAGGTTCACGATCATATCCTGGAGGTACCAGATGCCTGTGGCTGTTGATCCGTCGGCAGCGATGCTGATTTCCGGATGATGGCCATGATGCATTGACAGGAATGAGCTTGACGACATGTTTTCGGACATGAAATCGACGATTGCATTACGGTTGTCGAAACTGTGCTTGCCGTCGCCGTATTCGGCCGTGCAGGACTCGTCCAGGCAATCCGCGAAGAGCTGCCAGTCGTTGGTATCCAGAGCCCGAAAATATCGGTACTTCAACTGCTTGATTGCCTCGGTTTCTTGCAGGTTCTCCATCTCGCCTTCTCCTTTGAGTATTCCCCGCCCGGTAGCACATCACGTACGTGGTACCCTAGAATAGAGCATCAATCGTCAACCTTGTTGCCATATCCGACCATTCGATACGCGTACCCGTGGAACTGCCTGACCATCACGCAACACCGGGCTCACAGAGCAACGTCTTGCCGGCGCGCAAGATCCACCGGTTGCTGGCATACGTTGAAAACCTCGGTCTCGACTCGACTGACATAGCGAGATGCGTCGGTCTGGACGTCGCCAGCCTCCTCAAGGCGATGCCCGACGAGAAGATACCCGGCATTTACTACGCCTTGCTTTACAAAGAATGCGTCATACGACTGCAGAAAAATGATCGCTTGATTCCATGGGCTGCCGGTATCGGTAGCGACGCGTTTCGGATGATGTGCTACTGCATCATAGGGTGCACGACCCTGGACGATGCATTGCGGCGTGCGCAGCGATTTGACGCGCTGCTGTTTCCGGTCACCGGACACAAGCTTGAGTATCGATTTCCGGACGACGGCCTGCCTCGACTCACGTACGTAGTCGATGAAGGGAAGATTCATGATGCCTTCGCACCCAAAAACTGGACATTGGCGGAATGCACCTCCGTCGCCAGGTCATCGGGCCTCGAGACCTGGTATGGCCTGTGTGGCTGGTTGATAGGCAGAAACATCGTTGCTCAGCGGGTCCGAATCGCCGGGCACCCGATATCGCAAGTCTATGCGAAGAGAATCGAGGACATTTACGAATGTCCGGTCGAGTTCGATGCGGAAGAAACGTCGATGGAATTTGAGCGTGAATACCTCGACTACCGAATCGTGCACACCGGCCGCTCCCTCGAGGAATTTCTCGACACGGGCCCGTATCAACTCTGGCTGGCCGATTCAAAGGTCGTGAGCACCAGTGCTGCGATACGGTCTTTGCTGGGCAATGATTTCAAGGACGGCATTCCGAGTTTCGAAGAAATGGCAAGCCACATGCACATGTCGCCGTCCACGCTGCGCCGCCACTTGCTGGCTGAGGGCACGAGCTACCAGAAGCTCAAGGACGACGCACGACGCGAAATAGCCATCGAGATGCTGTTTTTCAGCGACACAAAGATCAGTGACATCAGCGAGCACGTGGGCTTTTCCGATACCAGCTCGTTTGTGCGCTCGTTTCGGGCGTGGACCGGGCTGACGCCGAAAGCCTATCGGGAGAACTCCAAGCCACATTTCCAGGCGGACCGCGCCGCAAGAGATTAAGCCAACCTTTGCAGGACGAATTTATGAAACAGCGAGAATCCTCTGCGCTTGCAGCGCTCGAGGCCCTGATCGGCAGGCGGTATGGACCGTACTTGAGCTGGCATCCGGTTACCGAGCCGATGATCTGGCAGTGGGTTGAAGCCTTCGAGGATCGCAATCCGCTCTATTCCGACGCCGAATTTGCGCGCTCCAGGGGCTACAGGAACATTGTCTCGCCACCTGCCATGGTGCAGGGGTGGTGCCTGCCGAGCATTTCGAGACGATATCCTCCGGGCTCCGCGAAGGATCGTCCGTACGCAGCTCTGGACATTGCGACAGAACTCGGCTTTCCCGGCAACGTGGCCGTCTCCTACGACCAGAAATTCCTGCAGCCGGTAACTGTTGGCGATGACCTGCACTATTTTGTCGAACCCGTGCAGGTATCCGAAGAAAAATCGACCCGTCTTGGCACCGGTCACTTCATCACCTGCCTGGAGGAATATCGCAACCAGGACGATGTGGTCGTTTACGAATCACGCACGACCTACTTCAATTTCCGTGCGCCCGATCCGCAGGCGAGTACGGGGACTTCGAACGGTCGCGATCCCTCGGCGATACCGCGTCCCCCCGAAAATTATGGCGATGAGGTCACTTGGCAGGATCGAGGATCGACGATCGAAACGGGCGCAAGCATTGGCGAGCTGCATGTGCCGATCACCTCATCGCGTATCGCTGTCTGCGCCCTCGCCAGCCGTGACTGGATGCCGGTGCACCACAGCCGGGAATCGGCCATGAGCCAGGGCCAGCCGGATATCTTCATGAACATCCTGACGACCGGCGGGTTCGTCGGCCGGTTCCTGACCGACTGGGCGGGAGCCGGTTCGACCATCATCCGCGTCAAGTTCAGCCTCGGCGTACCCAATTATCCGGGCGATAACATGATTCTGGCCGGACGCGTCGAGAGCATGGGCGAACAAGACGGGCGCGCCATCGCCAGCGTCAGCTATCAGGGGCAGAATCAACTGGGTCCGCACGTAACGGGTACGGCTGACGTCAGGTTGCCCTGACCCGGCAATCCTGCAGGTCACAACCCCGATTGCCGCTTGCCCCCGGCGCCAGGCGCAACCTGGATGTCGATTGCGGGATCTGGATCAGATCGAATCGATGCCGGCTTCGTGTTGGGAAAAACACGGGTCAAAATAATCCGCGAGCGCCAATTCACCCACTCTGACCTCCGGAACAAACCCAATAAAATCAATAACAAAGCTGTTCCCCCGGCAGCTGCGTCCGCGTGGCGGATTTTGTCTGCCAAGTTGGACATTTTCGCTCTGCCGGGATTGTGCATCCTGAATTACCTTTCTCAGCATGGATTCCAACCGTCAAGGATTCCTGCACTCGCGAAGTCGATATGTGAGGGCAAACGAGCGACGACGGACACCAGCAACACGGGAGAGGGGGTTGCCATGATTTCCGAGAACGGTATCAGAGTCGGTATTTTCGCCAGTTTTGCCGTACCCGTGGCCTGGCTTTGCTTTTCCATGTTTTCCGGGCCAAACGGCGGGCAGCAGAGCTATGAGTTCACTGCCGCAGACGAAATCGACGCCGACAGTGCGTACGTCAGAAGCTACCGTGCCGCCTCCTCGTGCGAAGCGCTGGCCTTTTTTCGGCAAGGCTTCGTTTACGGTTCTCTCGGAAACAACGTAGTTTGCCCTGATTAGAGGTCCTGGCAGCAAGTCCACGCGTAGTATCTGATCCGCGGAAAAGCCCCCAATTGCTGCACATACCTGCTGCTGAGTGGGCAGTCCTGGTGTAGCGATAGTCGGTGCCGGCCAGGCCGGTTTCCAGGTGGCCCAGTCCTTGCGCAAACGAGGATTTTCCGATCGCATTAAGATATTCGGCGACGAAGGCCTCCCCGCCTACCAACGACCACCATAATCAAAACCGTTCCTGAAAGGTCAGCTCGACGAGCGTTGACTCTATTTCAAACCAGATCCGTTCTATGCATATTTTGCTATTGATCTGCGTCGATCAACCTCCGTAACGGCTGTTGACACGGCGGGGCACTCATTGACTACGGCAGACGGCCAGAAGTATGCGTTTGATCGTCTCGTCATCCCCACCGGTGCAACGCCGCTCAACATTCCGATTCCTGGTGCGGGTCTCGATGGCGTGTTCGAGCTTCGCACCCTCACCGATTCGATTGCGTTACGCGAGCGACTTGCTCCCGGGGGTCCACTGGTGGTGATCGGAGGCGGCTACATCGGGCTGGAAGTAGCGGCGACTGCAAGACAACTTGGCCACTGTGTGTCCGTGGTCGAGCGGCTCCCACGACTCATGGCCCGAGTCACCAGTCCGCAGGTCAGCGAATTCTTCCTGCAACTGCATCGCAGCAGCGGGATCGACGTACGCCTGAATGAATCGGTGGATGAAATAATCGCTGACCACGTCGTAACCGGCGTCAAACTGGGATCGTAGATCGAGGGCGAATCGAGTCCCCGAACCTGATGCTATTAGGGGCCGAAAGACCAAATACGCCGCAAAGTGTCGGAAAGGAAAAAGGGCTAAACTGCGAAATCACAGTTAAGCCCTTTGTCATTTGGCGCGCCCGGAGAGATTCGAGCTCCCCACCGCTCGCTTCGTAGCCGCACTGGCTAATGTAAGTAATTGATAAATAAGGCCTAAAGACGGCGTTCGTTGCACAAATTGCAGGACAATGCACGACAAAGCATGACTGATGTCGGAAATTTGTCGGAATTACGATTGACTTTCAGACTACGGAATTGTCGTGGAGATCAGGCGTTCCGAGGATCCGACGGGCACCGCGCACTAAAGCCACTTGTCAGCATCTTGCTGACCAATAATTGCCATGATTTTGACGGTATCCCCGTCTACTCGATAATAGATACTGTCTACACCGCACACGCTGCGTCGGTAACCTTTGCCGTACTCATCAACCGCTTGGTATAACAGCGGCTGCTCGGCGAGTTGTTCGAAACGATCAAATAATGCGTAGTAATATTTGTCGCCCTGGGCTTCTCCATACCGACGAATACCGTGTTGGTGAATTCGGATTAGATCGGCTTTCGCATCTTCACTGAGTTTATAACTCCCCATTTTTCCGCAACTCGTCCTTGGACTGTGCCAGGATCTCGTCGGCGGTCATGGTCGTAAACCCGCTTTGTTCGGCGTGAATTAACCGGGCACGGACAAACTCGATTTCTCGCGCCTTGCGGATCAAATCGTTGACAGCTTCGCTATTGCTTTTGTACTCGCCTTCGACGTCAACCTTATGCTTGAGCCACTCGGTATTGGGGTCGGTGAAGGAGATGCTTTGTCGTGACATGGCGTGTTCTCCAGGAAATCAAAACGGTGCGTTATTACACCATATTTACACCACATGTCAATAAACAAAAGACACAGCCTCATCCTTCTTGCCGCCAAGAATGTTGATTTACAACGAAATATGAGCCAAGAACGGCCATTTATGGGGGGGGTCAATCCAGCGTGCAAATCAACAACGCAGGCGTCAAATTGGGCATTTGTATAGATCGTGGCCCCTACCCACTTGGGCGGTAAGAAACGGCCAGTACTTGCCGCTCGACATCCTGGATAGACACCCATAACTTTCCACTCGCGAACGGCCGCTTTCGGCGAGTGGCGAGGTCTGCTTTACCCTCAATACCAGCCGCTCGAACGACTGATTTCGGGGTATGATGGAGCTCTGCTATTGACTAACCGGAAGTTTGTCAATCACTCCTACTCGTGATGAACTGGCGTCGCCAATTGTCTGCTCTCACATTAGATAGCAGACCCTCGGCATTTCCAACTATTGCCTGAGAGTTGGGAAAGGAGCTTGAGGAGAGCCCGATTGGAGTACGAGACTCTTTACCGCACGCGGGCTGCGTTAAGAGCGAGCCAATCAGCAATCACGCGTTTCATAATGGTCGGTGATCTACAATCACCCAACACGATGGCCTCGTCTTCTGGCAGGACAAATACCTAATCAATTGAGGAGCGGCTAGGTCGCCTGCAAGTTGAGATAATCAAGATGACATAGCGACAATGCCGGTTGCGATAGTCTCCGCGGATCACCGGGCGTACGTCGTCAAACAACTCACTTACGAATCTTTTGAGGCTGCCCCAACCGCCTCATTCGGTTTGGTGAATAAAGGCGTCGCCGCAGCGACCACGGCAGCGACGCCGAGGCACGTAATCCCGGCACCGCGAAAACCGAACGCTCCGATCAACCAGCTGCCCGCGAGTGGAGAAACGGCTGTCGCCATCGGAAGGGTGCCACCGACCATAGAGGCCGTGCGTCCCGCCTTGTCGAGACGGGCGCCGAGTTCCACAACGAATGGCAGGGCGAAAAAGAGTACTACACCGAAGAGGCACATCGCGACGATGTAATGTAGCGCGGTCGTGGCGTATGTGACACCGGCGAAACAGAGCCCTAACCCGAGCACGCCTGCAACGAACGATCGAGTTGGGCCGAAGGTCGTGCCCAAACGCGATGCGATGCCCGATCCGATCACGCCGAGGAAAGTAGCCACAGCGATCACCGTACCGACTGTCGTCTGTTTCATCCCGATGCTGACGCCGAGTCGCTCCGAGAACGAAAAAACTATTCCGTAAGCGAGCCAGAGCAGGAAAACAGCCACCAGGTAGACCCAAGCTCGCGCCGGTTTCCGGCGGAATTTGTCTTGCCCGTACAACGCATCGATCGTTGTCCCCTCCGATTCACGCAACCAAACCATCAGCGGTGTGCCTGCCGTCAGGAAGACACCGTAGGCGACGAAGTAGGCCGGATAGCCCATCGTTGCGGCCACCCACGGCATGCCCAAGAAGAACGCCGTGGCGAGAATAATGACGCCCAGATTAGCTCGGGCGAAGACCCGAACGGGATCGGCAGAACGGGCGACCGACGCGTTGATAGTGGCCGCGACCACCCCGGCGCCACCGCCAGCCAGCAACCGGCTCAGCAGGATGGCTGTCTCGCTGTCGGCGAAGGCCGTGAGAATGTTGCCGATACCGGTGATCAGCGCGCCGAGGATCGCGACACGCGCGCCCAATGAACGGGCGAATGCAAGTGCCGCCACCCACGCGGTGGCCGTCATCGAAACGAGTTCGGCACTTCCATAGGCGCCGGCTTCTGCCAGTGTCATCCCGTAGCCTTCAACGTAGATCCCAATAGTGAGGGCTACGTAGCTCAGCGATCCCCAGCCGATGTTCAGACCGACGGCGGTCGCCAGGATGTCCTTCCACTCACGCCGGGTCATAGAGGAGGAGGGTGCCAAGCCAGCGCAGCGATCTTGATGGTCACGACACAGTTGCGCTGTTTGCCTGAAAGGGGCGCCGTCCACCTCGCCAATCGAGCTCCCGCTCCAAGTTGGCACCGATCGTCAGCGCATCGAGATCAGCGTAGGGGCGGCCGACGATCTGCACGCCTGTCGGTACCCCGCAATCCGAGAATCCGGACGGTATGCTCAGTACCGGGCAGCGGCTCAGCATGTTGAACGGATACGTCATCGCTGCCTCCAGGAAGGTAGGCAGATGTGGTGTGACACCTTCGAGCGGTAATCGTGGCACCGCCATGGTCGGGCACAACAACGCATCGCAATCGTCGAATACATCAGCCAGACTGCGGAACATTTCCGCCGCCAACTCGAGCGATGAATGATAGTCCTGGATGGACTTTTCCTCACCAAGGCGGGCTAGCTCTACGACGTAGTCGCATACACTTTCTTCCATCCCATTTATATTCGCAGCCAGCACTTTCCCCATCGTAAACGCCAGATTGTCCGCAGCGGCCTGCCCGGCGCGCCTGGTCCAGGGCAGTTCGACCTCGACAACTTTAGCACCGCAGTTGCTGAGTGCGCTGGCAGCGTTTCGGGTATTACGCTCAATAACGGGATCAACGGCGTAGTAGCCCAGGTCAATGCTAAGTGCAATGCGACGCCCGCGAATGTTACCAAATGCGTCGGGTACATCCAGCTTTGGGGCAAGCGTGGTCATGTCCCGCGGGTCGGGGCCGTGCAGTACGTCGAACATTAATGAGCAATCCCTCACAGTGTGCGCCAGTACTCCGTTGTGGTTGTAAGGATTGAATGCGTAAACTGGGTCCGCCTCCGGTACACGTCCGTAGGTCGGCTTGAACCCGACGACACCGTTGAAACAGGCAGGTATGCGGATAGAGCCACCGATATCCGATCCCGTTGCCAGCGTTGTAGTGCCGCTCGCCAGCGCCGCCGCGGATCCGCCTGAGGAACCGCCGGCGTTGGCCTCAAGATTCCATGGTGTAGCGGTAGCGCCATAGAGTTTCGTCCACGTGAAGATAGCGCACAGGAATTCGGGTACATTGCTTTTGCCCTGTATAACCGCCCCGGCGTCGAGGAGGCGGTCTGTCACAGGTGCGTTTTCCTCGTCGACGGCGTCGGTGAGCAACGTCGAACCGAGATTCGTATTGTCACCCACCAGCGTGTGTTCATTTTTCAGTACAGTGGGTATGCCCTCGAGCGCACGCAGCTCACCACCTTTCGCATACCGCTGCTCTGCTAGTCGCGCTTGCTGCAGAGCCTGCTCGTAACGTGTCGTGGCGAAGGCGTTAACGCGACCTTCGACCTCCTGCGCCCGGGCGATCTGTGCCTCCAGTAAATCCACCGGCGACAAGGCACGCGAGCGGAATAGTCGCAACGCTTCCACTGCCTCGAGATAACACAGTTCTAGATCTGTCATTACGATTCAGAGTAACCACCTGCCCGGCAAGCGGTAACTAAAACCGCCATGTGGCATCGATGCCGTAGGTTCTCGGTGCTCCACGTTGGTAGTAGTTGTAGCCGAAACCTGAGAGGTCGAAAGCGTTCACAATGTATTCATCGTCCGTCAGGTTCTTGACCCAGACGCCAACGGAAAACGGTTTGTCCATTGCTGAGAATATCGCCCGAGCATTCCATAACCAGTAGCCATCCTGGGCGATAGTTTCCAAGTTCTCCACGCTGTAGAACTGGTCACCGGTATACACTCCGTCCGCGCGCAGGCGGACTTCTATAGCGCCCAGACTAAAATCGTAGTCAATGGCCGCATTGATATTTGTCTCGGGCGCCGCGATCAACTTGTTACCCGACAGATCCACACCGCTCTTTACCAACTGGTCGTACTCTGTGTCCAGCAGTCCAATACCAAGATTCAACGTCAGGTTCTCCATTGGCAGATATACCATCTCCAACTCGCCACCTGATATTGAGGCTTCCTCGGCACTCGCCAGCGTCTGTGCGCCGGTCAGCGGATCGAAGTCGAGGAACTGCTGATTCTTGTAGTCGTAGATGAAGACGGCGCCGTTGATCTGCAGCCTGCCGTCAAGTAACTGACTCTTTACGCCGAATTCCCAGGTCTCCACTTCCTCCGGCGGCACGTAGTTCACCTCGAAGTCGCCGAAGAAGGCTTGGCCGTTCCAGGCTCCCGCCCGATATGCAGTGCTGAAGGAGCCATACACCATTAAATCCTCGGCGGGACGGAACTCGAGGCCCACCTTGCCCGAGAGATCATTCTCTTCACGCTCGTCTGCCACGGGGCCGAAAACCGGTATGGGTGCCCCGCCGAACAAAGGGTCACTCACCCCTGTCAGTGCATCCGATAGGAAACCGGAGTAATCCGATACGCCTACCGTATCGTCCGTGTAGCGAAGCCCCACGGTCAGCGACCAGCGTTCGCTCAGTTCCGTCGTAGTATGGATATACGCGGCAAGAGACTCGCGATCCTGCGTGAGTTCGTTGGTGTACGCGCAACCGATGAAGAACAACGGATCGTCGAAGCAAAAGTTGGCGACGCCACCAAACTCGCCCAGGTAGCGGAAAGTAGTCGTCGCATCTACCTGGTCGTCAACGTAGTAGAGGCCGGCCACATAGTTGAAGGGGCTTGAGTTGTTCGAAACCAGGCGCAGATCCTGAGAAACCTGTTCGATCTCCGATGAATAGTCGGAATGAAAGATCTCGAAGGGGCTGCCGTCGTCGTCGGCGAGACTGACCTGCTCGCCTTCGTCATAGGACGTTATAGACGTCAGCGTCAGCGTATCCGACAGCTCCCAGTCGAAGCGTAGGCTTACACCCTGGTATTCCCGCTCTGTGTCATCCGCCCTGTCGGCCTCAGTCTCGTGAAACGTTAGACCGCGATCAGACCGGAGGTAGCCAGTGAAGCCGATGCCGGCCGGGTTGTTCTCGACGGCCAGCGCGCCGTAGACAGGAGCGTCATACTCGGTCCTGTAAAGCGTCAGTAATGCATCGAAGGTATTCGAGAGGCGAGCAGCGAGGTGCAGCCGGGCTCCCCATTCCCCGATACCGCTCAGGTCCTGCTCGCCGGTCAGCTGATTCTCCACATAGCCGTCCGCGTCCACGTAACTGAAAGCCCCACGAAATGCCAGTCGATCGTCCACGATTTCGCTTTCGTAAGCGCCCTCGGCCTCCTGCCGACCGTAGTTGCCGGCCCCTAAAGTAAGGTATCCGTCCTGGCCCTCGAATCGCGGTTTGTTTGAAATGAGGTTGATCGCACCGCCGGTACTGTTGCGTCCGTAGAGCGTTCCCTGCGGTCCCCGCAACACCTCGACGCGCTCAAGATCGAACATCTGCATGCCGGCCGCCAAAACCTGATTACCTCGGTAAATCTCATCGGCGTACACTGCGACAGGGCCGGCCTGATTCGGCGCGTAGTCCTGCATCGATACACCGCGAACAGACAGGACGAGTTGATTCTCGCCCCCGGTACCGTTGAAGGTGACGTTTGGCGCGAATGCGACGATTTGACTGGCATCACGCAATTTGAGTGCATCGAGCTGCCGGGCGGTGATAGCGGTCACCGACAAGGGCACATCCTGAATATCGCTCGCCTTTTTCTGCGCGGTGACGACAATCTCTTCGATTCTATTATCGGCTACCGCGGAAAGCACCGGCGCTAGCATTCCGAGCGCGATCCCCGATAGGGCCATTCTGATAGACAGCATCTTGATACTCCCCTCATCTTAAGCGGCATTCGACAGGCGAATCGCCTTCTCATGTCCTAAGTCCCGCGCCTATTAAAAAGCAGGCAGGCTCCAGCTGCAGTGGCTATACTTGCCATATTGGTGGCAAATTGGGCCACGAAAAAGAGAAAACCACCGCTGATGATCGCTACTGCCCGCGGCCTCATCGTCGGCCGCAGTGCTGGCTATTATGCAGAGCTCCTAGCCCGAGATGGCGTAGACGTGGAGCGAATACTTGCGGCCAGGCATTGGGATAAATGCGAAGCACCTGCGCAAAGCGATGATCTCCATCAGTGACCTCAAGGCTTTCATCTCGGAGGCGCTTCGGATCACCGGAAATCGTGCGCTGGGATTACGCATGGGCGAGGAGCTGGAACTCAGCGACTTCGGCGCGTTGGGTTATGCGATGGAGTGTAGCCGCACCTTTGGTGATGCGCTGGAACTGCTCAGCCGCTACCACGACACGTCGGGAGAGATCTGGTCACCCGTGATAGGCAGCACGACCCACGGCGACATCGAGATCTATCCGCGTTTCGATTTTTCGGCCGGACATCTCGAGTTCTTCTTCGTGGACGAGATGATCACTGGCATTGCTCGTGTGGCAGCTTTGTTGACCGGAGAATCCATTTCGCCCCGTGAACTGCGCCCCAGAATTGAGAGCCGATCCGACTTGCGGCGATACCGCACGCTATTCCCATGCAGGGTAGTACCAGCGAAACGAACTCCCAAGATCATCCTGGATTCATCCGTCCTCAAGCTGCGCTGTATCCACGCCGATCCGGACCTTGCACAGCATTGCGCCGCCATCTGCGAACGGCTGCAGACGGAGCTCAAGAGTAAGGACTTCTCGTTAATCGGCGAAATCAATCGCATTCTCTATGCCCTGCCCGGGGATCCGCCGGACCGCAACCAGATCGCAAACAACCTCAATATTAGTCCTCGCACGCTGTCCCGTCGCCTCGCGGCGGAGGGCACCAACTACCAGGAAATTCTCGACAACATGCGATCGGGCCTTGCTATCGATTACCTTACCAACTCGCGTATGTCCCTGGAGGCCATCTCAGAACTCGTCGGTTTCTCTGATAAGAGCAGCTTAATCCGGGCATTCCGCCGGTGGACCGGAAAGAGGCCGAGCCAGATCAGGGCTGGCGTCAAAAGGTTGTCATCGCAGAGCGGAAACGACTGAGCGGCAATGGCACACATTGCCACCAAAATGGCCGGAAAGGTCACCAAAAGTCTCATCCGTCTCGCCTAAGATTCTGGAATCAAAGGGCTGGCGGGGCTCGGAGTCCCGCCGCTTGACTATTGGAGTCCACATGCAGAAACCGTATTTTTCGCAGGACGAGTACGAGCATCGCTGGGTACGGGTGCACGCCGAGATGGAGGATCGCGGCCTGGACAGCGCCCTCATATGGTCCCGTGGCGGTGGCACTTACGAACGATTCCAGGACGTCTTTTATCTGACCAACTATTATTCGACTCAGTCAGGAGCTGCCGAGGACATCCTCGATAGCTACCGGGCCGCAGCCCACTGCGCCGTGTTGCTGCGACGCGGGCACGAACCCGTGCTCATTGCCGATGATGACTGGTGGAACCCGGAATTGCTTGCGACTGACCACATAGTCGGCAGCTTCGATGTCATCGAGACTACCGCCAATCTGTTTCGGGATCTTGGGATCTCCGGCGCCGTGGCAATGAGTGGCAGTGGCTTCCTCGGCTTGAAGTACTTCCAACGCCTACAAGAATTGCTTCCGGATGTCGAATGGAACTTTCACGACGATCTCGTTTCCGATGTACGAATCATCAAGAGTGATCAGGAGCTCGAAGCTTTTCGCGAAGGCGGCGAGACTGTCTCTCGCGCAATGAACGCCCTCCTTTCAGCACTGCATGCAGGAAAATCGGAGAGCGAAGCCGCCGGTGAAGCCGCTCGCGTGGTCTACGGCAACTGCGGCCAGGTAAACTTGATCCTCATCCATCATGGCCCGGATACTGCCGAGGAGCTCACCGACAACCCCATTGCGGGGTACAGCAGTGATACGCCGACCACCGGGGAAATCGCTCGCGCCTGGGTATACGGCGCAATGTTTCAAGGCTACTGGCTCGACCCAGGCCGAACGACCGTCATCGGACGCAAGCCGTCCGCGGAACAGAGACGCCTTATCGAAGCGTGTGCCAACATAGTCACCGCCTTGATGGATGCGATCCGGCCCGGAGTCCATATCGGCGAGATTTGCGCCATCGGCGACCGCATGCGAGAGGAATTTGGTGGCGTAGAGGACCAGATGTCCCATCGCTGGCCGCTGTATGGCCATGGCAACGGCTTGTTCTGGGACCCGCCATTCATTTCCCATCTTTACAGCGGCAAACACAAGGTGTTCAAGAAGAACATGGTGGCGTCTACTGAAACCTTCTTGGCGCTGCCCGGGATTGGCGGTGCCGGCTTCGAGCAAAACTTTATAGTCACTGATGACGGCGTGGAGCTCCTGACTACAACTCCGATGTTGGAATGGTAATTTCTCAGTGCACATTGCGTACGAGCGAATCGCCATAGTTTCGTTGCCGGGGAGTCGAGAGATTCGCTACGGTAGCGTGTGCAAATCCGCTTTGCTTGCTTGTGCGCAGACCGATCGACTGCCGCGTGGTGAACCACAATCACCCGCCTAACCCTGAGAAGCTTGAACAGATTCAGCTTCTTTCGTCGCCGAATCGGTTAGCTAAGTCGCCAGAAAGTCGCGCGTCGCCGGGTGCGTTCGTTTTGTGGCCGGAGACTCCAGGCGCTCACCTATCGGCGACGTGTGAAGAATAACGCAGCCCATGGCCCCAACTCCGTGTCAAAAGTTGGGGCCCAACTTTTCATTGATAGCTTATGAGGCCAAGCGTCTGCTTTAGGCGACAGCGGCCGCTCTGACCGCTGCAGATTTGCTGAGCACTCTATCAAAACGAAGGTCCGGATCTGGCCGATTGCTGACCGTCACTATTTTCCTAAATCAGACACTCGAGCGGCAGGTTCCGGAAGAAGCAGCCGTTCAAATTGAGAGAGCAGAAAGGGTCAGCACCAGGCACTCGCGGCCAAGGCATTCCACCCGTAATATCTCCTTTGCGTCCGAAACTTGCCGCTCAGGTGGGCGTTTTCGGGGCATCATGTACTTCTGTTTTTGACCCGAAAGAGACATTCGACTTCGCCAATAGGAGTGACGGAACCGCATCCAAGGAATACGCGCTTTTACCCAGTTTCAGGGGGCTGGTCTATAATTAGGTGACGGCCTAAAGTCCGCCTCGGCATTTGGCTACGGTAGACAAACCGTTACCCATTCTGCATCCCGTCCGGTTATTGGGAGATTAGCAATGAAAGACTATCCAAGATCCCAGACTGCATGGCTATTTGTCAAAGCGTCAATATTCACGTTGCTGGTACCGGCTGCCGTTGTCATGTTCGCGCCATCCGTCTTTCTGGCGGACGCATCGATTGGGGCAATCGATTTCCTGGGGATGACCGTTCTTGGCCTAATTCCGATAATCATAGGTACCGCACTCTATTTCCGATGCGCGTACGAGTTCGTAGTGTCGGGACGTGGTACGCCCGCACCGATTGATCCTCCCGTTCAGCTTGTGAATGGTGGGCCTTACCAAGTCACCAGAAATCCGATGTACATCGCGGTTCTATCAATACTAGGGGGAGAGGCGCTGCTGTATCGCGGTTATCCGTTGCTTGAGTTCGCAGTTGTACTAGCGATTTGCCTGCACGTAGTCGTCATCGCCTACGAGGAACGCGTGCTTCGGCGACAATTTGGCGAAACTTACTTGCGCTATTGCGAAACCGTACCGCGATGGATACCGCGGTGGGGCTGCTTGGTGATACTCTACAAGTCGACTTTCTTGAGAGTTGGCACCATGGTGCTAGCGGCAGGAACGGTCGCACATGCAATTCGACTAGCTTTCGGGCTGCCCCTTCTTGAAACACCGGAATCCATCCACTCAGCCCTGGTCGTGCTGCCCGCATACGCGGTCATCGGTTGTATTGTCTATGCGCGGCAATTCGACCTTCCCAGACTGCACCATAAGGTCATTTTCTCCCTAATCACCGGACTCCTCTTTGCCACCGCCGTAATGCATGCGTACTCCATCGTGGCTGAAGATAATGAGTGGAATCTGATCTTCCCGGTCTGGTATAGCGCGGTCGCAATTATTGTGTACGGTGGATTCGTACATTTCCTTAAGACACAAAAACTAACTTTGGAAAGTTGCTGAACGAACGTAAGACACTCGGGCGTATATTACGCCGATCTGCGTCGATCGGTTGAAGTCGCAGCTGCATTGCAGCCGGTCGCACTTCTTGGCTTATAATTTTCGCTGTCGACCCGGACGGTTGCGAGCAATCCATGATGAGTGTAGTTCCCAGTATTGCAATTCTAGGGCTGGTCGCACTTGCCGCCCTGTGGCTCGCCGAAAATCGCCCGTCTCCTGCTGATTTTGTGATAGGGCGAGCGACCGCATCACAAGCGCTCGCGCTTGCGACCGCTGTACAGACTGCCCATTTCGGTGAAGAGTGGGCAACAGGTTTTCACGCCCGTTTTCCGGCCTTGTTCGGATTGGAGCCCATGCCATTATCGTTCTTTGTTGTCTTTAATTGTGTGTGGATCGCAATCTGGATAGCGTCAATTCCATCGCTGCGATCAGCAAGTAAGCCCGCATTTTTTGCTGCTTGGTTCCTCGCAATCGCAGGAATGCTCAATGGTGTAGCGCATCCGCTAATGGCCATCGCATCGGGCGGTTACTTTCCAGGCTTGGTAAGTTCGCCACTGATCGGATTGATAAGTATTCACCTCTGGCGACGACTTCGATGTGCGACTTCGAGCGTCCAGAGATAGTGGGAGATCGTCAGCAATAGGCCGCCCGCTGTCTATTGCGCCTTCCCTAAAGCAGACATTTGAGCGGCAAGTCTCGGGCGAAGAGGGCATTCAACATGAGTGCGGAAAAAGGGTCAGGACTTGCCGCTCGCGTGACTGTCCTCGAGTGCTTCAGCAAGCCGCGGTTCGACCAGGCGGGGAATGATTTGCCGGATGCCGTTGCGGCTAATTGCAACCTTTGGTATCGGCTGATTGAAACTCTATGCTCCGACTCCGCTTCTTCGAAAATTCCGCAGAAACGGGGGCAAAAACTCTGCCCCACTTTCCGCTAGCCTGTCCGTTGGACACGCGATAGAGTCCTTGCATTAACACCGACGTCGTTGCGGTATATCAACGACAAGCCCGCTCCGTTTCACCGGAGCACCCCGCGCCTTAAGAGATCGTCAAACAGGTGCAACGGCGACAGCCGTCGATCTCCCCTTTAGGCAGCGCATCTGCGCCAGCCTCCTCCATTGCGCCAACCCCTGGTGCAACTCTTCAGTACGCCGCAACAACGCGACGCTATCTTTGCTGCCGTTATGCCGGATGCATGACCCAGCAATGTCCTGCGTCGACCCCCTGTTGCAACCCAGCCCGTCTTTGTGAGCGCGCCCGCGCCGCACAGAGACGGGCCTCTTGAAACTGGCGCAAGTCTGCGTCGCTACAGGCTTTGACCGTGCCAAGGCGCGGTGTCATAGCCGTCGAAACTCCCTGCCCGGCGGCCAGTCGACGGACTGACTGGCGCAGCCCACACCCGATTCCGCGGCCCTTTGGGTCGTTCTGGAGTGTGACGACCAGGGGGATTGAATCAACAGCGCATCGCGCTGCTTAAGCCTCGCAATAGGGCACTCACGCTGAGACCGCCAGCTCGTCTGCGGTTTATCACTCACCAGAGTTCAGGAATCGCTGTGAGAAACCGAATGGAAAAACCGAAACGAGAACACGAATTTGGATTTCAGGAGAACGTCATGAAGAAAGCAGGTGGTCATCGTAACTTTGGTTACGGCAAACAGATGACATGGGCTGGCAAACAGGCTCTGCGAGATCAGTACGGCAATGGACACTATGGGACCGTCACCGGCCATGCCGAGCGTTGGCGACGGTTCGTTACCTGGTGTCGCGACGAGCGCGATATACGCGATGCACGATTGATCGATAAGGAGGTCGTGCAGGACTACGGAAAATCACTCGAAGACAAGGTCGATGCCGGGATGTCCCCGGCCTACGCACAGAACCTGCTGTCGTCGGTTAACGTCGTGATGCAGGCGATGCGGAGCGATCGGCAGATTCGCGTTGCGCCAGTCGAGTTTGTCGGCCAACGATCACGAATACGAACCGATCCCCCGGCGGGTCTCGATCAAAAGGTCGTGTGCCAGTGTGCCGATCAACTGCGCCAGAACGGGCACGAACGGGTCGCAGCGACCGTCGAAGTGGCCAGAGCTCTGGGTCTACGCCTTAAGGAAGCGTCCCTGCTCAATGCAGGGGTCGCGCTAGGTCAGGTGAAGAAACACGGTGCGGTGAATATCACGGCCGGCACCAAAGGCGGCCGGGGTCATCGGGTGGATCGCTGGGTCCCGGTCTCAGGAAGAGCAATCGGTTACCTGATGCGAGCGGCCAAAGCTCAGGGACAGGGTCGTAACCTGATTCCATCGAATCTCACCTGGCGACAATGGTACTCGCACGTCCATCATGTCTGGGCTGGCGTCAGAGATGACTATGGTCTGAAAAAGATTCATGACCTGCGTGCAGCCTACGCCTGTGAACGCTACAAGCAGTTGACTGGGTCGGCCGCGCCGGTTATTGCCGGTCGACTGTGTGTTGATCGAGGCACCGACCGCGCAGCGCGGCAAACCATCGCGCAGGAACTGGGCCACGCGCGTATTGAAGTGGTCGCCACCTACATCGGTGGTGCCCGATGAGCCGGCCCGCGAATCATCGGGCAGCAGCGCGCATCGCCCGGTCGCTGCTGGCAAAACGATTGCCAGGATCAAGACGCGGCACGCTGCGCCAGCATCTTGCCCGAAGCGGATACATCGCCCAGACCATCTGGCGCCGTTGGCACGTCGGTCCCTACCAATGGCAGTTAAAGCACTTGCGCTGGTATCTGGTGGAATGCACTGGCAAGCATGCCAGCGGTACGCGTTACCGGCACTGGCTCACCGTGCGGTTATTGATCCTTGCTCTTGATCACGACGGCTGGATCGAGCGGCTGGACGGACCGTGGGTCCGGCCGAGTGGCGAGCGTGGTGCGCTCAAAGCCGGGCGTCCGGCGCTTGAGCCGACCCCACCCAGCGAACAGGAAGGTGCGCCATGAGCAGCAAGGCCAGCCAACCCGCGAACATACGAGCTCTGCTGCCAAGATTTATCCGCCAGCGCGACGCGCCGTTCTACCTCGGCATGGATCGTAATCGCTTCAATGCCGAGGTTCGGCAATTGCTCACAAGTATTCCTATAGGTCAGCAGGGCATCGCCTTTGACCGGCTTGAACTCGACGCCTGGGTGGAGGACTATGTCTCACGCAACGGGCGTCGTCCGAAGGCTCCAAGACTGGAGGACGACACATGTCAAAACGTAACCGAATGCCGGGGCTCCGCCAAAAAAGCGGGATCTGGCACATTGAAAAGCGCTGCCGATTTGCAACCGGAGGATGGCTCCGAGAAAGCACGGGCACATCTTCTCGCAATAAGGCAGAGCAAATCTTGATCCGCCGTCTGGCGGAAGTAGAGGAGGAAGCACGACGACACGAGGCTGCGATCTTTACCTTTGAAGAAGCCGCTTTTCGGTATCTCGAAGAGATCGCACACAAGTCATCGGCCGATACTATCGCAATGCATCTCGACGAGCTCTTTCCATTTATCGGCGACCTGCCGATTGCTCAGGTTCATGACGGAACTATTCGTCCGTTTATTGAGCATGGGAATAAGCGCCTTTTGTCACCGAAGACAATCAACAACATGTTGGGTGTTGTGTCGACGGTGCTGAACCGGGCCGCAAGGGTCTGGCGGGATGAAGATGGACAACCCTGGCTCCGTCAGGCACCGGCGCAAATCAGCCGGCTGTCTGTTAAAGGCAAACAAGCCAAACCCTACCCCTTATCGTGGTCGGAACAAGACACGCTGTTCCATGAACTTCCGAGGCATCTGGCGGATGCGGCGTTGTTTGCGGTCAATACAGGCTGTCGGGAGCAGGAAGTTTGTCAACTGCGATGGGACTGGGAAGTGCAACTGCCCGAAATGGGAACTTCAGTGTTCATACTGGGATCTTCTATCACGAAGACCAGCACGGAACGGGTGGTGGTACTGAATGCTGTGGCACGCCGGGTCATTGAGTCCCGACGAGGCATACATGCCGAGAGAGTCTTCACGTATCGGGGCAGACCGGTTGGCAAGCTACGGAGCACAGCTTGGCGGCGCGCATGGAAAACGGTCGGCCTGCCAACGGAACCGGGCATCCTGAAGGGCGTTCACAATCTGCGTCATACGTTTGGGAGGCGGCTTCGTAGCGCGGGCATTCCATTGGAAACTCGTAAAGCGTTACTCGGTCATGCCAATGGCGATATCACAACGCATTATTCAGCTGCAGAACTTGAAGAGCTCATTAATGCTGCTGAATCAATAGTGAGTCGTGGCAGGACCGAATCGCCAAACTTGATGCTGATCCGTCGTTGTGAGGAAAAAACTGTCGGAAAAGTGTCGGAAATAAAAAAGGGGCTAACAGCCTAAATCTGCTAACCCCTTGATTATATGGCGCGCCCGGAGAGATTCGAACTCCCGACCGCCTGGTTCGTAGGCGTATACGGCACGAACCGTTTTCTTTTAAATCAGTAAGTTAGATGGCCCGCCCTCGTCCTTTTTGCCGTCGAACGCCGCTAAGAACCGCGAAGCACCGCCCAATCACTACGTTTTCTTACGAGAATGCCCGATGCGTGTTCAATCGCCAAAACGCCAGAAACTCTACTTCTGAACTGTGTCATTGACGGGGAAGCTTACGATCAACCCGAAACTTAGCTTGTTGCTCTGGAAACGACCTAAAACGTCATACAAGACCAGCCTACTTCAAATTTCTAGTTCGAATTTCGGCAGTTGACGACAAGTCCGGCATAGAAATATCGTTCCGGTGCGGGCTCAAAGAATCGTCCGCCAAATGCATTGATCCGGATATTGCTGTTGTAGCGTTCATCAAACAGGTTGTTGATTCCGGCATATGGGCGAATCGTCCATTTATCTTTCCGGAACTCACGCGCAACGCGAATATTTGCCACGGTATACTCCGACACGTTCGCGGTGTTGGCGTTGTTTGCGAATAGATCGCCGGAATAGCTCGCCTCAACGGTGCCCAGAAATCCGTTTGCCGTCTCGTACGTCGCGCCTATGTAGGCAAACCGCGTCGGCAGGCCGGGCAAGCGGTTGCCGCTGAAGTCATTGCCGTTATCGTCGATAAAACGATCGAAAGTAAAATCTGACCATGTAAATGAAGCATTTACCTGAAGACCGTTTCCACCATCCCAGCTCAATGCTGCTTCGAGGCCTTCGCGTTCGGAACTGCCCGCATTGGAAAAAAACGTTCGGCCCGGAAAAGCTGCGAGCTCAAACGGTATCAATTCATTGTCAAGCTCGATTGTGAAAAGCGCTAGTTCGTAGTAGAGATCGTTGGAAGAACCTTTGTATCCGATTTCAAAATTATCGGCGGTCTGCGAATTGAGTGAGGGATTGAAACCGCCACTCGCATCGGGGTTCGACAGTTCCGTGGTTGTCGGTGTTTCGAACGAGGTACTGTACGAGGCGAATAGCACTCCCGAATCGAAGCGGTAGTTTAGTGCCAGCGATGGGCTCACCTCGTCGAAATCCAGCTTGCCGGAATCGTCACCGTCCGCAAGAAAACGGTCCGAAATGTCATAAGATAATTCGTCATATCGAAGCCCGGCAAGCAATGACCAATCCTCGGCAAACTGAAACCGCCCGTGCATATAAACACCGGCGCTATCGACCTGCTCGTTCTGATCGAACACCATCGGTCCCCGTACACCGTCATTATTGTCGAAACGCCTGCGATCATCGTTCTGTCGATCGAGGTCCACGCCAAGCATCAGGCTTGTGCGGTCGTGCGGGCTCCCAAAGCTGTACTATGCACCGAAACCGGAAAAGAACCGATCAAGATCGACCGACCCACCGCCGACAAAGGGTAGCTTGTTCGCGAAATCGCGCCACGCATAATAGTTCCTTAGCGTCAGCACTCCGGCCGCCCGTTTCCGTTCGTATACGACGCCGAATCGCTGCTGCTCGAGCGATTCACCGGTATCGAACCGTACGTTTTCAGCCCTGGCCGAAGATCGTGCTGCGGTCGCCTGTGCCGCATTAATTCCACCTGGATCGTCGGCCTCTGGCTGGTCCGTCAGGTTTAAAGCGAACGTCAGTTTGTCGTCGTCTGAAAAGGGAATGGCCAAGCGGGAATTTAGCACACTGCCACGTGCATCCGCGTGATCCCTATAACCGTCTATTTCCGTTCTCGAAATGCTGATCAGGTAATCCGTTAGTCCCATCTTGCCGGCAGATTTCAGTTGCATTTGTGAATAGCCATGCTCGCCACCGGCCAGCCTGCCCTCGATGTACGGCGTTGCACTACCGAGTTCACCGGTTACAGATATCACGCCGCCGGACGCGTTGCCGTAAAGCGACGATGCCGGACCGCGCAGCACCTCAATTCTCTGTGCCGAACCAAGATCGATGCTATCAACGCCTGCCTGACCGTCGGGTAGCGATTCGGGAATGCCATCAACCACAACTTTTATTCCGCGAATTCCGAAACTTGACCGGGCTCCGAAACCACGCAAGGAAATGCGCAAATCCTGAGCCAGATTGAACCGGTTCTGCATATAAAGGCCCGGAATGCCGGCCAGCGCCTCGTCGAGTCCGAGCTGTTGCGTGCTGACCTGGATACGTTCCTTTTTGACAACGGACACCGAGCGTGCGGCATCCCTGACAGACGATTCGAGGCGCGTGGCCGTTACAACAATCTTATCCAATGCGTCCTGATCCTGGATCTGCGCCCAGCAACATGCCGGCAGGATGCAAAGCGCGAGCACGGCGAAATTTCCAGTCCGGCAATCGTTTTCTACCCTCATATTCGCCACCTAAGCTTCGCCCCTGGTCCCGATCACTTGCTTTTCGATGCCAGTTGCCGGGCGAACGACAGCACAAGGGTCGCTAGGTCGCGCTTGTCCTGTGTCGATTTCATGACGATATTCGCCGTAATGACATGCACGCCGAGACGCTCGATTTCGGCCGTATCTCCTGCGTCCTGATCAGCGATTATGATCCCGTTAATCAAACCTTTGTAATGTTTCGCGACCTCAATCGCCGTACACGGTATGCCAAGTTCACCCATGATCTTGCCGGTTGGGCCTTTTAACGACCCTCCTGCGACAACGGGTGAAACGGCCACGACCGGTGCTGGGCTATCGATGATGTGGTCGCGTACGCTAGGCAGGGACAACATGGGATCGATACTCAGGTACGGGTTGGACGGACAAATAACATAGGCGCCGATCTCTGAACTCTTAAGCAGCGCGTCCAACCCCGGCGATGGCAGCGCGCTGTCGAGACCCTGATATCGGATCTTCTGCACGGCCGGGCGGCATTTCTGGCGCACGAAGTAATCCTGAAACGAGATTGTTTCGGAATCAGTCTCTATCATTGTTCTAACCGGGTCGTTGCTCATCGGAAAGACCCGGAATCGAATTCCAAATTTCTGCGCTACGTCGATCGTAACATCGCTGAGCGTGATCCCCGAACGTAGTTTCTCGGTTCTGTATACGTTTAATGCGAGATCCTTGTCACCGAGTTGAAACCAGGTCGGTGCGCCGAGTTGCTGAAGTGCCGACATGAATGACCAGGTCTCGTCGGCTCTACCCCAACCGGTTTCGGCATTATTTATC
>JAOTUB010000030.1 GCA_029864095.1 Gammaproteobacteria bacterium | reverse complement strand
ATACCAGCGACTTCGAAACGCCTCGATCGACGTGCTGCGCAAGATCGGTGTCGACACCGGCGGATCAAATGTCCAGTTTGCGGTTAATCCGGACGACGGCCGGGTACTGGTCATAGAAATGAATCCGCGAGTGTCGCGCTCATCAGCTTTGGCCTCGAAGGCGACAGGATTTCCAATAGCCAAGGTAGCGGCAAAGCTCGCCGTTGGTTATACCCTGGACGAGCTCAGGAACGACATTACGGGTGGTGCCACGCCCGCGTCATTCGAGCCGACCATCGACTACGTCGTCACCAAAATTCCGCGTTTTACCTTTGAGAAATTTCCGGGCGCCAACGATCGCCTGACAACGCAGATGAAGTCCGTTGGTGAAGTCATGTCGATGGGCCGAACGTTTCAGGAATCGCTGCACAAAGCCTTGCGCGGGCTAGAGACTGGAATTACGGGTCTAAATGAAATCGTCACGTCGGTGTCGACCGATGCCGAGCGCGACAAGTTGCGACAGGAATTGCGTATTCCGGGAGGCGAACGCATTCGCTATGTTGCTGATGCGATGCGGCTTGGTTTTACGTTCGATGATGTTGCCAAGATAACCGGCATCGATCCGTGGTTTCTCGAGCAGATCGCGGACCTCCTCGACTCGGAGCAAATGATTCGCGATGCGGGCCTGGCCGGGCTCGATGAGACCGGGGTGCGGTCGTTGAAACGAAAGGGTTTCTCGGATGCGCGCATCGCCGAGGTGCTCGGCGTCGCGGAAAGCGTTGTGCGCGCGAAACGGTTGAAGCTCGGTATTCGACCAGTCTTCAAACGCGTCGACACCTGCGCCGCGGAATTCTCGACTTCGACGGCATACCTGTATTCGACTTATGAAGAAGAGTGCGAGGCGCGGCCTTCCGACCGCGCCAAGATAATGATTCTGGGTGGCGGCCCGAACCGAATCGGCCAAGGCATCGAGTTCGATTATTGTTGCGTACACGCAGCTCTTGCGCTCAAGGAATCAGGATACGAGACCGTCATGGTCAACTGCAATCCGGAAACCGTATCCACGGACTACGACACGTCCGACAGGCTGTACTTCGAGTCGCTGACATTTGAAGACGTAATGGAAATTATCGACAAAGAACAGCCCAAGGGCGTCATTGTTCAGTACGGTGGCCAGACGCCGTTAAAGTTGGCACGAGATCTCGAGGCTGCGGGTGCGCCAATAATTGGTACCACACCGAATTCGATCGATCTCGCCGAAGATCGCGAACGATTCCAGCAGTTGGTCGAGTCGCTAGATCTCAAACAGCCGCCTAATCGTGCGGCCCGAAATAAGCGAGAGGCTCTCGAGATGGGCACCGACGTCGGCTATCCGCTCGTCGTGCGGCCGTCCTATGTGCTCGGCGGCCGCGCCATGGAGATAGTACACAGCGATGAGGATCTGGCCGCCTACATGGATGCTGCGATCGATGTGTCAAACGACAGTCCGGTACTGCTCGATCGCTTTCTCGATCTCGCAACCGAGGTCGACGTCGACTGCGTCTGCGATGGCCAGCGTGTACTCATCGGCGGGATCATGGAGCATATCGAGCAGGCGGGTGTCCATTCGGGCGATTCAACCTGCTCGCTCCCGCCTTTCAGCCTCAGCGAAGAGGTGCAAAAAGAACTGACGGCGCAGGTCGTCAAACTGGCGAAGGGCCTGAAAGTTGTTGGCCTCATGAACACGCAGTTCGCGATTCAGAACGACATTGTGTACCTGCTTGAAGTCAACCCGCGAGCCTCGCGGACAATCCCGTTCGTATCCAAGGCAACCGGCATTCCGCTGGCCAAAATTGCTGCGAAGGTCATGGTTGGAGAGTCCCTTGCGAAACAGGGGTACGTCAATCAGCGCATTCCGCAATATTTCTCAGTAAAAGAGTCGGTGTTCCCGTTCATCAAATTCCCGGGCGCCGACCCGATCCTCGGTCCCGAAATGAAGTCGACGGGTGAGGTGATGGGTATCGGCCGTTCATTCGGCGAAGCCTATGCGAAAGCGCAGCTGGCGTCGGGCGTCGTATTGCCACGTCAGGGAGTCGCTCTGTTGAGCGTGCGCGACCGGGACAAGGACGGCGCCGTGGAACTTGCGAAGATCCTTGTCGCACAGGGATTCGATATCGTTGCGACACATGGAACGGCACAAAAGCTCGCCGCCTCTGGGGTATCATGCCGACGAGCGAACAAAGTTCGCGAGGGGCGTCCGCACATTGTGGACATGATCAAGAATGGCGAGATCGACCTGATCGTCAACACGACAGAAGGCAAACGCGCGATCAATGAATCCGCGTCAATTCGTGCCGAGGCGGTTCGCAGGGACGTCACTTACTACACGACACTTGGCGCGGCAATCGCAACCTGTGTCGCAATTGAACACCTGGATGACAGTGAAGTGAACCGGCTACAGGATCTACACAAAGAGGTGGCGGCGTGAGTAAAGTGCCGATGACGGTTCGCGGCCACGAACTGCTGCAAGAAGAACTCAAGAGGCTCAAGTCGGTCGATCGGCCACGGGTGATTCAGGCGATCGCCGAAGCGCGTGCGCACGGTGATTTGAAAGAAAATGCCGAGTACCACGCGGCGAAAGATCAGCAGGGATTCATCGAGGCACGCATCAAGCAGCTCGAGGGCAAACTGTCGCACCTGCACGTAATCGATGTCACGTCAGTTGATGCGAAGGGAAAAATAGTTTTCGGATCAACCGTCGAGCTACTCGAAGAGGACAATAACGAACAGATCGAATACAGGATCGTCGGGGAGGACGAAGCCGACATCAAAAACGGTCTGATTTCTTATACGTCACCGATTGCCCGCGCGCTCATCGGCAAAAGTGAAGGCGATGTCGTGTCTTTTCAGGCGCCCGGCGGCGAGAAAACGTTCGAAATACTTGAAGTCAAATACATCTGACGCGCAGCCTAGCGGTTTGGAACGACGATCTTTCTCTTGTCGGGATTCTCTCGGTACAGCAAAGCCATATTTCCGACGCGCTGAACGAGGGCAGCCGAACCAGTATTGCAGAGTTCTTGGATGATCGTATCGCGCGCTTTTCTGTCACCAATCCGGACACTCACCTTGATCAGCTCATGGTGCGCGAGGGTCGCCTCAAACTCGCTGAGCACCGCAGTGGATAGCCCCGCTTCGCCGACCAGGATCAGTGGTTTCAGACCATGCCCGAGGCCACGCAGGTATTTCTTTTGTGCTTCACTCAGTGCCATGGACGCGAAGTGTAGCAATGAGTAAACCGCAAGACACTAACAGCTTGCGCGAATCAGGTGATGAGTATTGAGTAAGCCCCGGGGCACTGGACGAACCTGGAAAGAACGCCAGGAGCGGGACCCGTATGTGCAACGGGCGCGGCGCGATGGCTGGCGCTCCAGGGCTGTGTACAAGCTCGAGCAGATCGAGCAGAAAGAACGACTGCTGAAACCGGATATGGTGTGTGTCGATCTCGGCGCGGCCCCAGGCAGTTGGAGTCAATACGTTAGCGAGAAGCTCAAAGGCAAGGTGCGAATCATCGCTGTGGACATTGTGCCGATCGATTCATTGCCATCGGTTGAGTTCATTCAGGGCGATTTCACCGACGACGAGACTCTGGCTGCATTGCGTGCCGGCATCGGGGACGCGTCCGTCGACCTTGTAATGAGCGATATGGCCCCCAATATAACTGGTAATCGGGCTGTCGATCAGCCACGGTCAATGTATCTCGCGGAACTTGCTCTGGACTACTGCGGCCAGGTACTCGGACCGGGCGGCAATTTCGTTTGCAAGCTGTTCCAGGGCGAAGGAACCGACGCATACATCTCCGCTGCGCGGAACATGTTCGAACGCGTGAAAGTCATTAAACCCAAGGCCTCGAGGCCCGGCAGCCGTGAGGTGTACTTGGTAGCGAGAAACTATCAATTGTAGTAGTGTCTAAAAGCTAGAACCTGTCTAAACCCGCCGTCTTCTGGCAGCTTCCAAAGCGGACCCTTAATGTGAATGACCTAACCAAAAACATTCTTGTCTTCGTCGTGATTATCGTCGTACTGCTGTCAGTCGTGCAGGGCTTGCAGGGCGTCAGCACGGGTAACCCGCAGGCGAAAGCCTATTCAGATTTTCTCGATCAGGTTCGCTCGGGCCAGGTTTCGATGGTTGTGATCGAAGGTGAGCGGATCAAGTTCGGCAGCAGTGATCGCGAGCCGTTGCCTTACTACACGATCAGTCCCGAGACCGATAACAACACGCTGATCGGTCTGCTCGATAAGAATGACGTCAACTTCAGCGCCGCGGAACCAAAATCCCAGAGCCTTATTGGCCAGCTCCTAATCAGCTCTTTTCCAATACTTCTGCTGATCGGCGTCTGGATCTACTTCATGCGCCAAATGCAGGGTGGAGGTGGCGGCCGTGGCGCAATGTCATTTGGCAAAAGCAAGGCCAGACTGCTCGGTGAAGACCAGGTTGGCGTAACGTTCGCCGACGTTGCGGGCGTCGAAGAAGCCAAAGCCGAGGTGTCTGAAGTTGTCGATTTCCTCAAGGATCCGAGCAAGTTCCAGCGTCTGGGCGGCAAGATTCCAAAAGGCGTGTTGATGGTCGGACCGCCGGGTACCGGCAAGACCCTGCTCGCAAAAGCGATAGCTGGTGAAGCGAAGGTACCGTTCTTCACGATTTCCGGTTCTGACTTCGTCGAGATGTTTGTAGGTGTCGGTGCGTCCAGAGTGCGCGACATGTTCGACCAGGCGAAAAAACAGGCGCCGTGCATCATTTTCATTGACGAACTCGATGCCGTTGGCCGGCATCGTGGCGCGGGACTCGGCGGTGGACATGATGAACGTGAGCAGACTCTGAACCAGATGCTTGTCGAAATGGACGGCTTCGAGGGCAGCGAAGGAATCATTGTCATTGCTGCAACGAACAGACCCGATGTACTCGACCCAGCCTTGCTGCGGCCGGGACGCTTCGATCGCCAGGTTGTCGTGCCTTTGCCCGACGTGCGTGGACGGGAGCAGATTCTAAAGGTACACATGCGCAAAGTGCCGCTTGACGACGATGTTAGGCCGAACCTGATCGCTCGGGGAACGCCGGGATTCTCCGGCGCGGATCTTGCGAACCTCGTCAATGAGGCGGCGCTGTTCGCGGCCCGCGCCAATCGCCGCGTCGTCAGCATGGATCATTTCGAAAAGGCCAAAGACAAGATCATGATGGGCACGGAGAGGCGCTCCATGGTCATGAGTGAAAAAGAGAAACTCAACACGGCCTACCATGAATCCGGACATGCAATAGTCGGCTTTCTCGTGCCCGAGCACGATCCGGTCTATAAGGTGACAATCATTCCCAGGGGGCGGGCACTCGGCGTGACCATGTATCTGCCAGAGGAAGATCGTTATAGCATGTCCAAACAGCGGCTCGAGAGTGCCATCGCGAGTCTGTTTGGAGGTCGCATTGCCGAAGAGATGATTCTCGGCGCCGCCGGTGTTACAACCGGCGCTGCTAACGACATCGAACGCGCAACGGAAATTGCCCGCAATATGGTGACGAAGTGGGGCCTGTCCGAGCGTCTCGGCCCGCTGACGTACAGCGAAGATGATGGCGAGGTCTTTCTGGGTCATTCGGTGACGCAGCGCAAGCAAGTATCTGACGATACGGCGCATGCGATCGACGAAGAGGTTCGCCGCATCGTTGATCACAATTACAAAACGGCGAAAGCGATTCTCGAGGAGAATGTCGACAAGCTGCATTTGATGGCGCAAGCACTCGTAAAGTACGAGACGATTGATGGTTCGCAAATCAGGGACATCATGGCAGGAAAGCAGCCGCAGCCACCGGAGGACTGGGAAGATGCCGTCGACTCGACACCGGGCGACGATGCGCCGACGCCCGAGGCTGAAGTGACGGGTTCGATTGGCGGCCCCGCCAGCGAACACTAGACTGCAGCCAATCACCGACGCTAAAGCGGTGACCGAATGCTCCGTCTAGGTTCCATCAACCTGGAATGCCCTGCGGTCATGGGCATTCTGAACGTAACGCCCGACTCATTTTCGGATGGTGGCCGGTTCACCGCACTGTCCGCAGCATTGCCGCACGCGGAGAGGATGGTGAGCGAAGGGGCGGCGATAATCGACGTTGGTGGTGAGTCGACGCGCCCAGGTGCAGACGGGGTCAGCGTACAACAGGAAATCGACCGCGTGGTTCCGGTGATCGAGGCGCTCCGCGATACCGTCGATGTGCCGGTCTCGGTAGACTCGAGTAAGCCAGCGGTAATGCGGGCTGCCGCAGCTGCCGGGGCTTTGATGATCAATGACATCCGGGCGCTGCGCAACGAAGGTGCATTGGCCGCCGCCGTGGAATTACAGCTGCCGGTATGTCTTATGCACATGCAGGGGCAGCCTCGCACCATGCAGCAAGACCCGCACTATGATGATGTCGTGGGGGAAGTCACCGAGTTCTTGAGTGATCGGGTGAAGCAGTGCGTCCAGGCCGGACTCCATCGGGACCTGATAATCATCGACCCGGGTTTCGGTTTCGGCAAAACGCCGCAAGACAATATCGAGTTGCTCGCAAATCTGCGACAATTGCAGGATATTGGAGTGCCGATTTTGATCGGTGTATCGCGAAAATCGACGCTTGGCGTGATCTGCAACCGCGACGTTGATGGGCGCCTTTCCGCGAGTCTTTCGGCAGCGGTATTGGCAATCGAGCGGGGAGCAAATATCGTTCGCGCGCATGACGTCGCGGAGACGATTGATGCATTGCGCATGGCACAAGCTGTAATTGAATCGGACAAGAGCAAATGAGCAAACAACATTTTGGGACCGACGGCGTGCGCGGCACGGTGGGCGCGGATCCGATGACGGCCGATTTCGCTATGCGGCTGGCCAGTGCTGCAGCGCAGGTACTCGTGCCGGAAGGGGGCACCGTCGTGATTGGCAAGGACACGCGCCTCTCGGGATATATGTTCGAGTCGGCACTTGAAGCCGGATTCGTCGCGGCCGGCGCCGATGTGCTTCTTATCGGCCCATTGCCAACGCCCGGCATAGCCCATTTGACACAGCAGTTCGAGGCGGACCTCGGCGTGATGATTTCCGCATCGCATAATCTCTATGACGACAACGGCATCAAGTTCTTTGACCGATCCGGATCAAAGCTCAGTGACGATGTCGAACGCGAAATCGAATTGCAACTGAAGCATCGCGCGATTACGCGCGAATCGAGCAAATTGGGCAAAGCCAAGCGTATCGATACCGCGAGGATTCGCTACCAGGAGTTCTGTGCCTCGACCTTTCCCGAGGATCTCAGTCTCGACGGCATGAAAGTGGTCTTCGATGGCGCAAACGGTGCCGGATATAAGGTAGGGCCAAGGACGCTGACCGAGCTTGGGGCCAATGTCATTCCTATCGGCTGCTCGCCGAATGGACGCAATATCAACGATGGCTGTGGCTCGACCAGTACCGAACTGCTGCAGTTGACCGTGCCGGCGTTAAAGGCGGATGTCGGAGTGGCGCTTGACGGCGACGGGGACCGCGTCGTGATGGTCGACGAAAGTGGCAATCCCATTGACGGCGACCAGTTGTTGTACATTCTCGCGACGGCACGCCAGCGCGAAGGGCGCCTGACCGGCCCGGTCGTCGGTACGGTCATGAGCAACCTCGGACTCGAGCATGCGCTGGGCGCCGCCAAGATTGATTTTCGGCGCGCCAGCGTCGGCGACAGGTACGTACTCGAAAAGTTGCGGGAAACCGGTGGAATAATCGGCGGAGAGACCTCGGGTCACATGATTGTGCTGGATCAGACGACCACGGGTGACGGCCTCATCTCGGCGCTGCAGGTACTTGCAGTGATGAAACGGACGGGCAAGCGGCTGTCGGAGTTGGTGTCCGGCATGGCGAAATATCCGCAGACGATGGTCAACGTGCGGACAGACAAACCACTGGATCCCGATACGTCCCAGGCTATCCAGGATGCGGTCGTGGCGGCTGAAGGCGAGCTGGCGGACAACGGTCGTGTCGTGCTGCGGGCGTCGGGCACCGAGCCTGTGATCCGGGTAATGGTCGAGGGCCGTGACAAAGATCAGGTCGTCGCGCTGGCACGGCAGCTTGCAGCGGTTGTCGCCGAAGCCGCAGCCTGAGATTCTGCCTGCCATAGAGTTCTCGCCCGTGCGTTGATTTGCCGGCATAGCCTCGGTATCCTTGCGCGCCTTTTGAACTTGGAATAACACGTCAATGCGCGACTTTCTCGTTGCTGGAAACTGGAAAATGAACGGCAGCTCGGCCGGGAATGCCGAATTGGTCGCCGGCATTATTGCCGGGGCGCCGCGCTCAGATCGTGTCAGGCTGGTGATCTGCCCCCCCTTTCCCTACCTTGCCCCAGTTGCTGCGCAGGCTGCAGGCAGCGGCGTCGCGGTGGGTGCGCAGACGGTTTCGCAGCACGAATCCGGTGCGTTCACGGGCGAAGTCGCGCCAGGCATGTTGCGCGATATTGGCTGCGAGTATGTGATTGTCGGGCACTCCGAGCGACGCGAACTCTATGGCGAGACCAGTGCTACGGTTGCCGAGAAGGTCAAAGCCGCACTCGATGCCGGCCTGAAGCCGATAGTATGCGTGGGCGAGACGCTCGAGCAGCGCGAGAGCGGCAGTACCGAGTCGGTGGTCGAGGAGCAGCTTGGTGCCGTAATCGACAAAGTCGGCATTGCTGCGTTTGCGACTGCCGTCGTAGCCTATGAGCCGGTTTGGGCGATTGGCACGGGAAAGACCGCGAGCCCGGAGCAGGCGCAAGAGGTGCACCGCCACATTCGCGCGTTGTTGGCCGGACACGAGAGCGACATTGCTGCGGCAACACAAATTCTGTACGGCGGCAGCATGAAAGGGGAAAATGCGGCAGGACTGCTCGCTATGCCGGACATCGATGGCGGACTTATTGGCGGCGCATCGCTAAAAGCGGCCGACTTTTTGGCGATTGCCCAGGCGGCCGCTCAAGGTTGAGGAACACATGGAAAATATTCAGAAAATCGCTTTGATCGTGCACACGCTGATAGCGCTGGCGATTATTGCGCTTGTATTGCTGCAGCGCGGTAAGGGTGCGGATGCGGGCGCGGCTTTTGGTGCCGGTGCATCTGGCACGGTATTCGGCGCGCGTGGATCTGGCAGCTTTTTTTCCCGTGCGACGGCAATTTTGGCAACCGCATTTTTTGCCAGCAGCCTCACGCTCGCTTATCTGAGCAGTCAGAGGACAACCGGGCCGGAAAGTCTGCTCGAGGGCACAGCGGTCACCGAGGCGGAAACCGGCGACATGCCGGCTGTGGACGAGGAAGCGCCGGATTCCGACATGCCCGCGCTCGAACCTGCCGACGATGCGGAGCAGTTTCTCACGCTTGACAATGAGCTTCCGGCGCTCGAAGACGAAGTGCCAGCCGAGGAAGATAGTCAGTAGTGCAGGAAAAGGCCCGATGCGACTAATGCTCTGGTGGTGGAATTGGTAGACACGCTGTCTTGAGGGGGCAGTGGCGCAAGCCGTGCGAGTTCGAGTCTCGCCCAGAGCACCAATCTTTTTCGTCTCGTCAGTAGCGACGTCCCCGAAGGGTGTATTCGGAGCGCGCCACACTGATACAATGGCGCGCGAATTCAGGGGCGAAGGTCCGCATCGGAACTTAGGCGACAATGCTACAAGAATACTTTCCCATTCTGATCTTTCTCGGCGTCGCGGCAGGCATCGGTCTGCTGCTGCTGGCGCTCGGTTTTCTGATTGGCAAGGGCGGCAAGGATACCGAAAAGCTCTCACCCTATGAGTGTGGCTTCGAAGCGTTCGAAGACTCGCGCACGAAATTTGACGTACGCTATTACCTCGTTGCAATCCTGTTCATCATCTTTGACCTGGAGATCGCTTTCCTGTTTCCGTGGGCGGTGTCGCTGGATGTCGTCGGCGGCTTTGGCCTGATCTCGATGGGTTTGTTTGTCGCGATTCTCGTTGTCGGTTTCATCTACGAATGGAAGAAAGGGGCGCTGGAATGGGACTAGCCAGCTCAGTCGGTGCCGCGGAGCCTGGGTCAGACGACGGTAGCGTGAGAGCAGGCGATAGCCTGCAGAAAAAAGGCTTTGTGGTCACGAGCGTCGATGCGGTGATGAACTGGGCGAGAACCGGTTCGTTATGGCCGATGACGTTCGGTCTGGCCTGTTGCGCCGTCGAGATGATGCAGGCGGGCGCTGCACGTTACGACCTCGACCGATTTGGCATCATTTTTCGCCCGAGCCCGCGACAGTCTGATTGCATGATAGTCGCCGGTACGCTGACCAACAAAATGGCGCCGGCACTCCGGAAGGTTTATGACCAGATGCCGGAGCCTCGCTGGGTCGTTTCGATGGGATCCTGCGCAAACGGGGGTGGCTACTATCACTATTCCTATGCCGTGGTGCGAGGCTGTGACCGCATCGTTCCCGTTGACGTGTATGTTCCAGGCTGTCCCCCAACCGCGGAAGCTCTGATCTACGGGCTGATGCAGCTGCAAAACAAGATTCGCCGCACGAGTACGATAGCCAGATAAATAAAAAAAATGACTGATCGGTACGAGACATTCGCGGCTCGGATAGACGAGCGCTTCGGCGAGCAGATGGCGCGCGTTCCGTCGAGCTGTGGCGAACTGACTTTTGTAGTCGACAAAGAGGATCTGATTGAGGTCGCTACAGCGCTGCGCAATGAAGGCGAGTTTGGTTTCGAGATGCTGATGGATGTCTGCGGTGTTGACTATCTGAACTACGGCAGTGATGAGTGGACGACTTCGAGCGCGACCGGCACGGGTTTTAGTCGTGGTGTCGAACGCGAACCGGTCATCCTGGACGAGGCGGACGAGTTCGATCCGCAGCGTTTTGCAGTCGTTTATCACTTACTGTCGCTGCAGCATAACCTGCGACTGCGTTTGCGTGTTTACGCCGGATCGTCTAACCCGCCGATTGTAAAGTCAGTTGTCGACATCTGGAACGGCGCTAATTGGTTCGAGCGCGAGGTGTTCGACCTCTTCGGGATATTGTTTCAGGGTCACCCTGATCTGCGGCGCATACTAACCGACTACGGTTTCATTGGTCATCCTTTCCGCAAGGATTTTCCGTTGATTGGCAACGTCGAAGTCAGTTACGACGTCGAGAAGGGACGCGTCGCTTATCAACCTGTGAGCATCGAGCCGCGGACACTGGTTCCGCGCGTGATCCGCGACGACAATCGTTACTCAGCCGATCTCAAGGACGTGCAGGATGGCTGAGATCCAAAACTACACGATGAACTTTGGGCCGCAGCACCCCGCGGCCCACGGCGTTTTGCGGCTGGTCCTCGAATTGGATGGAGAGACGATCCAGAAAGCCGATCCGCATGTCGGGTTGCTGCATCGCGGAACGGAAAAACTCGCAGAATCGAAACCATTCAGCCAGAGCATCGGCTACATGGACCGTCTCGACTACGTCTCGATGATGTGCAATGAGCACGGCTACGTTCTCGCAATCGAAAAGCTGCTGGCTGTGACGATTCCGCTTCGAGCGCAATACATTCGCGTGATGTTCGATGAGATTACGCGCATCCTGAATCACCTGATGTGGCTCGGCGCGCACGGTCTCGATATCGGTGCCATGACGATGTTCTTGTACTGCTTTCGCGAGCGCGAGGATTTGATGGACTGCTACGAGGCTGTGTCCGGCACGCGCATGCATGCCACGTATTATCGACCGGGGGGCGTCTACCGAGACCTGCCGGAGACAATGCCCAAGTATCAGGAATCGAAATTTCGCAGCAAAAAAGAGATCGATCGACTCAATTCAATTCGCGAGGGATCGCTGCTCGATTTCATCGAGGCATTCACGGACAAGTTCCCTGGATGTGTCGACGAGTATGAAACGCTACTCACCGATAATCGCATTTGGAAGCAGCGTACCGTGAACATCGGCGTTGTAACTCCGGACCGTGCGATGCAGCTGGGTTTTTCCGGCCCGATGCTGCGCGGTTCGGGCGTCGAGTGGGATCTTCGCAAGAAGCAGCCTTACGAGGTGTACGATCAGGTCGACTTCGATATTCCGGTTGGCCGTAACGGCGATTGCTACGATCGTTATTTGGTTCGCGTCGAAGAAATGCGGCAATCAAATCGCATCATCAAGCAATGTATCGATTGGCTGCGAGCCAACCCGGGTCCTGTCATGATCGACGATCACAAGCTTGTTGCCCCCAATCGTGTCGAGATGAAAGACGATATGGAATCGCTTATTCATCACTTCAAACTGTTTACCGAAGGCTACTGTGTGCCCGAAGGCGAAGCTTATGCGGCCGTCGAACATCCAAAAGGAGAGTTTGGCGTCTACATTATTTCCGATGGCGCAAACAAACCCTATCGAGTAAAGATCCGTGCGCCGGGTTTTGCGCACATTTCGGCCATGTCGGAAATGGTTGAGGGACACATGCTCGCCGATGTGGTTGCTGTCATTGGTACGCAGGACATTGTATTTGGTGAGGTGGACCGATGAGCGACGCTGACCGCCTTTCCGAGCATGTCAGGGAAGAAATCGAACACTGGAAGGCACGATTTCCGCAGGGCAGGGAGCGATCCGCTGTCATCAGTGCCCTGCACGCCGTACAGCACGAAAATGAAGGCTATCTGACGGTAGAGCTAATGAACGCGGTTGCCGATTATCTCGATCTGCCGACGATCCAGGTTTACGAAGTCGCGACGTTTTATTCGATGTTCCAGACCAAGCCAGTTGGTCGTCACAACGTTGCGATCTGCACGAATGTGTCGTGTATGCTGCGCGGCGCAGACAATATCGTCGATCATGTCGAGAGCAAGCTTGGCATAAAGCTCGGCGAGAGTACCGAAGACGGGCGCATCTATCTCAAGCGCGAAGAAGAATGCCTGGCCGCCTGCTGCGGCGCGCCGATGATGATGGTCGATCACAAGTATCACGAGAACCTGACAACAGAACGGATTGATGAGATTCTGGACGGGCTCGACTAGTGGCTTACGAACAGAATCTCACCTGCTTCAGCACCTTCGGCGAAGAGCGGTCATGGTCGCTTGAGACATACGAGAAAAAGCAGGGCTACGAGGCATGGCGCAAGATCCTGGCCGGCAAACTGACGCGTGAGCAAGTCATTGACGAAATCAAGGCATCCGGTTTGCGTGGCCGCGGTGGAGCCGGTTTCCCGACGGGCCTGAAGTGGAGCTTCATGCCCCGCGATGCGGACGTTCAGAAGTACCTGGTATGCAACTCAGACGAGAGTGAGCCCGGTACCTGCCATGATCGCGAGGTCTTGCGCTACAACCCGCATGCGCTTGTCGAGGGTATGGCGATTGCTTCCTACGCGATGGGGGTGACAATCGCTTACAACTATATCCGCGGGGAATTCATCGACGAACCGGTGCCACGCTTTGAAGGGGCTGTCAGAGAAGCCTATGAAGCTGGCTTGCTCGGTCAGAATATTCAGGGGTCAGGCATAGGCCTCGATCTCTACACGTTCGTTGGCGCCGGGGCGTATATCTGCGGCGAAGAGACCGCATTGCTGGAGTCGCTCGAGGGCAAGCAGGGCAAACCGCGCTTCAAGCCGCCGTTCCCGGCCAATTTTGGTTTGTATGGCAAGCCAACCACCATCAACAATACGCAGAGCCTGGCGAGCGTACCGGCCATCATTCGCAATGGCGCAACCTGGTTTGCGGGTCTCGGTCCCGAAGGTTCTGGTGGCACGGCGCTGTTCTCGGTATCGGGCCACATCGAAAAGCCTGGAAACTACGAATTGCCCATGGGCATTCCGTTCAAGGATCTGCTCGAACTTTGTGGCGGTGTCTGGAAAGGCCGCAAGCTCAAAGCTGTGATTCCGGGCGGTTCTTCATGCAAGGTCATGCCGGCCGAAATCATCATGGACTGCACGATGGACTACAACTCGCTGCAGCAGGCAGGCTCATCATTCGGTACAGGCGCGGTCATGGTCATGGACGAAACCACGTGCATGGTTAAAGTGCTGCGCCGGATCGCACGATTCTACATGGCTGAGTCGTGCGGGCAGTGCACGCCTTGCCGCGAAGGCACGGGTTGGCTCTACCGCATGCTGACGCGGATTGTGGAAGGCAAAGGCGAGGAAGAAGACCTTGGCAAGCTGCTCGACGTAGCCAACAAGATTGAGGGCCACACAATATGTGCGCTTGGCGACGCGGCGGCGTGGCCCGTACAGAGTTTCCTCAAACACTACTACCACGAATTCGAGTACATGGTTCGCAATCGCGGCCGCAGTATTGTCGAAGGCAATACGGAGGCTGCCGCGTAGCCGCTATGAGTAATGACATCGTAAACATTGAAGTCGACGGCAAGCCGGTCGAGGCGAAAAAGGGCCAGATGGTTATCGAGGCGACCGACGCTGTCGGCGCTTACGTGCCGCGATTCTGTTACCACGAAAAGCTCAGTATCGCGGCGAATTGTCGCATGTGTCTTGTCGAAGTCGAAAAAGCGCCGAAGCCCTTGCCCGCGTGCGCAACGCCAGTTGGCGAAGGCATGAAGATATTCACCAAGTCGCCGAAAGCCATAGCGGCGCAGAAAGCGACGATGGAATTCCTGCTGATCAATCATCCGCTCGATTGTCCGATTTGTGATCAGGGCGGCGAGTGCGAGTTGCAGGATCTTGCGATGGGTTACGGCCGCGACGTCTCGCGCTACAACGATGGCAAGCGAGTGGTCAAGGACAAGGACATCGGACCGCTGGTCTCAACGGATATGACGCGCTGCATACACTGCACGCGCTGCGTGCGGTTCGGCGAAGAGATCACAGGCATGCCACAGCTCGGTACGACCGAACGCGGTGAAGATATGAAGATCGGCACGTACATCGAAAACAGCGTCGATCACGAGATGTCCGCGAATATCATTGATCTGTGTCCGGTCGGTGCATTGAACAACAAACCGTATCGCTACAGCGCCCGCGCCTGGGAAATGGAGCAGCGGGCGACGGTATCGCCGCACGACTGCGTCGGTTCGAACATGTACGCTCATGTCTTGCGCGGCACGGTGAAGCGCGTCGTTCCGAGGAAAAACGAGAGCATCAACGAAACCTGGCTCGCGGACCGCGATCGCTTCAGCTACGAGGCGATATACAGCCGCGATCGTCTGCAGGCGCCGCGCATCAAAGAAAGCGGCGAGTGGCGTGATCTTGATTGGGAAGAAGCGTTGTCTGTTGCAGCGGAACGTCTCAAAGACGCAGCCGGTGACAAGATTGGCTTTCTGGCATCGCCAAGTGCCACGCTCGAAGAAGCGCACCTTACAGCACGCATCGCGGCACACATTGGTACCGCAAACATCGATCATCGAATCGATCGGCGGGATTTCTCGGACCAGGACAATGATCCGGTGTTTCCCTGGCTTGGCTGTAACATCGCTGAACTCGAAGAACAGGATGCGATCTTCGTCGTCGGATCGAACCTGCGGCGCGAGGCGCCAATACTCGCCCATCGCGTGCGCAAGGCAGCGCTGGCCGGGGCAAGCGTTAGTTTTGCTAGCAGTAAACGGCACGAGTACTTTTTTGACGTCGACAACTACCTGTCAGGAGCCGGCCTGATCGCACTGCTGTCGGGCGATGATGTCCAGTCTGTCGTCGCGGCATTAAACAAAGCTGAAAAAAGCCTTGTGCTGTTGGGAAATATTGCGGCCCGTCACGAGGCATACGCCACAGTTCGCGCACTGGCAGCGAAGATCGCCGAGTCGACAAACTCGACGTTGGGCACGGTGTCGTCCGGCGCCAACAGCGCCGGACTCAGTCTGGCCGGCGTCTTGCCACATCGCGTGCAGGCCGGACAAGCCCGGAGCTCGGCCGGTGCAAATGCTGCTTCTATGCTCGATCAGTCTCTCGAAGCGCTGGTGCTCGTCAATATCGAGCCGGATGCCGACCTTTTGGCCGTCGATGACGCGGTTGCCAGGCTTGAGAGGCAGGAGTTCGTGGTCGCGCTGACACCCTTCGTCTCGAAATCGCTGCTGCAATCCGCGGACCTACTGTTGCCCATTGGTACGTTCGCGGAAACATCGGGAACCTACGTCAATGTCGCCGGCACCTGGCAAAGCTTTGCCGGCGTCGCGAAACCGGTCGGCGAAGCACGCCCGGCATGGAAAGTACTGCGCGTCATCGGCACTTTGCTAGAGGTGGACCGTTTTGACTATGTCACGTCGGAGGACGTACGTAACGAGATCGCGGCGCAACTCGGCGAGATCGTTCCGGACAACAGCTATGCGGGCAGGAGCGAATTTGCGAAGCCCAATGGTGAGGACTCACCGATCGCTGAAATCGATATCCCGATTTATTCAGTTGACAGCATGGTTCGCCGTGCCCCTGCGTTACAGCTGACATCGGAAGCAAAGCGTGCGGCTGCCGAGAGTGACACGTAATGCTCGAGTTCTTCGCAAATCTGGTTCCGACATCTATCTTGGATATCTGGAATTCGCTGCCGCCGTTAGTGCAGTACCTGACGATCGTCACCTGGAAGATCCTCTTTGTTACGATCGGCGTGATACTGATCGTCGCATTCTCGACATACTTCGAACGCAAGGTTATCGGCAGCATGCAGGCGCGCATCGGGCCTAACCGCGTCGGACCCATTGGTCTTGGACAACCATTTGCCGATGTCATCAAGCTGCTGATTAAAGAAGTCGTCGTTCCATCGCAGTCAAACAAATTTCTTTTTGTCATTGCGCCTCTTTTGACGCTGATTCCCGCGCTGGCAGCCTGGGCCGTCATTCCACTCAACGACTGGTACGTGATCGCGGATATCAACGCTGGTTTACTGTATGTGTTGGCGATTACATCGGTTGGCGTTTACGGCGTCATCCTTGCGGGTTGGGCCACTAACTCGAAGTACGCCTTCCTCGGTGCGATGCGATCTGCCGCTCAGATCGTCGCGTATGAGATCGCGATGGGTTTCGCGCTGGTCGGTATTTTGATGGCGGCCGGGAGTCTGAATCTTGGCGATATCGTTCGCGCTCAGGCCGGCGGGTTCAGCAACTGGTTCGTGCTGCCGCTCTTGCCGCTGTTTCTCGTTTACTGGATTTCCGGCATCGCCGAAACTAACCGCGCTCCATTTGACGTGGCGGAGGGCGAGTCAGAGATCGTCGCGGGTTTCCACGTCGAGTATTCCGGCGTCGCATTTGCGATTTTTTTCCTGGCGGAATACGCCAACATGGTGCTGATCTCATCGCTGACGGCAATATTCTTTCTGGGTGGCTGGGCATCACCGTTTGAGGGTCTCGGGTTTCTCAAACCGGTCGCCGAAATCCCGGTACTCGGATTGCTCGTCGTGGGCGGCTTCCATTGGTTGTTCATCAAGATGGCGTTCTTCATGTACACGTTCTTCTGGTTTCGGGCGACTTTCCCGCGCTATCGCTACGACCAGATCATGCGTCTCGGATGGAAGGTATTCATCCCGGTAACTATTGTCTGGATAACGGTCGAGGGCGTGATGGCGTGGTTCAAGGTCGGTCCCTGGTCCGGGTTGGCGGGCTAGAGGCGAGCAACCGGATATGAATCGAGTGATCAGCTACATCAAGACCTTTGCGCTCTGGGAACTGCTCAAAGGTCTGTCGGTTACGCAGAAGAACTTTTTCCGCAAGAGCGTGACGCTCGAGTATCCCGATGAGAAAACGCCGCAGTCGCCGCGCTTCCGCGGCCTGCATGCGCTGCGCCGCTATCCCAACGGTGAAGAGCGCTGTATTGCGTGCAAGCTCTGTGAGGCGGTCTGTCCGGCGCTTGCGATCACGATCGAGTCGGATGTCGGCGAAGACGGCACGCGACGGACGACGCGTTATGACATCGACCTCTTCAAATGCATTTATTGCGGTTTTTGCGAAGAGGCTTGCCCCGTTGATGCGATCGTCGAAACCCGTTTGCACGAGTACCACATGGAAGCCCCGGGGGAAAACATCATGACCAAGGACAAGCTGCTTGCAGTTGGCGACAAATACGACGCGATGATCTCCGCTGACAAGGCGGCGGACGCAAAGTACCGATAGGGCACACAATGCTATTTCACGCGGTCTTATTCTATTTATTCTCGTTTGTACTGATCGGTGCAGCTTGCGGCGTCATTTTTTCCAAGAATCCCGTGCACTCGATCATGTTTCTCGTTCTGGCCTTTTTCCAGAGCGCCATGCTCTGGTTGCTCGTCGAAGCGGAATTCCTTGCTATCGTGCTGGTGCTCGTTTACGTCGGCGCGGTCATGGTGCTGTTCCTTTTCGTCGTCATGATGCTCGACATTAATGTCGAGGCGGTCCAGCGGGGGATGACACGGTTCGCACCCGTTGCGATTGGCGTCGCTTTGCTCATGGCGTTTGAACTGGTGCAGCTGATCTGGCTGCGTAGCCGCGCCGGTGCTCCTCCAGGCGGTTTCGAGGCCTATCCCGAGGGTTACAGCAATACGAAGGCGCTCGGTTCAGTGCTCTATACGGAACACGTGTACGCGTTCGAGATCGCCGCCGTTGTTCTGCTGCTGGCAATTGTCGCGGCAATTACCTTGACGATGCGCAAACGCCCGGGGCTCAAAGTGCAGAACATTGCGGCGCAGGTTGCCGTGCGGGCAAAAGACCGCCTCCGGGTAGTCAAGATGGACGCGGAGAAGAAGCGGTGATTGGCTTGCAGCACTACCTGACGCTCTCGGCCATGCTCTTCGTGCTGAGTATTGCCGGCATCGTTATCAATCGTCGCAACCTGATTCTGTTGCTGATGTGCATTGAGCTCATGCTATTGGCGGTCAACTTCAACTTCATCGCGTTTTCACGCTATCTCGGTGACGACACCGGACAGGTGTTCGTCTTCTTCATACTGACTGTGGCAGCGGCCGAGGCCGCAATCGGCCTTGCGATACTCGTCGTGTTGTTCCGCAATCGGCGCTCTATCAATGTGCAAGAGCTGAATACGATGAAGGGATAGCGACGTATGTACAGCTACTACCTGATTATCGTGCTCGCACCGTTGGCGGCAGCGATCGTCGCGGGTCTGTTTGGCAGGCAGATCGGACGTGCTGGTTCTCACTGGATTACGATCCTTGCCGTCGGCCTGTCGTGCGCGTTTTCTTGCCTGGTTCTCAGGAATATGTTTTGGGGCGGTGCCGAATCCGAGAACATCAGCGTCTATACCTGGGCCGTCACAGACGGGCTGAACATGGAAGTTGGCTTCCTCGTCGATCGGCTCACGGCGTTAATGATGGCTGTCGTGACCTTTGTGTCGCTGATGGTGCATGTCTACACGATCGGCTACATGCACGACGATCCGGGTTACCAGCGCTTCTTCAGCTACATATCGTTGTTCACATTTTCGATGCTGATGCTCGTGATGTCGAACAACTTCCTGCAGCTGTTCTTCGGCTGGGAGGCGGTTGGGTTGATGTCATACCTGTTAATCGGCTTCTGGTTCAAGCGCGAAAACGCCATTTTCGCGAACCTCAAAGCGTTCCTCGTCAATCGTTTGGGCGACTTCGGCTTCATTCTCGGTATCTCGGGCATTGTCATGTTCACGGGTTCCCTCGATTATGCGGAAGTTTTCGCGCGCGCGGATAGTGTGGCAGCACAGAATATCGAGGTGTTCTCCGGGACGCCGTGGAATGCGATGACGGTCATTTGCGTGCTGTTGTTCATGGGTGCCATGGGCAAGAGCGCCCAGGCGCCGCTGCATGTCTGGCTGCCCGATTCCATGGCCGGTCCAACCCCGATCTCCGCGTTGATTCACGCGGCGACGATGGTCACTGCCGGAATTTTCATGGTCGCGCGCATGTCGCCACTTTTCGAGCTGTCGGCCACCGCACTGGCCGTTGTAATCGTCATCGGCGCCATCACGGCGTTCTTCACGGGACTCCTCGGCATCGTGCAGAACGATATCAAACGCGTCATCGCGTACTCGACGCTGTCACAACTCGGTTATATGACGGTGGCGCTTGGCGCGTCGGCCTACGGCGCCGCAATCTTCCATCTGATGACGCATGCCTTTTTCAAATCGCTGCTGTTTCTTGCAGCAGGTTCGGTCATCATCGCGCTGCACCATGAGCAGGACATTCGCAAGATGGGTGGTCTGCGCAAGTATATGCCGATCACGTACTGGACGGCCCTTATCGGCTCGCTCGCATTGATCGGGTTTCCGGGCAGCAGCGGATTCTTTTCCAAAGACCTGCTCATCGAGGCCGTCAAAGAGTCGCATTGGCACGGGCAGGGTGCCGTTTACTGGATCGCGTACCTGAGCGTGCTGCTGGGCGTGTTCGTTACGGCACTGTATTCGTTCCGCATGTTCTTCCTTGTGTTTCACGGCGAAGAACGCACGGACGCGAAGACCAGGTCACATATCCACGAGTCACCCTGGGTCGTAACCGTACCGCTCGTGGTGCTGGCCGTACCTTCAGCGATCATCGGCTGGATTACTGTGGAACCGATCTTATTTGACGGCTTTTTCGGCGACGCGATTGTGGTTCGTCAGGGAATCGATGTTCTTGCGCATCTAAAAGAGACGATTTGGCACGGCAGTTTTGCGTTGTTCCTGCATGCCGTGCAGACGCCGGTGTTCTGGCTGGCTGCAGCAGGCGCTTTCACGGCCTGGTTCCTGTATCTGAAACGCCCGGACATTCCCGCGACGATAAAGGCTAGGTTTTCCGGGCTCTACAACCTGCTCGATCGCAAGTATTACATGGATGATTTGTACATTAAGGGATTTGCGGCGGGTGGCCGCTCGATCGGTAATGCGCTCTGGCAGAAAGGCGATCAACTCGTCATCGACGGCATTATCGTCAACGGTACCGCGAACTCGATCGGCAAGCTCGCGGGCGTGATGCGACAGATTCAGACCGGGTATCTGTACACCTATGCGTTTGCCATGATCATTGGATTGACGATGTTGCTCAGCTGGCTCATCTGGTTCAGGTAGGTCAGGCGCAATCATGGATTTTTCGCAATACATCCTGAGTCTGCTGATCTGGTTGCCGATTGTCGGCGGTGTTTTGCTGCTTGTTATCGGTGATGACAGGGATGTGAATTCCTCACGCTCCGTCACGATGCGTATTGTGGCTTTGAGTATGTCGCTGCTGACGTTCTTAATCAGCGTGGCCCTTTACAAGTGGTTTGACAATTCGACGCCAGCCATGCAGTTCGTCGAGCGGAGCAGTTGGATTCCTGCGATCGACGTCTGGTACTACCTTGGCATTGACGGATTCTCGGCACCGCTGATCCTGCTGACAACGTTCATAACGCCGTTGGTCGTGTTAGCCGGCTGGGACACCATCAAGATACGCCCGGCACAGTATTTTGCGGCGTTCCTGATTCTCGAAGGACTGATGATCGGCGTGTTCTCAGCGCTCGACGGCATCCTGTTCTACGTATTCTGGGAGGCGATGCTGGTGCCGATGTTCCTGATCATCGGCGTCTGGGGCGGCGAGCGGCGAATCTATGCCACGCTCAAATTTTTCCTGTACACGTTCCTTGGTTCCGTGCTGATGCTGGTTTCGTTCATCTATCTGTACGGTCAGGTGGGAAGTTTCGATCTATTCAAGTTCATGAACGCGCCCCTCGGCATGACCGCGCAGAAGCTGATCTTCATCGCGTTCCTGCTGGCGTTTGCTGTCAAGGTGCCGATGTGGCCGGTTCATACCTGGTTGCCGGATGCGCATGTCGAGGCGCCAACGGGCGGCTCGGTAATTCTGGCCGCCATCATGTTGAAGATGGGCGGGTACGGTTTCGTGCGTTTGTCATTGCCAATCGTGCCGGACGGCAGCGCCTACTTTGCCGGTTTGATGATCGCCTTATCGCTCATTGCCGTGGTTTACATCAGCTTCGTCGCGTTGATGCAAAAGGACATGAAGAAGCTTATTGCCTATTCATCGATTGCTCATATGGGCTTCGTTACCTTGGGCTTCTTTCTCCTCTGGTCGATCAGCTCCGGAACGGGAGCCGGGCTCGGCATGACCGGCGGTATGGTGCAGATGGTGTCCCACGGGTTGATTTCGGGCGCCATGTTCCTGTGCGTCGGCGTGCTCTATGACCGCATGCACAGCCGGCAGATTGCGGATTACGGCGGCGTTGCCAACACGATGCCGAAATTTGCCGCGTTCATGGTGCTGTTTGCGATGGCGAACGCCGGACTGCCGGGTACATCAGGCTTCGTTGGCGAGTTCATGGTGATCATTGCGAGCTTTAAGGCTAACTTCTGGTTCGCGTTCTGCGCTGCATCGATTCTCGTGCTTGGCGCAGCATACACATTGTGGATGATCAAGCGCGTCGTTTACGGTGAGGTGGCGAACAAGAACGTGGCGGCTCTGAAAGACTTGAATCAACGGGAATTCATTGTCCTGACGGTGCTCGCCATTGCGGTACTCCTGATCGGTCTTTGGCCGGCACCGCTCGTTGACATGATGAATGTCACGATCGAGCAACTGCTGCAACAAGTGGCGCAATCCAAGCTCTGACAGGTCTTGCTATGAATTTGACGGATTACATATCAGCTGCGCCGGAGATGATCCTCCTGGTTCTGATCTGCGTCGTGCTGATAGCGGACCTGTTTATTGATAATGAACACCGGGTCGCAACATTCTGGTTGAGCATGGCCGCGCTTGCGATTACCGGCTGGTCCATTTTGGCGACGGCGCCGATCGAGCGTGTCGTAGTATTCGACGGCAGCTACGTGAGCGATCCGTTATCTCAAATACTTAAAATCACAGCCGTGGCATTTGTCGCGCTCGCCTTTCTTTATGCTCGCGACTACTTACGCGCGAATGATCTGCACAAGGGCGAGTACTACCTGCTTGGCTTGTTCGGGCTGCTCGGCATGATGATCATGACTTCGGCGAACAGCCTGCTGACTATGTACCTCGGCCTCGAGACGCTGGCGCTATCTCTGTATGCGCTCGTGGCGATTGATCGCAATAGCGCGACTGCGGCCGAATCGGCCATGAAGTACTTCGTGCTGGGTGCAATCGCGTCGGGCGCGCTGCTCTATGGAATCTCCTGGATCTATGGCGTAACCGGCACGCTCAAATTCGATGAGATCGCGGCCGTGATTGCCGCCGAGCCGGACCTGAATAATCTGCCGCTGTGGTTTGGCCTCGCGTTCCTGATCGTTGGCATCGCGTTCAAGTTTGGGGCGGTGCCGTTTCATATGTGGTTGCCTGATGTCTATCAGGGCGCACGCACGCCGGTCACGCTGTACATCGCTTCGGCGCCAAAACTGGCGGCACTAGCCTTTACAGTGCGCATTCTCGTCGATGGTCTTGGCGGTCTTCAGGACGTCTGGGCGGACATGATCATGGTGGTTGCCGTCCTGTCATTGCTGGTCGGTAACGTGATTGCGATAGCACAAACGAACATCAAGCGCATGCTCGGCTACTCGGCGATTGCGCACGTTGGCTTCATATTGCTTGCCATTTTCTGTGGCACGGACAAAGGCTATGCCGCGGCGCTTTTCTACACGCTGACGTACATCGTTGCTACCGCTGGGGCATTCGGTATCGTCATCCTACTCAGCCGGCGCGGCTATGAAGCTGAAAGCCTCGCTGACTTCAAGGGTCTCAACGAACGCAGTCCGTGGTTTACGCTGATGATGATGTTCCTGATGCTGAGCCTCACCGGCATCCCGCCATTCATCGGTTTCTTCGGCAAGTTAAACGTTATCGATGCGGTCCTGAGTTCTGGTTATCCAGGACTGGCGGTGCTGATGGTCGTCGCATCCGTCGTCGGCGCCTTTTATTACCTGCGGGTCATTTGGTACATGTACTTCGAGCCGGCCGAGGATCAGGCTGTTCTGCAGGCCAGCGCCGATACGCGCCTCGTGCTGAGCCTTAACGGCGTGGCCGTTCTGGGCCTCGGGATCGTCCCGGGCTGGTTGTGGGCACTTTGTACCCAAATAGCCTTGTCAATTCGATGAGTTCTCAGTAGTATCCCGTTCCTGCTGATGCGGGGTGGAGCAGTCTGGCAGCTCGTCGGGCTCATAACCCGAAGGTCGCAGGTTCAAATCCTGCCCCCGCTACCACTCAAAGAAAGGGCCCCTTATCGGGGCCCTTTTTCTTTTGCCAGGCTGTCGTCAGTACAACCCAGAATTGACGGATTCCGCCGGAAGCAGACAATACTCAGAAGGCAGGTATGGAATCTCAAGGGGTGCAAAAGGCATGAAAAAGGTACTGGTTGCCGGCGCCACAGGGTATCTCGGTCAGTTCGTGGTCAAGGCGTTGAAAGCAAAGGGTTATAGGGTCCGTGCGCTCGGTCGAAGCGCAGCAAAACTGGCCCTTGTTGAGGAGTATGCGGACGACTTGTTCGTGGGAGAAGTCACTGACCCCGATTCCCTCAGCGGCCTTTGCGACGGAATCGACGTCGTATTCTCGTCGGTAGGAATTACGCGCCAAAAGGACGGGTTGACCTATAAAGACGTCGACTACCAGGCGAACAGGAATCTCTTGACCATCGCTGAAGCATCGGGGGTTTCGAAGTTCATATACGTGCATGTCCTGAACGCCGAGAAGCTGCGCCACCTCGCAATGATTCAGGCGAAGCAGACTTTCGTTAATGAACTGAAGGTGTCGCCGTTGGACCAGGTCGTGATCTGCCCGACGGGGTTCTTCTCAGACATGGAAGAGTTTCTTGCGATGGCCCGCTCGGGAAGGGTCTACCTGTTTGGTGATGGCTCGAACCGGATCAATCCAATACACGGCGCTGATCTTGCCGAATTCTGTGTCGGCGCTATGGATAGTCAGGAACAGCAGTTCGATGTCGGTGGCCCGGAGGTGTTCACCTATCGCGAAATTGCAGAACTGGCCTTCGCCGTTCTCAATCAGCCCAAGAAGATCACGTGTGTTCCCAAGTCTCTCGTCTCGGCGACTGTCGGAGCATTGCGCTGGCTGACATCGGCAAAGGTCTATGGCCCGGTTGAGTTTATGGCGAGCGTGATGACGATGGACGTCATCGGTGACGCGCACGGTCAGCGACGGCTAGCCGAGCATTTCCGCGATTGTGGGGGTTCTATTGAGAGTAAGTCACGTGAGGATCACCCATTACCGGTATAACGCGTTTCTGGTCGAGGAGGGCGGCACAAAGGTCGCGATAGACCCCGGCCAAAACTTCTATATTTTTGATTTCAGGAGCCTGATTCCTGAGGAAGAATGGCCAACAATCACACATATTGTTATCACCCACGGCGACCCCGACCATCATTGGCAGTCGGATCGCGTTGCCGAAGCGTCCGGGGCGCCCGTCGTGTGCGGAGTTGGTCTTACGAAGACCGAGAACGGACAGACTCTCGTGATCGACCCTCGTGGCAAGGAACTGACATCCTGGGTTCCATTTGACAACCTGCACCCACTCGATGTTGGCGACTCCATCACGCTCGAAGGCGTGACGTTCGAGACGGTGCGAGCGGTGCACGGCCCGATTGAGGTGTCGCTGCTTGGTTTCAAGATCCGAAAGACTCCCGGTCCTGGCGAACGCACTGGTCTTGGTGCAATAGGGTTCAATTTATCGATCGGCGACAAGACGGTCCTGAACCTCGGAGATTCGTTGCTCCTGAACGATTGGGACGGGTTGCAGCCGACTGTGCTCATGATCCCGATTGGTGGCCTCGGTCAGAACACCTGGACGATGGACGTGGACGATGCGTTGCAGGCCGTCGAGCAGATAGACCCGGAGGTTGTCATTCCTACCCATTACAACGTGCCATTTCTGTGGAAGAAAAAAATTGCGGTAGCGGACGACCAGGATTTCAAGCGCAGAGTAGAAGCGTTGGGCAAGAAATGCTGCGTTCTCGGAGCTGGTGACTCTGTCACTGTGTAATTCCGGAGGTATTGGTATGAAATCGAAGTCTTCTGATAACGAATTTGATGTCATTGTCATTGGATCGGGCATGGGCGGAATGACAACGGCCACTGCACTGTCCCGAATGGAGCATAAAGTGCTACTTCTTGAAAAAGCACAGACGATCGGCGGCCTGACGCATACGTTTTCGAGGGACGGTTTTTCCTGGGATGTAGGCCTTCATTACTGCGGCATGTTTGGTCATGATGAACCCGGTGACAAGGTGCTCGATTGGTTGAGCGGCGAGACCGTCGAGTTTCAGTCGATTGGCACCGTATATGACACGATTCATTTTCCGGACGGCTTCGAAATAGCGGTTGGACGCCCGGCTGAAGCGTATAAAGCAGAGCTGAAAGAGCGTTTCCCCGATAACGCCGCAGAAATCGACGCCTATTTCGAAGCACTTGTGTCCGGGGAGGAAGCCGTTCGCCTCGTATCTGCCGAGCGCTCGATGCCGGAGCCGTTCCGTTCCGCACATCGCTGGTGGAATAAAAAGAAGATCGAGCGCTGGTGTGGCCGCACGACCTCCGAAGTTATCGGCGAGTACATTTCCGATCCCAAGCTTGCTGCTGTCCTGTCAGCTCAATGGGGAACGTATGGTGGTGCACCGGATCAGGCAAGCTTCGGGATTCACGCGCTGATCATCCGGCATTATCTCGAGGGAGCCGGTTATCCCGTTGGTGGTGCAGGTTCCATTGCGGCCGGACTCGTACCCGTGATCGAATCGGCAGGCGGCAGCGCCCGTCCTGAAACGACGGTCAGCGAAATCCTGATCGACGATGGCCGGGCCATCGGTGTCCGGACGATGTCCGGACAGGTATTCGAAGCGCCGGCGATCGTCTCGGCGATCGGAGCCGGAGAAACGGTGGATCGCCTGCTTCCGCGGGAGATCTGTGAGCAAGTGTGGGCCCTCGAGATTGCGGCGATGAAGCCTTCGATCTGCCACTTCGAGATGTTCCTGGGATTCGAAGGAAACATCGCCAAACTCGGCGCGACGCGCTCGAATCACTGGTTCTTCGAGAGCTGGGACACGAACGACGGCTTATGGACAAACACGGAAAGCCCGATTCAGATGATGTTCGTGTCCTTTCCTTCTCTCAAAGATGACAGACACGATCCGGGGCCGTCACAACGTCACACCGGGCAATTCATGGTGCTGGCTGACTGGTCGACGGTCGCAGATTTCGCTTCGGGCGGTGCCGAGGAGGATCCCGACAAATGGGCCGCGTTCAAGGATGATATCCAGGCCAGGTTACTGGCTTTTTTCACGGACAAGTTTCCCGCGCTTGCTCCGTTGGTGGTCTGTCGGGTATTTGGTACGCCATTGGCAACCGCGAAATTCACCGCCCATGAGAAGGGCGGGTTCTACGGTCTCGAAACCACTCCGCGACGGATCATGTCCGATGCTCTCAGGCCACGCACACCCGTTCCCGGGCTGTACCTGACCGGCCAGGATGTGCTGACGCCGGGAATCGCCGGCTCTCTCTTTAGCGGCATGCTCACTGCCGCGGCTATCGATCCCCGGGTATATACGAAAATGGGTTGAATAACTTACCGAAACCCTGGATAAGCGCGTTAGTTTGGCGTTTTGAGCTCATTGGAACATCCGCAACTTGGAAAATCGGACATTAGGCCGGGGCAGGGGCCTGATTGACGATTCTGCGCTATTTCAATTGAACCCGCCTTCGAGCTTTCGGAACAGGGCAAAGCGGGCCCCCGCTACCAGAAAACAGGCCGGTCCCAGTGATGGGGCCGGCTTTTTTCTTGTCGACGACCTGAGGCTATGTCGGCCTATCCCCTTCGGGTTCAACCGGTCGATGTGACATTCTGGCTAAATCGTTCAGCCGGCGTCCTAATGTTTAGCGTTCTCTGCGGCCGTTCGTTGAACTTTCTGGCTACGGCATTCAGTCTTTCTTGATGGATGTTGGAGAGATACATGCCTTTGGGGAAAGTCCAGACCATTTTCCATGTGTCCACCAAGCCCGGGCAAGACCAGTCGTGATCCCGGTGCATTCATTCCGGCGCGCTAAGCGGCTTTTTCCATGCTTCTAATGCCCGTTCTTTTGCATTTGTCTCAATGAGATCGCCGTGGGACAAAATAATTTTGTCGAAATCCCACTCGAGGATTTTCCCTAGTGACCTACGAGCGGCTGACTTGTCCTTCCACCCCAGCTGATACTCCGGTGCTGGCTTGGGATGGTTCCACATGCGAAAGACCGCCTTCCACCACAATGTCAGCAGCCAGTTAACATTGGGCGTTTGATCGGTGAAGTTCTCGATTAGATCGACCAGCAGCAGCGTCTTGCTTGGCCTGTGGTAGAAGGCCACCTCCCAAATGAGTTTATTACCTCGGACCAGGACCTGGTCGAGGATTCCCGCCCATGCTTCCGGAGGCCGATCTCCGAGAAGCCAATCGAAATCCAATTCAGGCCGCTTTCTTTCAATTCCCGGGCATATGTAGGTCTCTGCGTCAGGGAAGGCCGCTTGCGCGGAGGGGACATAGAGATGGTGATATGAGCCTGGAGCAACGATATAGGCCACGTCTCCGAGTGCCGATATCGCTTTCTTCGTCGCAGAGTCGATCTCGCACGGTGAATGAATCATCAGTTCCGTATCGGAAACCTTTATCACAGCCATGCGGGCGTTGAAGTCACAGCCGGCGAAATGAATCGGGTATTGCTGTAACCACAGCTGACCAGGTACATACTCGCTTAGTGGCACTAGTCAAGCTCCTGCTTCGATGCGAAGACGCTGCTCAATCACTGTTGTGCCGCAGCAGAAAAATGACATGCATTCGATTCAGTACTTGCCGGCCAGCTTCATGATCCATTTGTGGATGGAGTGGTAGCTCGCCTCGGGCTTGACGTACATGACCGCACAGGTCCCGGTCCGGGCGTTCATCCCCTTGTCGCGCGCCAGGGCGAGCGCTTCGGGCGTCTCCCGCCCCATGTGGATCCAGACATCCTTAATGCCGGCGTCGGCGACCTTCGCCACCCAGTCCCTTGTGTCCTCTTTCGGCACCTCGAGGACGGCGGCGTCGACCTTCGAGGGAAGGCCTTCGAGCGTCGCGTAAGCGCGGTCACCCTCGACCTCCTCCACGGAGGGGTCAACCGGGAAGACCGCCTTGCCGAGTTTCTTGAGGCCCCGATACGTCAGTACGGGAAAGTTCTGCTTGGCCTGATCTCCGACCACGGCGAAGCAGTCGTTCTCCCAAAAGGTCTCGTAATTGGAAGCCATGGCACACCTCTCTCTAGGCAGCTAGGAAGATCAACGAAATCAGGCTTTACCAGACCGGCCGGGAAACCGGTGCCTGACCCGTATTGACCATAGATCGTCGGGTACTGGCACACAATAAGTAGTACACGTAGGTGTCAGCTGCCGTTGTGTGAGCGCAGACAGACATTCGAAGAGCAAGGCGACCGGAACTATGCAGCCACTAGGGGCACGTTTAATACGATCAAGGGTTTAGAGTACGTCGCTAACGTACAAAGCGCGCCCCCGCTACCAGGAAAACAGGCCGGTCCCAATCAAAGGCCGGCTCTTTTCTTGCCACGAGTCAATCATGGATGTCAGCTAGCCACCCAAGAGCTGACATTCGGCTAGTATTGGGCTAAGGGGCCACCCATGACTCTTTGCAGCCTTTCACCTCAGTGGCAAACTCGGGTCAGGAGTTGCCGCAGGACCACTTCGATCGTGCCGCGACGCTGATGCCCGTTCCAACTGACGACAGCAACCTCGCGAAGGTATGATGATGTGGCACGCTGGAAATGAAAACTTACCGTTAATGCATCGGATACTGAACAACCGTCTTGCAGGTATGACCATGCGATCATTCGTTACGATCCTTCTGCTCGTTGTTGGCGCCGTGCTCGGCCTATGCTTTGCCGGCCTGATAGTCGCCTTTACCGTCAACGTGGGCGATCTGATCGTGGGCGAAGAATGGCCCAAGCTCGGTAGAGGGCTGCTAATTACTGCGATCACAGGTCTAGTCGCATGGGCATCTCTGGCCACCGGCTGGCGCAGACGGGCAGATCTCAATGACATCCGACTCGAGATGCCCTCGCTCCCGTCGAACAAGCCGCGCGTACCGCTGACCGTGTTCCTCGCTGCGCTCGCCGGCGCGTTCGTCGTCGTGGCACTAATCGTCGCCTTCGGAGTCAATCCGATCGAACTCCCCGAGTACATGAACGACGATTTCCTACCGTGGGACCCGACGCATACAGCTCGGAAATACGTCTGGCTGGCCGTTCTGGCCGTCGGGAGTGCTTACTGGGTGTTTCGTTACGCACGCCAGCCGCTGTCCATCGCGCTGATACCGGCACTGATGTTCGTTCTCGCAATACCGATCGGCGCCACCGGCTACGAGTGCGTCGCCAACCGTTGGAGCTTCGTCTCTTGGATAGTCCGGAGCGATGACAACCTGGAGGCACTTAGGCAGGACCCCTATGTCTACCTGTCCCATCCGCGAGAGGGCGGGGGCCTCGCGGTCAGAGTCCGCCCGGATGTGCTGGAGGGCCTGCAGTTCATGCGCGCCAGCGGATTCCAGAGCGACTGGGACCTACTCGAGGAGATGGAGGCGGAATCCGATGTTCGGCGCCGCACCGGAATCGGCCTGTTGATGGCCTTCGGCGTGCTCGCTGGCGGCGCTGGATTCCTGTTCTACCGAGGGCGCGCCGGACTCTCCGACGCCGAAACATGACGATTGTGATCGCGGGGGCCTAATTCGTTGGTCCGAGCAGGAAGACCTAATGATGACAACCCGAGCGCTGCGTCGCGGCCATGCTGGCGGCTGGCTTGGTGATTGGTGGCACGGCGAAAAGTGCGCTCGCGAACCCGTTACGTGTCTCGGACACAGACGCCCATCGATTTTCTTTTCACAAGAAGTCGCCCCATTGTGTTTTGGGAGCAAGCGGCCTAACGACAAGTCCTGGCCCAAATTGCCGCTCAAGAACGGCTTCGTCTGGCCGCGTTAGCGGCTTCTGTGCTGCTAGATTACCGATCGACGGCTACTGACCGGATGTGGACGGTCACAATCTTCTCCTAATAGGTCGGTAGTTAGTCGTTTATGTTCGCTGGAGTTCGGGCGTCTGTAATTTCCCTGGCGTTTCATTAACTCGCGTTCAACTGTATTGATTCGGCAACCTACGTCGTCGATACGACTGAAATGTGGAGGACTGTTAGTGTTCTCGAACATCGGGCCAGCGAAACAGGATTTGCAGGACCGATTGCGCCAAGTATTTCAATTTCCCGACTGCCATCAGATGCT
>JAOTUB010000150.1 GCA_029864095.1 Gammaproteobacteria bacterium | reverse complement strand
GCCTACGTGTCAACAGCTAAGCCACTGATTCTTTGTCCGGACGCCGCCGCGCTGGTGGCCCGATAGCACCATCGGGCGCGGGTTTCAGACCTTCAGCGACCAGTGCCAGGGTTCGTACATGATTCCCCACGGATTCTCCCGCGGATAGGTCATCGAAAAGCCGAATTCGATGGCCCGTGATTCGAGCCATCTAAACGCATCCGTTGATTCGAATTCCTCGGTGAGCGGCCGCGATCCCGGCGTCGCGATATCCACAGCGCGTCCAGTGTGGTGTTCGCTGTGTCCCGGGGCCGCGTTGACGGTCAATATATCGTCAATTTTCTGGCCCGCGTTGATCTTCTTGCGTATGAGCGCTGCCTGGTACTCGATACCCCGAAATCCCGATACGATCAGCAGCTGTATGCCGACGGCATCTGCGGCATCGACCATCGCCCGCCATTGGCGTGCGGCCTCCGGCGTCAGCCGCTGCATTCGGCCAACGAGATTGGGCCCGACCTCGACAAGCTCCAGGGCTTCCTCGTACGCGGGCGGGCCGCCGCCCCGACGATAATCAGCGGCAATGCCGAGTTCTTTGTGAAGTTCGCGTAGCATACAGGGCGCGATTGTCCCACAACCGCACGGATCGGAACATCCTGCTCACAGGTAACGCCGCTCCGATTAGAGGAAGACCTGCGAACATGAAACGAGACGAGATCTACGCCACAGGTGACGAAGATGACCCGCCCTTCCGCTTCAATGACGCCGTGGCGGAGGTTTTTCCGGATATGCTCCGCCGTTCAATCCCGGGATACGCGGCCTCTCTCGAGGCGATCGGCTCTCTTGCGGCCCGATACGTCAAAGCCGGCACGAATTGTTATGACCTGGGATGCTCGCTCGGAGCCGCAACGCTCGCGATGCGCCAGGGGATTCGTGCACCAGACTGCCGGATCATAGCGATCGACAATTCCGAGGCGATGATAAAACGCTGTGAAAAAGTCATTACCAATGCCGAGGAACCGGGCATCGTACCGACGCCCATCGACTTCCGCCTCGATGACATTCGTGACGCCTGTATCACCAACGCCTCCATGGTCGTCATGAATTACACGCTGCAGTTCCTCAGTCTCGAGGATCGCAGTGCGATGCTCGCACGCATTTTCGATGGCCTGATTTCGGGTGGTCTGTTCCTGCTGTCGGAGAAAGTGATCGATGACGACCCGCACATGGAAGAACTGCTCGTCGATTTGCATCACGAACACAAGCGACGCAATAACTACAGCAAACTGGAAATCAGCCGCAAGCGAGCGGCGCTCGACAATGTGCTCATCCCCGAGACAGTCGCTGACCATCTCGAACGACTCGCAGCCGTCGGGTTCGCCCACAGTGCGGTCTGGTTGCGCTACTTCAACTTCGTTTCGATCGTCGCGATCAAATAAGAATGCTTGACTACCCGGCACTGTGGCAATGCCTCGCCGAGGTGGGCGTCGCGTCCTGGCGAACGCCACTCGAAGCTCGCATTCGCGAGCGGCTGCACGAAACTGCACACGGCGACTTTGCCAAGTGGCGGCGTACGCTCGAGCAACTGTGCGCTTGCGATGCCGACGACTCGCGAACAATTCGGGACCTGTTGCTGGCTCTATCTCCCTGGCGCAAAGGGCCATTCGACGTTGCCGGCATCACGATCGACAGTGAGTGGCGCAGCAATCTCAAATGGGACCGCCTCAAGAGCGGCATCGCACCGCTTGAGGATCGGGCAGTACTCGACGTCGGTTGTGGCAATGGTTACTACGCGATGCAAATGCGAAGAACAGGCGCCCGCGCCGTAATCGGGATCGATCCGACACTGCTCTACGTCGCGCAGTTTCTGGCCATCGACAATTTTCTGCAAACAGGGCAGGTGTTCGTATTGCCTCTGCGGCTGCATGAGCTGCCGCAAGGTTCCCGCCGCTTCGACACGACGTTTTCAATGGGCGTCTTGTATCACCAGCGCTCACCCATCGACCATTTGCAGCAGCTAAAGGGCACGTTGCGCCCCGGAGGTCAGCTGGTGCTCGAAACGATCTTCGTTCCCGGTGAAGAATCCTACGCTTGCACACCACCGGATCGTTATGCGCGCATGCGCAATGTCTGGTTACTTCCTACGATCGCAGAATTAACGACCTGGTTGCGCCGCAGTGGATTTGCGGACATTGAGGTTATTGACCAATCGGTGACAACCACCGACGAACAGCGCAGCACGGAATGGATGACGTTCGAGTCCCTGCGTGAAGCCCTGAAGCCAGACGATCCTGACCGGACCGTCGAGGGCTGGCCGGCGCCCCGACGCGTCGTGGTTGTTGCGATCGCGCCGTAATTTCAATAAATTCTGTTCAAACAGAAACAAGAGAAGGGCAATGCAGCTGTCACCTGCCGTGGAGAAATATGTGCTCCATTGGGGCGAAATGGGCACGCGCTGGGGTACCAACCGCACCGTTGCTCAGATTCAGGCTTTGCTTTACCTCTCGCCCGAACCGCTCCGAGCCGATCAGATTGTCGACGCCCTGTCCGTAGCGCGGTCCAACGTCAGCACGAGTATCCGGGAACTACAGGGATTCGGACTTGTGCGCATGACGCATGTCCTCGGCGACCGCCGCGATTACTTCGAGTCGCTGCACGATGTCTGGGAGTTGTTTCGCGTAATTATCGAGCAGCGGAAGCAGCGCGAACTGAATCCGACGCTGTCGATGCTGCGTAACGCGGCCGAAGAAGTTGACGCAGAAGCGGATACCCATCCGGTCACCAAAGAACGCATTCACAACATGCTTGAATTCATTGAGTCGACGAGTGATTGGTATGAACAGATTAGCGACATTCCGACGTCGACGCTGACGAAGCTCATGAAGCTGGGTAAAGGAATTACGAAACTGGTCAAAAAGTAGGTGTGGTGGAACATGCGTCAAGCGTGGCCACGGTCGATGCAGTCCTCTCACGCAGTATCCAGACTGACTCTGTAAGCGCCTGTGCCTCTGGGCCTCCGCTGATCGCGTCGGCGGGCCGATAGAAATAACCGCCGGATGTATACGTCCAGGTATGCGCCTCGCTATCCACACATTCACTGTCCTGATACTGGCCTCGCGCCAGGTATCCCTCACGAACAACTGATGACGACTGCCAGGGCATTACGGCGCCCGGTTGAATCCGCATCATCCAGGTGCGTGCGCCGTTGCCGGGATCGGATCGCAGATCTTTGACTGTGACGCCTTCGATGTCGGTCGGCTGCCAGTCGACGAGCCGTGTGTCGAGAATGATTGGCGACCTGATCATCGCTAACGGATCCACGTCATCGAGAAAATACAGGATACGGGCACCGTCCGAGGTCTGCAGATTGAAGCCGAACGAACCGGGCGGCACATGAGCGTAGCCGCCAGGTCCCAATTTGATGTCGCCGACTTCGAGGTCCCCAGCCAACACGAAGATCTCGAGCGATTTCCCGGGCGCACCCCCACTGGTCCCTTGCCAGCCTGTCGGCAAGTCGATTCGATTGCTCGTGCGCCGCGTTTTTGGATTGCCTGCGAATTGTTTCGCCCGCACGCCTGGCAGCGTCGCCATGAATATGTCTTCGAGTTCGTCAGCCTGAACAAACGCCGGGTACGGAAGCTTCGGCGGGCCGGACGCACATCCCATCGCCAGTACCACGAAAAAAGCCGCCCAGAATCTGGGCGGCATAACAAGCAAAAGATGTAGTGGGCCTGTTACGAATCGCATAAGAAAACGGAACCTCCGTGTCACGATTGTATTCTGTGTCGTTCGTCAACGTGCAGACAAGTCGCTGCTTCGATAGCCGTGACGAGCTGCGCAGGCAGCCAATCACATAAGCAACGTGTTGAGAGGAAGCACGTGATGCCTGCCGTCGAATCATGCATCCGGCACGGCGCCCTGCCCGCATTGCCTTTTACATCCCATCTCCGTGCGTACCGAGTTGGTACGCACGGAATGCTACTACATCTTGTATAGGAAGGCGAGTTATGCACAAGATGTAGATTCTCATCGGCCAATAGGATGGAAAACGGCTTGAACGACGACGACATGCTCCTGGGACGATCGACGCACCAGAAAGTCGGGCTGATTCTCGGACCGTCGGTCTGCGGCCTGATGCTGTTTTCCGGCGCACCCGACGACCTGTCGCCAGTCGGATGGACGACCGCAGCGCTCGGCATGCTCATGGCCGTTTGGTGGGCGACCGAGGCCGTGCCAATTGCGATAACCGCCCTCTTGCCGCTGGTGTGCTTTCCGCTGTTCGGTGTCGCAAACATTCAGGACACGGCCGCGCCCTATTCGAACAAGGTCATCTACCTCTTTCTTGGCGGCTTCATTGTTGCTTTTGCAATGCAGCGCTGGAATCTGCACCGACGTATCGCGTTGGGCGTCTTACAACACGTCGGCGGCAATGGGCGCTCGCTAGTGGCGGGTTTCATGCTTGCCAGTGCCGTTATCAGTATGTGGGTCATGAACACGTCGACAACGATGATGCTGCTGCCTATCGCCGTTTCGATCATCACGGTCATTCACAAGTCAGTTGCAGGGCTTGACGAAAAAGCCAAAGCCGATTTTCAGTACGCCTTGCTCCTGGGTGTTGCCTACGGCGCAACGATCGGCGGCATGGCGACTCTTGTGGGAACCGCTCCGAACGCGATGCTGGCAGCATTCATGCTCGAAAACTATGGTACGGAGATCGACTTTGCGAGCTGGATGCTGGTCGGTCTGCCGCTGTCGGCCGCGATGCTTCCGCTCGCATGGCTTGCGCTTACAAGAATCGTGTTCAAAGTGGACTTCAAGACCTGCGGTGAGGGACGTGCTGCGTTGCAGCGCATGCATGACGACCTGGGTCGCATTAGTGTTCCCGAGATACGCGTCGCGATCGTGTTCACGGTCATGGCACTGGCCTGGGTCGGACGACCGTTATTGACTCAGCTGCCGGGGTTGTCGGCGCTTGACGATTCGGGAATCGCGATGGCCGGCGCGGTTGCGCTGTTTCTGATACCCAGCGGCGACAAACGGGACCCGCTGTTGCTGCGCTGGAAATACGCGGAGCGATTACCGTGGAGCGTCCTGATACTGTTTGGTGGTGGCCTGACGCTGGCCGGAGCAGTTTCGCGCACCGGTCTCGCCGAGTGGCTGGGCGGCAACCTGCAAGCGATTGGCATGCTGCCACTGGCGCTGCTCGTGATCATCGCCGCGGCAATGATCGTCTTTGTGACTGAGCTGACCAGTAATATTGCAACAACCGCCACATTTCTGCCCGTGGTCGGCGCCATCGCCATCGAGACCGGTGTAGATCCGATCGTGCTGACGGTTCCCGTTACGCTTGCTGCAAGTTGTGCGTTCATGCTGCCTGTCGCCACGCCCCCGAACGCGATCGTTTTCGGCTCGGGTCTGCTGACGATTCCGAAAATGGTACGGGCTGGTATCGCGCTCAACATCATCGGCGTCGTCCTTGTTTCGCTTGTGGCGCTGACCCTGGCACCGAAGGTATTCTAGGGACCAATCGATGCACGCAGACTACCCCGTATCCAAACAGAACAAGGTCCGGCAACTCCGGGAAAAAGCGCGATACGATAAGCGCAGCGTACACGCAGTGCTCGACTCGGCACTCGTCGCCCACGTCGGATTCGTGCAGGATGGTCAGGCGATCGTCGTGCCGATGATCTATGGCCGCGACGGCGAAACGATTTACTTGCACGGCGCACGCAAGGCCAGGGTAATTCGGCTTCTCAAAGAGACAGAGCGCGCGTGTTTGAATGTCACCCACATCGACGGCATTGTGTTTGCGCGCTCAGCATTCAACTCGTCGATGAACTACCGCTCCGTAACCGTGTTCGGCACCCCAAGATTGATTGACGATCGGGACGGCAAGTTACACGGCATGCGCGTAATCAGTGAACACACGATGCCCGGTCGCTGGAATGAGCTACGCGACCCGCTGGAAAAGGAAATCAAGATGACGGGCGTCATCGCGCTCGAGATCCAGTCCGCATCGGCGAAAATCTCGAGCGGCATGCCGGTCGATGAAGACGAAGACTATGACATCCCGATCTGGGCCGGCGTCCTGCCGCTCCAGTCTACACTCACGTCCTTAAAGGACGACGATCGGCTCCTAAACGGCGTTGAGCCGTCGCCGGCGGTTCGCGCGTTGCAGGGCAAAGTGCTCTAGTTGGCCGGGCGCGGTCTGGACACGGGTCATCTGCAGTAAAGCGCAGCGCAGCGAGCCATGAAGATGGCCGGTGGCCAGACCGATGTCGATGGTCTAAAGCGCCTTCATTAATTCAGTATTCTCAGCCTCGAGCCTGAGCAGCGCTTCTTTCGTATCGAGGCCACCGCCGAACCCGGTCAGGTCGCCGCTAGTGCCTATAACCCGATGGCACGGCACGATGATAGGAATCGGATTACGGCCGTTTGCAGCGCCAACGGCACGTACGGCTTTCGGCCGCCCGATCCGCCGCGCGATCTCACCGTACGATGTCGTCTCGCCATAAGGAATGCGTTGCAGTTCTTCGAGCACACGCACCTGAAACTCGGTGCCCGACAATTTAAGTGGCAGTTCGAAGTTCTTGCGTTCGCCGGCAAAATACTCCTGCAACTGCTGGCGCGCTGCCGCGAACGGCTTTTCATTGAAAATCCAATCCGGGTGCGGGTCGCGACGCATCTTGCCCTGCGGAAACCCGACCAGACTCAGTGCATCTTCATCGCCAGCCAGTAACAGATCGCCTATCGGCGTATTCAGATAACAGTAGTACATCATTCACCCTCCGGAGCCCGATAAGGAGCCCCACAACAACATTGCTGCATAAGCACGCCATGGGCGCCATGACTCGGCGCGCCGCTCCAGTTCGACAGCACTTGTCTTCCGGGTACTGCGCACGGCTTTCAGGAGCCCCAGATCTGACGCCGGAAAAGCGTCAGGGTATTTCAGGGCACGCATCGCAACGTACTGTGCCGTCCAGTCACCGATACCACGTATTGACGTCAGTGCTTCGCAGAACGCAAGCGGATCCTGGGCGCTGTCGAAACTGATGTCACCACGGACCACGGCGCTCGCGACACGCCTGATCGTCTCTGCCCGGCTGCGCACGAGACCGATGCGATTGAAACGCGCCCGAGCGAGTTTTTGCGCTGGCGGAAACACGCGGCCGAGATCCAGTTCGTCGGCGCGCCCTGCGAGCGATGCCGGTAGATCCACCGGACTCCCATACCGCCGCACGATTCGCCCGGCCAGCGTAGTTGCTGCCTTGACCGACACTTGCTGCCCCAGAATGGCCCGGACCGTCAGCTCGAATCCGTCCCACGCGCCCGGCACGCGAATCCCATGTTTGTTCTTCAGCAGTTCGCCGAGCCGCGCATCGGCGCGAAGTGTCTCTTCGATGTCGACAGCCGGCGCATCGAGATCAAGAATTTCGCGCACGCGCTGCACGACATTGAACACTCCGGGCGTTGCGATGCCGTGTAGCGACAGACAAATGCTCGCGCCCGGTTCGTCATGACGACATTCGATGACTCCGGGCTGGTCATCGACGAGCACGGTTCGCAAATAGCTGCCGCCGATAACCTGTTCCGCTGCTGGCGTGGCTCTTCCCCGCAGAAACTCGAGTAATGCGGCCCAGTCAAACGGCTGCCGGTAGGGCAGCCGCACGCTGAGTGCGCTGTCGCAATCGAAAGGCTCAATACGATCGCGGCGCAGATCGCGCGGTGAACGGCCGTAAGTCTTCCTGAACGTGTCGTTGAAGCGCCGCACGCTGCCATAGCCTGCTGCCGTAGCGACGTGAGTCATCGGCAGATTCGTCTGATCGATAAGTCGCTTCGCAAAGTGCAAACGCTGCGTATGCGCAACCGCCAGCGGCGATGCGCCGAGGTGTTTCGAAAACAGGCGTCGCAGATGACGACTCGTGACGCCGAGCCGCTCCGCGAGCTGCTCTATCGAACCGTCATCAAGCGCACCGCCCGATATCAGCCGCAGGCCGCGGCGAACGGTTGTCGAGGTTCCGCTCCACGCGGGCGTGCCCGGTGCGCACTCTGGACGGCATCTGAGACACGGCCTGAAACCCGCTTCACAAGCGGCAGCCG
>JAOTUB010000149.1 GCA_029864095.1 Gammaproteobacteria bacterium | reverse complement strand
TCTGACAAAAGCAGATACGAGGTAGAGCAAAGAATTTAAAGCCAGATTGAGTGGAGGTCTCCTTGCGGTACAAGGACTATTATAAAATCATGGGTCTCGCGCGTGACGCGAGCCAGGACGACATCAAGAAAGCCTATCGCCAACTGGCGCGCCGGTATCACCCCGATGTTAGCGACAAACCTGACGCGGAACGTCTTTTCAAAGACCTGGGTGAGGCCTATGCGGTCCTGAAAGATCCCGAGAAGCGCGCCGCTTATGATGAATTAGGGACCTCCTGGAAGGCGGGGCAGGAGTTCAGGCCGCCACCCGATTGGGATGCGGGTTTCGAGTTCAGCGGGCGTGGTTTTGACGCCGGCGGCGCGGAGGCATTCAGCGACTTCTTCGAAGGGTTGTTCGGCGGCGGCGTGGGCCGTGGCTTCACTGGCGGGAGGGCGAGATTCGATGCGCAGGGACAAGATCATCACGCAAAGGTTCTAGTCAACCTCGAAGATGCCTATCACGGCGCCACCCGGTCAATTAGTCTGCGAACACCCGAAGTAGACTCAGGCGGCCATGTCATCACGAGAGAGCGACAGCTGAATATAAAAATTCCAAAAGGTGTCCGCAAAGGGCAGCGCATTCGACTGACCGGACAGGGTTCTCCGGGTATCGGCAATGGCCGGGCCGGCGACCTTTACCTGGACGTCGACTTCGAACCTCACCCGTTTTACCGCGTTGACGGCAAGGATGTATACCTCGACGTGCCACTGACCCCCTGGGAAGCCGCGCTGGGCGCGACCATCGAGGTTCCAACTCCCGGGGGCAGGGTCAACCTGGCGATCCCGGCCGGTACCCGCGACGGCAAGAAATTTCGCCTCAAGAATCGCGGCATTCCGGGTAACAAGGCCGGGCATGTATATGTCATCGCACGCTTGACGTTACCACCCGCCGATAATGAAAGTGCGAAACATCTTTACCAAAAAATGCGTGACCAGATGCCGTATAACCCCCGCAAGCACCTGGAGGGATAGACGACCATGAATCGACGAACAGTCACTGGAATCGTGCTCGACGAACAGGTGTTTTATTCACTCAAGGACATCTGTCAGGTATGCGGAAGCCAGAAAGAATGGGTTTTCGAGCTCGTGGAACAAGGCGTTCTTCACCCAACTGGCGAGGAAGAACAGCAGTGGCAATTTTCAGGCAGCAGTCTGCATACGGCGATGAAGGCGCGACGCCTGCAGCGGGATCTTGACCTCAATCTATCCGGCGTCGTGCTGGTGCTTGAACTGCTCGAGGAAATTGAATCACTCCGTTCGCGACTCGGTATGCTCGCGTCAAACAACGAGCCCACCGCTGCGCTCTAGCGCAGCCGATAGCTCGTCGACGTTTCTAATCCGTGCACGGTTAACGGCAAGGACGATGTCGCCTTCACGAATGCCGCTGCGCCATGCCGGGCTTCCCTGCTCGACACTTGCAACGACGGGGCCTTGCGCATCGCTATGACGAGAGTGACCCGGATCCATGTTGCGGAATTCTACGCCCTGTAGCCGCGCAAACGTGTCGCCGCCAGCCAGGCTCAATTGACCGACCGTCCCTATCTCTACGTCGATAGTCCGGCGGCGGCCATCGCGACGGGTACCGCAAACCCGATTCCCACATTGCCGCCCGACGGCGCGATGATCGCCGTGTTGATGCCGATCCGATCACCGTCGATATCAACCAATGCGCCGCCTGAGTTGCCGGGATTAATTGAAGCATCAGTTTGGATGAAGTCTTCGTAACCGTCGTCGTGAATTCCTGATCGACCGAGCGCGCTGACAATTCCCAACGTGACCGTCTGGCCGAGACCGAACGGATTGCCGACAGCAAGAACGAAATCGCCGACGCGAACCGTCTCTGAATCGCCAAGAGGCAGCTCCGTGAGTTGGTCGGCATCTATTTTCAGCAGAGCGATATCGGTGCCTTCGTCACTACCAACCAGCTTGGCCGAAAAACTGCGTCGATCCAGCAGCGTGACCTCAATCTGGTCGGCGCCGTCAACCACGTGATGGTTTGTCAGGACACAGCCTTTCTCGGCATCCACAATTACGCCGGAGCCGGCGCTCTGACGTGGAACGGTCGGGGCTGATCAGGGAGATTGAAGAATCGGCGAAAAAACGGATCCTCCAACATCGGGTTGGTTCGAACTCGCACACTTCCGGTCACGGCAATATTAACCACCGCCGGGGTCACGCGCTCCAGTAACGGCGCTAGAGTCGGCCTGTCACCGACCGTAAGCTCAGCAGGCCACTCCGCCAGTGCCGGCGACGGCGCAAAGAAAAACGAAACAATCAGCAGGGTCCAGGCGAAGCCTGCCAGATAAGCGCGATTGTTCATCACAGTCCTTCCTTGGTTAGTGGTCTTGCGCTTCTCGAATGCACTACTTGCTGAGCTGGACACTGCCAGTCGCCCTATACGTAATTGCGGGTGGAAAAAATTCAAGAATTTTTGTTGCGCGGGCTTGAAAATGCTCCCAGCGGCCCTATCTCAGCTGCGAGTTGGCAATAAATTGCCATGTTTTCAAAGTGTTACATGAATTGGAGGCAAAGCAATGTCACTAATCAAATACGAACCCTGGTTTGGTGCTCGGCAATTGCAGGACGATATCAATCGGCTGTTCTCGAGCTGGAACACGAACGACAGCAGCGGTGTCACCGCCGACTGGGTACCGACCGTCGATATCAACGAATTCGACGACAAATTCCAGCTCTACGTTGACCTGCCTGGCGTGGATCCGAAAGATGTGGAGATCACGTTGGAATCGGGCGTCCTGACCATTACGGGCGAGCGCTTCATGCAAGCCGAAAAGACTGACGAAAATATCGTTTGCCGCCGTACAGAACGTGGCAGCGGGCGCTTCTATCGGCGCTTCATTCTGCCTGACACGGTCGATGCGGATAACGTCAAGGCGACTGATCGTCACGGCGTACTTGAGATCCTGATTCCGAAGCAGGCCAAGGCTCAACCACGACGCATCAAAGTCGCCGCGTAGCGACGCCCGGCAAGTAACGACAATTCTTCTGGCAATTCCGGCCCGGTGAGCCAGCGGCGCCCGCCGCGGATCATCGGGCTGGTTTCGGAGACATTCGTCGGCATTAGATCAAACAACAAGAAGGACTCGAAATCGCGATGTTAGAAACTCGAGGGCTGACCAAACGATACGGCCAGCACACCGTTGTAAATAATCTGAGCTTTGCGTGTGAGCCCGGCGAGGTGCTTGGCTTTCTCGGTCCGAATGGGGCGGGCAAGTCGACGACGATGAAGATCGTTACAGGCTTTGTCGCCCCCAGCGAAGGTTCGGCGAGCATCTGTGGTCACGACATACAGACCGAAACGCTAGCTGCACAACGGCGGATCGGTTACCTGCCGGAAGGCGCGCCACTGTATGCGGAGATGACCCCGAAGCAGTGTCTAAATTTCATTGCAGATGTGCACGGTCTGAAAGGCAGCCATCGACGCGACCGCCTCGACATGGTCATCGAGCAAATGCATCTGGACCCAGTACTGAATCAGTCTACCGAAACGCTATCGAAAGGCTTCCGACGGCGCGTCGGGCTGGCGCAGGCGATTTTACACGACCCGGACGTTTTGATACTTGACGAACCAACCGATGGACTCGACCCGAACCAGAAACACGAGGTCCGCGAGCTGATCCGCTCTTTGTCCGCAGATAAGCTCGTCGTCATTTCGACACACATTCTCGAGGAAGTCGACGCCGTGTGCTCTCGCGCGATAATTATCGCAGCGGGCAGGTTGCTCGTTGACGGTTCGCCGGAAGAACTCGTCAAACGGGGGGGCAGCCTGGAGAAGCTCTTCCGCGAGGTCACGCAGGGAGGCCTTCAATGAACATGATCAAGGCCATACTGCGGCGCGAGTTCGCGAGTTATTTCGCAACTCCGGTTGCGTATGTATTCATCGTCATCTTTCTGATGCTGATGGGGGCGTTTACTTTTTACCTTGGCGGTTTTTACGAGCGCGGCCAGGCTGACCTTCGCCCATTTTTCAATTTTCACCCCTGGCTGTACCTGTTCCTGGTGCCGGCTATCGCGATGCGTTTGTGGGCCGAGGAACGCAAGAGCGGTACAGTGGAACTGCTGATGACGCTGCCTATCTCACCCATGCAGGCAGTCGTCGGCAAATTCCTCGCCGCGTGGGCCTTTGCCGGCATCGCGCTGGCGCTGACCTTCCCCGTCTGGATAACCGTGAACTATCTCGGTGACCCGGACAACGGCGCCATCATTGCTGCCTATTTCGGCAGTTTCTTGATGGCTGGCGGTTTCCTTGCGATCGGTTCCTGCCTGTCGGCCACGACACGCAACCAGGTGATCGCTTTTGTCCTTAGTGTCGTTGTCTGCTTTGGTTTCCTGTTGGCCGGGTTCCCGTTGGTGCTGGACTTGTTTTCCGGCTGGGCGCCGCAGTTCGTTGTCGACGGTATTGCGAGCTTGAGCTTCCTGACCCACTTCGCTGATATTTCCCGCGGGGTCATCGACCTGCGTGACGTCATCTATTTCGCCCTTGTCATCGGCACGTTCCTGTACGCCAACATGATCGTGCTGCACTGGAAACAGGCTGACTGACCATGAGTACGCAATCTCAGAATCGATTGAGCGCCTCGAGCCTCGCGCTACTGGCCGTCGCTTTTGTTTTCGCCGTTATTGTTTCTAACCAGCTTTTGAAAGGGCTGCGTTTTGACCTGACGGAAAACCGGCTTTACACGCTGTCAGCAGGCACCGAACGCATGCTTCGCAACATCGACGAGCCGATCAACCTCTACTTCTACTTCTCGGACCAGGCGACCGAGGGCATCCCTTCTCTACGCGACTACGCAGATCGTGTTCGCGAGATGCTGGAGGAGTTCGAGGATACGAATCGCAACAAGCTGCGGCTCAGCGTGATCGACCCTTTGCCATTCTCGGAAGATGAGGACCGGGCTGCCCGATTCGGCCTGCAAGGTGTGCAACTAGGATTGGCGCCCGACTCCATCTATATGGGGCTGGCCGGAACAAACAGCGTCGGCGACGAGGAAATCATTGCGTTCTTCCAGCCCGACAAGGAAGCGTTTCTCGAGTATGACATTGCCAAACTCGTCAGCACACTGGCTAATCCAGAGCGTGCTGCTGTCGGGTTGGTGTCCGGCGTACCGATGACGGGTCGCTTCGACCCGCAGACGCAGCGGATGGAACCCTCATGGATGGTCTACCAACAGGCACAGCAGTTGTTCGAGATTCGCGATCTCGGCAGCTCGTTTGATAAGGTGCCCGAGGACTTGGGGCTGCTGTGGATCGTGCAGCCGAAAAACCTGTCCAATGCCACGCAATACGCTATTGACCAATTTGTAATGCGCGGCGGCAAAGTGCTGATCTTCGTCGACCCCGTTGCAGCTGTTGACGCAATGCCAACGGAGGGAATGCCGCAAGGCATGCCGCCGCTGGGACAGGGCTCTGACCTGCCGGCCTTGTTCGCGGGCTGGGGCATCGAATTCACATCGCAACAAGTGGTTGCTGACGCGCAGCTCGCATTGCCCGTGAATACCGGCCTCGGCGGACGGCCGACGCGTCACTATGGTTATCTCGGCGTTCCGTCCGCAAATATGAACGACAGCGATATTGTTACGGCGGAATTGAGCACGATCAACCTGGCGATGGCCGGCGGCCTGAAGCTTGCCGAGGAGAGCGCCGCGAACCTCGAGCCATTACTGATGTCCAGCATGTCATCGAGCCTGATACCGGCGTCGCGATTCTCATTCCTGCCCAATCCGGCTTCGTTACAGGACGGGTTTGTACCGGGTCACGAGCCGTTCGTCATGGCGGCCCGCATCAGTGGCACATTGCCCAGCGCATTCCCGGATGGATTTCCCGAACCCCCGTCAGCGGGCGACAACGACGAAACCGAACACCTGGCCGAGTCGACGGAGCCGGCCAACCTGATCGTCGTGACCGACGTCGACATGCTCAGCGATTCTTTATGGGTGCGGGTCCAGCGCTTCTTCGGCCAGCAAGTCGCGAGCGCCTTTGCAAGCAATGGCGCGTTTGTCGCGAACGCCATCGAAAGCCTGGCGGGCAGCGCTGATCTCATCGGCGTACGCAGCCGTGGCAGTTTTGCCCGGCCGTTTACCAAAGTTGACGAACTGCGGGTTGCCGCAGAGGCGCGTTTTCGCGAAACCGAACAGCGCCTGCAAAGCGAACTCGCCGAGACCGAACGGCGCCTTGGTGAGCTGCAATCATCGCGCGAAGACACGGGTGGTTTGCTGCCCACCGATGAACAGCAGGCCGAAATCGACCGTTTCATCGATCAGCGTGCGTCGATTCGCAAAGACTTGCGCGCTGTGCAGCGGGGCCTCGATCAGGATATCGAGAATCTTGGCAGGACACTCAAGATCATCAATATCGGCCTCGTGCCGCTGCTCCTTACGCTGACAACACTGTTCGTACTTTGGCGGCGCAGACGCAAGGAGTCATTATGAACAAGAAAAGCCTATTGGTACTGGCGTCGGTGGTCGCGGGCCTTGTTCTGCTGCTGGCGCTGATTCAGCAGGCCGATCACGGTAGTTCGGATGCGAGTGACAGGTTGCTGCTCGATGGTTTGGCCGAGCAAGCAGATGAAATCCGGCAGATCCAGCTGCTTTTCCCGGACGGCAAGGACGGCGTCACGGTACACAGGGAGAACGATCGCTGGGTCGTCAGCGACCGGCACAACTACCCGGCCGACATCGGCAAGCTTGGACAATTGGTCTCCGGACTCGCTGAGGCACGAATCGTGGAGGAGAAAACATCCGATGCGGCACGCTATGTGCAGCTCGGTGTCGACGATCCTGCAAGCGGCGGCTCCGGCAGCAAGGTTATTGTTGGTGGCGAGGGGTTTTTCTACGAAGTCATCCTCGGCGAGGTCGCCCAGCGCGATTACCGCTACGCGCGGGTCGCCGGCGATGCGCGTAGTTATCTGGTCGACAGGAAGCTCGAAGTTGCCGAGGATGCTAGTGACTGGCTGCTGACAGACATCATCGATCTGCCGTCCGACCTGGTACGAAGAGTGACCATTTCACATGCTGACGGTGAGACTTTAACGCTCGAAAAAACAACGCGCGATGAAACCAATTTTTCAGTGCTCGATATCCCGGAAGGCAGAGAACTGAGCTATGTCTCGGTTGGCAATGGCATTGCCGGCGCGCTCGCCAACCTTGCCTTGGAGGACGTTCGGCCGGAGGCTGCGGACACCGCTGCGGCCATCGCGGTGTACGAGACCTGGGGCGGGCTGCGAGTGACCGTTAGTGTTTTTGTGGAGGACGATACGGCATGGTTGGCCTTCGCCGCAGACGCTGTGCCACAGGCGGAGCCGGATTTGCAGGAGAGTGCGGACCCGACCGGTACCGGCAGCGACAACGAATCCGATCCGGAATCTGAAGCTGCAAAGCTTAACAGTCGTCTTGCCCAATGGCAGTACCGCGTTGCTGAACACAAGAAGAACCTGCTCGTGCGGCGCTGGGAGGACATACTCAAGTCACGGTAGAGCGGTCGTGCGTGTCCCAACACTGCGCACTCCCCGGCCGCTGACCGGCAATAGACGAATTTGCGAAACCGGATGGATGGTGCATGTAGCGCGAGCTAGACATGTTGGACACATAGCTGCGCCGCCGCGAGATCCTGTAGCGCCGTACCGACGGACTTGAAAAGCGTGATTTCGTCCGAATCGTGTCGCAGGCTCACGTCCCGGGACGCCATCCGATACATGTCGCCGGCGATATCGTCGAATGAAAACGTACCTGCCTGAACCGCCTGAATCAGATCGCCGGCCTCGTCTATCGCACCCTCCATCGTATCGACAAAAACCTGGTCGGCTTTCCCGATGAGTTCCGCGTCGGCCTCACACATCGTCGGCTTGTAAGCGCCAACCAGATCGACATGCGTCCCGCGGCCGACCCATTCCGCTTGCAACAAAGGGTTTTCTGCCGGCGTTGCGGAACTGATGATGTGCGCACCCGAAGCCCCTGTTTCGATGTCGGGCACGCAGACACAGCTGATGCCGGTGTCCCGCCTGGCCACGTCGGCGGCGTCCTGTGC
>JAOTUB010000148.1 GCA_029864095.1 Gammaproteobacteria bacterium | reverse complement strand
CATAGTGGATGACGAGCGCTATTCGCCTGGCGATGAGATCGAACCCGACGGAGAGCGCAAGAAGCTGACGTTGGTCGAGTCGTTGAATCTCGCACTTGACCATGCGATGAGCGAGCGTGATCAGACGATCATCATGGGTGAGGACGTTGGCCGTGAAGGCGGCGTATTTCGCGTCACGGCCGACATGTACGAGAAATACGGTGCGGACCGTATGCTGGATACGCCACTCTGCGAGCTCGGCATTATCGGAACGGCGATCGGCATGTCGATGGCTGGCCTACGCCCGGTGGCGGAAATGGAGTTCGCGGGTTTCGCATTTACCGCTTTCGACCAAATGATTTCTCACGTCGCACGCTATCCATGGCGAACCGTCGGAAAAGTCCGCTTCCCACTGGTTATTCGTATGCCGGGGGGTGGCGGTCATGAGGGTTACGAGGGTCACTCGGACTCGACGGAGGCGCTGTTTGCGCACCCGCCTGGCTGCCTGCAAGTGGTTTATCCATCCAATGCCAGGGACGCCAAAGGGCTGTTGGCGGCGGCGCTCGAAAGCGAGGATCCCGTCATCTTCTTCGAGCCGATCGTCAAATACTTCACCAAGTACGATGACGTTCCCGTCGAGCACTATACGATTCCGATAGGTAAAGCACGGATAGCGCGGCCAGGGACCGACGTCACTATCGTTACTTACGGCAACACGGTCGGCATTTCAGAACAGGCTGCTGAGCAATTGGAAGACCACGGCATATCCGTCGAAGTCATCGACCTGCGAAGCATCAAGCCTTGGGACGAACAGTGCGTGCTGGATAGTGTCGAGAAGACGGGCCGGCTGGTGGTCGTGCACGAAGCTGCCAAGAGCGGTGGCTTCGGTGCCGAGATTATCGCAACAGTCATGGAGAAAGGCGGCTATCTGCTCGAAACGCCACCTGTACGCGTCGCGCACGCCGATATGCCCTGGGCCGTCGCGAAACTCGAGCCGTACTCGATGATCAGCCCCGAACGTGTTGCCAACGCCGTTCGCAAGGTAATGGAGGACTGATCATGTCGAAGGAATTCAGACTTCCCGATCTCGGCTCCGGTCTGCAGGAAGGCCAAATCGTCAACTGGCTGGTCGAAGTTGGTCAGACGGTGACAACCAGCGACGATCTTTGTGAAATCGAGACTGAGAAAGCGGTCATCGAAATCCCGGTGCCTTTTGCCGGAACGATACTCGAACTCAAGGCGGACGTCGGCGAGGCAGTCGCGGTCGGTGCCGTCCTCGCGGTCATCGGCGATGCCGGCGAACCGACGGAATCCGCCGAGGCACCGGTCGCAGTTGCTGCAGCTCCCGAAGAGCCCGCCGTTGCGGCATCGGCGCCCGCAGCGGATACGGCACCGACAACGGCTGGTGGTCGCGTAAAGGCGATGCCGTCCGTACGGCGCATTGCGCGCGAGCACGACATCGAATTAACGGCCGTTTCTGGCACCGGCAAGTTTGGCCAGATAACGCGCAAGGATGTTCTTGCGATCCTCGACAACCGACCAGAGGCCGCGGTCGCACCCGCTTCTCCTGCAGCGGCACCACAGCCAGGAACGTCGTCACGGTTCGAACCGTTCTCGATGATTCGCAAAACGATTTCAGCAAGGCTGTCTCAGTCCTGGCAGGAAATTCCGCACGTCTTTACGCGCATCGAAATTGATGCAACACGGCTGTTGGTCGTGCGCAAAGCATTGATCGAGGAACTCGACACAAAGATCCCGATCGAGGCGATACTCGTCAAAGCGTGCTTGCCGGCCCTGAAAGAGTTCCCGGTGTTCAATGCCACGGTGGTCGAGGGCGGCATCGAACTGCACCAGCACTACAACATCGGACTTGCGGCAGACACCGAGACCGGGCTCGTCGTGCCGGTTCTCAAAAACGCGGACCGCTTGTCGCTACGTGAAATGGTAGCCGCAATGCTGGATTTAATGCCGAGAGCCGTGCAACGCAAGGCGACGCCAGAGGAATTGTCGGGCGGAACCTTTACGGTCAACAACATCGGCGCTCTTGGAAACATTTCGGGCACGTCGATCATTCCCCATGGAACGACGGCCATCCTGTCAGTCAGTCGAGCTGTTGAAAAACCGGTTGCCGTAAATGGCGCGGTCGAAATCCGACCGATTCTCGAAGTGACATTGTCCTTCGATCACCGGGCGATCGACGGCGGGCTCGCGCAACGCTTTCTGAACCGCATACAGGAAAATCTCGAAGAGCCCGTGAAAGCGCTGCTTTGATAACAAGAGAGGGTCTTATGGACCAGGCAATCAAGAACATGATGGATCTCTATGGCGTAACGCCGGAGACCGAGCGCTTTCTTTTGAGCGAGCAGCGTATGTTCGTGAACGGCGAGTTCATCGAGGCCGGAGACAAGGACACGATCGACGTTGTTGAACCGTCCACGGCAAGTCACCTGACTTCGGTACCTTCCGGCACCACGGACGATGTCGATCGCGCCGTCGAGTCAGCGCGGATTGCTCTGCGCGAAGGTGACTGGGTGAAAATGAAACCGGCCGCACGCGAACGCCTGCTATTCAAACTTGCGGATGCGATCGAGAAGAATGCCCAAACACTTGGCGAAATCGAAACCATCGATAACGGCAAAGCCATCGGCCCATGCATCGAGATGGACATTCTTGGCGGTGCCGAGCTGCTGCGCTACATGGCGGGTTTTGCCACTAAACTGGATGGTGCCACGCGGCAGGTTTCAATTCCCGGTGACCACATGGCATGGACCTTTCGCGAACCGGTTGGTGTAGTTGGCGCCATCGTGCCCTGGAACTGGCCGTTCAACATGGCCATGTGGAAGATGGCGGCGGCGCTCGCAGTCGGCTGCACGATGGTGATCAAGCCCGCTCAGCAAACGTCGCTTTCGATGCTCTTCTTCGCGAAGCTTTGTAAGGAAGTCGGGCTGCCGCCCGGCGTCATCAACGTCGTCACCGGCCGGGGCAGCACCATTGGCGATTATCTGGCCAATCACACCGGTATCGACAAAGTATCGTTTACGGGATCGACGCCGGTCGGCAGAACCGTCGGCGAGGCCGCTGGCCGTGCTTTGTCACCGGTGACCCTGGAGCTCGGAGGGAAGTCGCCCATGATCGCGTTCGATGATGCCGACCCCAAAGCCGTTGCGGCAGCAACACGCTGGAGTGTCTACTTCAATGCAGGCCAGGTGTGCAGCGCCGGGTCACGGCTATATGCGCACTCGTCTGTGTATGACCACGTAATCGAAGAGCTTGCCAAAGTGACGGGCGCGATGAAGATAGCGCCAGGCCTGGACCCCGATTGCGATATGGGCCCGGTCATTTCGGAGTCTGCGAAACGCAGCATCCTGGCATACATCGACAAAGGCAAGGCCGAGGGTGCTGAGCTGATCTTTGGCGGCAACGCGCTTGACCGGCCCGGTTACTTTATCGAACCAACCTTGTTCGCCGCGAGCGACAACGACATGACTATCGTGCAGGAAGAGATCTTCGGGCCGGTACTCGTCGTGTTGAAATTCGACTCGGACGAAGAGGCCCTACGTCTGGCAAACGACAATATCTATGGCCTCGCGGGCAGCATTTGGACGCAGGATATTTCACGCGCGCTGCGTTACTCCGCTCAGCTCGAGGCCGGCACTGTCTGGATCAACAATCACGATATTGTCGATAGCAATATGCCCTGCGGTGGCTTCAAGCAATCCGGATTCGGCAAGGACATGGGGCCGGAGCAACTCAACTACTTTACGCGCACGAAAGCCGTGTGGGCGACGCTTTGAGAGGACAGGAATATGACCCGCTATGTTAGTGCCGCAGAACTTCAGGACCTTGTCGGAACCGAACTCGAGCCGTCCGAATGGCTTGAAATCAGCCAGGATCGCGTCAACGAGTTCGCGGACGCGACGAACGATCACCAGTTCATTCACGTCGATCTTGAAAGAGCAAAAGCGTCACCATTTGGGGGGACAATCGCCCACGGTTTCCTGACCCTGTCGCTGTTGACCCACCTGCTGAGTGAACCAATGGTCGTGCCGAAAAATACGGCGATGACGATCAACTATGGCTCGGATAAGGTGCGTTTCTTGAAACCGGTTGCGGTCGGCCAGCGTGTTCGCGCAAAACAGCAGCTCGTCAAAGTGAACGAAAAAAAGCCTGGACAGTGGCTTTTGAAAACCAGTGTCAATGTTGAGATTGAAGGCGAAGAGACGCCTGCGTTGATCGCCGAGATACTGTTCATGCACTTTGTCGAGGCTTGACGGGAATGGGCCCCAGATGGGCACCGCGTTAATCCGTTCAGTACAAAAGTGCTACCTATGTGTCCGGAATACACCGAGCGCCGTGAAGAGGGCCGGGACCCGTTGAACTTGGTCGAGGATCGCTCGGGCTGGCAAGTCCCCAACAAACCCATAGGGTCGCGCTCGGCGGCCCCACGGAGCACGTCATCGCCGAGGGCTTCGACGAGCTGCAGTTCGGCCAAGCGGGGGATGATCTTGCCAGTTGCCATTGCGGCTGGTTGTAACCTTTGGTGTCGGCTAATTGGAAGGTTAGAGGTCGGCTGATTGAAACTTTATACGCCGACCGATTGCAGGATGCTCAATGGTGGCGTGAGCGACTCGGAAGCGACGGACCTCCGAGTTCCTCTCGTGTACCAACCGACCGTCAATTCTGCTGGCTTCGGTGCGAATGCCCATTTCTATTTCTTGGGAAATTTCGCAGAAACGGGGGCAGAAATCGTGCCCCCGTTTCCGCTAGTTTATCCTTCGGACACGCGATAAAGTCCTCGCATCAACACCGTCGTCGTTGCGGTATACCAACGACACCCAAGCTCCTCTTACAGGAGCACCCGGCGCCTAAAGAGATCGTCAAACAGGCGCAACGGCGACAGCCGTCGATCTCACTTCTGCTCAGCGCAACTCGATTGCAATTCAAGCATGAGGTTCGTTGACCCAGCAGGCGGCGCTTCTGCGCCATACCCGTCCATTGCGCCAGTCCCTGGTGCAACTCTTTAGCAAGCCGCAACAACGCGACGCTGTCCTTGCCGCCGTCATGCCGGATGCGTGACCCAGTGATGTTCTGTGTCGAACCCCTGTTGCAACTCAGCCCGTCTTTGTGAGCGCCCTAGCGCTGCACAGAGACGGGCCTCTTGAATCTAGCGCAAGTCTGCGTCCCGACAGGCTTTGACCGTGCCAAGGCACGGTGTCATAGCCGTCAAAACTCCCTGCCCGGCGGCCAGTCGATGGACTGACTGGCGCAGCCAGCACCCGATTCCGCGACTCTTCTGGGTCGTTCCGGGGTGTGAATACCGGGGAGATTGAATACACAGCGCATCGCGCTGCTTAGGCCTCGCAATGAGGCACTCACGCTGTGACCGCCAGCCTATTCGCGGTTTGTCACTCACCGATACCAGGAATCGCTGTGAGAAACCGAACGGAAAAACCGCAATGAGAACCCGGATTTGGATTTTGGAGAACGTCATGAACAAAGCAGGTGGTCACCGAAATTTTGGTTACGGCAAACAGATGGAATGGGCCGGCAAGCAGGCCCTGAGGGATCGATACGGTAATGGACACTACGGGACAGTGGCCGGGCACTCTGAACGCTGGCGACGGTTCGTCGCCTGGTGCCGAGACGAGCAAGAGATTTGCGATTCTCGGTTGATCAATAGCGAGGTCGTGCAGGACTACGGGAAATCGCTGTCGGACAAGGTCGATGCCGGCATGTCGCCGGCCTATGCACAAAACCTGCTGTCGTCGGTCAACGTGGTGTTAGAAGCAATGCGCGGCGATCGGCAGATTCGCGTTGCGCCAGTCGAGTTTGTCGGCCGACGGTCGCGAGTAAGAACCAACCCGCCGGCGGGTCTCGATCAAAAGGTGGTGCACCAGTGTGCCGAGCAACTGCGCCAGAACGGGCACGAACGGGTCGCAGCGACCGCCGAAGTGGCCAGAGCGATGGGACTGCGTCTCAAAGAAGCCTCCCTGCTCAACGCTCGGGTCGCGCTGGGTCAGGTCAAGAAACACGGCGCGGTCAATATCACGGCCGGCACCAAGGGCGGTCGGGGTCACCGAGTGGATCGCTGGGTCCCGGTCTCCGGTGCTGCGATCGGTTGCCTGGTGCGAGCAGCGAATGCCCAAGGGAAAGGTCGAAACCTGGTTCCATCGAACCTCACCTGGAAACAGTGGTACTCGCGTGTGCATCATGTCTGGGCCTCTGTCCGAGGCGACTACGGTCTGAAGAAGATTCATGACCTGCGTGCGGCCTACGCCTGCGATCGCTACCAGCAGTTAACTGGGTCAGCGGCACCTGTGGTTGCCAGCAGACGGATAGCCGATCGAAGCACCGACCGCGCAGCACGGCTGACCATCGCACAGGAACTGGGGCACGCGCGCGATGACGTCGTCGCCACCTACATCGGCGGTGCCCGATGAGCCGGCCAGCGAATCATCGGTCAGCAGCGCGCATCGCCAGGTCGCTGCTGGCCAATCGACTGCCTGGGTCAAGACGCGGCACGGTGCGCCAGCATCTTGCCCGCAGCGGATACATCGCTCAGACCATCTGGCGACGCTGGCAGGTCGGTCCCTACCAATGGCAATTGAAGCACCTGCGCTGGTATCTGGTGGAACGCACCAATGAGCATGCCAGCGGCACGCGTTATCGGCACTGGCTCACCGTACGGCTGTTGATTCTCGCACTCGATCACGACGGCTGGATCGAGCGGCTCGACGGGCCGTGGGTCCGGCCGAGCGGCGTGCGTGGTGCGCTCAATGCCGGGCGACCGGCGCTTGAGCCGACCCCGTCGGCGAATCGAGGATCGGCGCTTTGACCGGCTTGAACTGGACGCCCGGGTGGACGACTATGTGTCGTGCAATGGGCGTCCCGCCGAAAGGAGTGAAACATGGGACGCAGAAAATCACCGGGCCTCAAAAAACGAGGCCATATCTGGTGGATCGACAAGAGAATCAAGGGATACGGAAGAATGGCAGAAAGCTGTGGCACGACTAACCTCGCGGAGGCGGAACAGTACTTAGCGTTCCGCCTGAACGAGATTCGTCAGGCCATGGTCTACGGCATTCGACCGACACGGACGTTTCAGCAGGCTGCGATTAAGTTCCTGGAAGATCATCAAGGAAGAAAGCTCCTCGAGCGGTACGTGTATGCGTTCGTGCGAGTCATGCCTCATATCGGTCACTTGAGGCTCGATCGCATTCACAACGACACGCTCTCGAGTTATCGCCGGGCCCGTCGCGCGGACGGAGTATCAGCCGGCACGATCAACAAGGAACTCAGCTGTGTTCGTCGGGTTCTGAACCTGGCGGCCAGGGTCTGGCGTCACGCCAATGGCATGTCGTGGCTGGACGCACCACCGTTGATCGAAATGGAACAGGGCAAGACTCGTAGGCCTTATCCACTGAGCTGGGAGGAACAGGACCGACTGTTCCGCGAGTTACCGGCGCACCTGCAGCGTATCGCCTTATATAAGGGGAATACCGGCTGCAGGACACAGGAAGTGCTGCAGCTGCGATGGTGCTGGGAGGTACAGGTACCGGAACTCGAGACCAGTGTTTTCATCCTGCCAATCAGCGACGAGTTTCAGACCAAGAACGGTCAGGAACGAGTCGTCGTGCTCAACTCGATCGCTCGGCGGGTCGTCGACGAACAACGGGGCAAACATCCCGAGTTTGTCTTCACCTACCGGGGCAGACCGACGAAGAGCATTCTGAACTCGGGATGGAAACTCGCGAGGGACCGGGCGAAGCTGCATCAAGTTCGGGTCCATGATCTTCGGCACACGTTCGGTCATCGCCTTCGGGCTGCCGGCGTAAGTTACGAAGATCGTCAGGACCTGCTCGGTCACAAGTCCGATCGCATCACAACACACTACTCGGCACCGGATCTCACAAGGTTGATTGAGGCGGCCGAGAAAGTGTGCGTGAGACGACCGAATACGGTGCTTCGCATCGCTGCTCACACAAATCTCACACAATTTGAAAAATCAGGCGAAGCGGTGAAGGAGGGCCGCGCGTAACTGTCTGATTAAAAAAGGGGAAAATGGCGCGCCCGACAGGATTCGAACCTGTGACCCCTGCCTTCGGAGGGCAGTACTCTATCCAGCTGAGCTACGGGCGCTTCGTGGGTGCAATAGTCTACA
>JAOTUB010000252.1 GCA_029864095.1 Gammaproteobacteria bacterium | reverse complement strand
AGCGACCTACCCGGGAGTCCGCTCGGAACCGGCGGCGCAGCTATGCTGCTACTCCCCTATTTGGTCTTGCTCCAGGCGGGGTTTACCGTGCCGCGATCTGTTACCAGTCGCGCGGTGCGCTCTTACCGCACCTTTTCACCCTTACCGGCCCCATGACGGGGCTGGCGGTATATTTTCTGTGGCACTTTCCATGGGCTCGCGCCCCCCAGGCGTTACCTGGCGCCTTGTCCGAAGGAGCCCGGACTTTCCTCTGCAAGCCGGAAGCTTGCAGCGATTGTCTCGCCGACTCCTGCTTTCTCAGACCGCAAATTCTACAGCAAATGCAGCTTGACAATTTAATTGTCAATAATAATAATGACAATAAGATTGTCATTTTGGGGCGGAGCCATGTCAGAACAACGCAATCAGCAGGCCTATCAGATCACGTGGCTGATCCGCCGCCTGTTTCGGGCAATGGCATCCGAGGCCGACCGTTATCTGGCCGACGCCGAACTGTCGGCTGCCGATCGGGCCGTCATGGAGTTTCTGTATCCGGACATCGAGCTGTCGGTGCCGGAAATCGCGCGCCGCTACAACGTGTCGCGCCAGCATGTGCAGGTTACGGTGAATGCGCTGTGTGCAAGAGGTCTGTTACGCCGCATCGAAAATCCAAAACACAAACGGTCGCGACTGATCCGCCTCAGCGAACCGGGCAGAAACACGTTCGCCGAGATTCGGCGCAACGAGGCCGTGATCGTCGAGCGGCTGTTCAACAGCGTGTCGCACGCAGCACTCGAAACCACGCATACGACGCTCACCAAGTTACTGCAACAACTCACGTAAGGAAGACAACGATGAATATCGACTACCTGATCGAATACCGACCGCCGCGTATCGCACTGACTCTCGTGCTTCTCGCAATTGCGTTTCACGCGATAATTCCCTGGCAACTACACCCCGCGCTGACAGCCGCCGCGACGTTGACCGCAACGGTCGGCTTCAGTCTTATGATAAGGGCGTGGTGGCTTTTCAAGCTCGCCGGCACGGCAATCTGCCCAAGCGAGCCATCGACTGCGCTTGTCATACACGACGTATTCTCGCTAACGCGGAATCCCATGTACGTCGGCATCACGCTGATGCTCGTCGCGCTCGCGTTCGCGATAGGGTCAGCCCCGTTCTATCTCGCGGCGATCGGATTCGGCATTGTTATGAATGCCGTGTTTTGCCCATACGAGGAGCAGAAAGCGCGCGCCGAATTCGGCGCCGCCTACGAAGCATACGCCCGATCCGTCAGGCGCTGGCTGTAGGTCAACGGGCGCCCCTATCTTTGATCAAATCGAGCAGACGTTGGTACAGCACATTACGTTTTTCGCCCGTTGCTCGCGCAATGAGTTTAGCGACCTCCTTGCCGGGCAACAGTTTTGAAAGCTCGAGAAGCAGAGGGTCGATATCAAGCGACGACATCCCGACGTCGGCCGCACCGTCGACGACAATAACGAACTCACCCTTGCTCGGGATCTTTCCCTCACATGATTGCTGCAGGAGTTCACCCAGCGAAGCCTGAATGCATTGCTCATGCAATTTGGTGAGTTCACGGCCCAGGAACGCGCGACGCTCTTCGCCGAACGCTGCGACGAGATCGCTGAGAGAGTCTTCTATTCGATGAACTGACTCATAGAAGACCATCGTGCGCGGCTCATTCGTCAAACCCCTGAGAACGTCGCGGCGCGCTTTCTTCTTCGCTGGCAGAAAGCCCTCGAAGCAAAAGCGATCGGTCGGCAGACCCGCAACCGACAGCGCTGCCGTTACGGCGCTCGACCCCGGAATCGGCGATACGCGAATGCCTGCACGGTGCGCGGCCAGTACGACGCGGTAACCCGGATCACTCAGCAAGGGCGTACCCGCGTCGCTGACCACCGCAACCGATTTGCCTGCGTCGAGCTTGTGAACGATCTTGTCGGCGAGTTCCTGCTCGTTGTGTTCATGCAGCGCCAAAAGCCGTGTTTTGATGCCGAAATGCGATAGCAATCGCCCGGTGTGGCGGGTATCCTCGGCGGCAATGAGATCCACGGCCGCGAGCGTCTGGCGAGCTCGGGGCGTCAAGTCTTCGA
>JAOTUB010000251.1 GCA_029864095.1 Gammaproteobacteria bacterium | reverse complement strand
TGTTGCTGCGCGCGGCGCCATCAACGCGCCGCCTGTCGAAGTGCTCAGGGCGGCGTGATGAATCCAATGTCGCTGTCGTGTGGTGTCGTACTGGCGCGCAGCACGGCTCAGGGTTGGATGACCTTGCTGCTCAGGGCATATCACCATTGGGACTTCCCGAAAGGGATTCGCGAGGAGGGCGAAGAGTCGCTGGAGGCCGCACTGCGCGAGGTTGGTGAGGAAACCAGCATCGTCGACTTGCGTTTCGATTGGGGTGAGCGCTTCATGGAGACGGGGCCCTACAGCCGCGGCAAGACTGCGCGTTACTACCTCGCGCGAACTGAACAGGACAAGGTTGTCATGGGGTCGTCGCCGGAAACCGGGGGGCCGGAGCATCACGAGTGGCGCTGGGTCAGTTTCGACGAGGCCTACGATCTGGCATCGCCGCGGGTACGCACGGTCGTACAATGGGCACGGCAGATAATAGGCGCCTAAACCACCCGGTTTCTCTCCTCGCCGCCCAGGAAGGCTTCGACGTTGGCCGCCAGCTCATCGAGCGCCTTTTGTCGGGCTTCGTCCGATCCCCAGGCGATGTGTGGCGTCATAATGAGATTGTCTCCCACGTAATCAAGGAGCGGATCTCCGCGCCGCGGCGGCTCTTTCGATAATACGTCGATTGCGGCACCGCTCAGACGACCGCTTTGAAGCGCATCGACCAGTGCCTGAGAATCGACCAGGCCGCCGCGAGCCGTATTGATCAATATTGCGTTGTCTTTCATCCGCGCAAAAGCGTCGGCATCGAACAGATTGCGAGTCTCGTCATTTAGTGGGCAGTGCAATGAAATCGCGTCAGATCGTTTGAGAAGGTCGTCAAATAACACACGATCATTGTCAATTGAAACGGCGCCAGGGCGTGCCGATATGAGCACGTTCATACCGAATGCTCGCGCCATAGTGGCAACAGCCGTGCCGAGCTCTCCGTATCCCACGACACCGAGCGTCATCGCCGACAATTCCCGGATCGGGTGAGTGAGCATGCAAAAATTCTGCGCGCGTTGCCATTCGCCGGCGCGAACAGATGCGTTGTAGCGGTGCAGGTTATGCGACAGTGACAATAAGGTGCCAAATACATGCTCGACGACCGATTCGGTGCAATATGCGCGTATGTTGCATACTGCGATGCCGTGTTGCTGTGCAGCTTCGAGGTCGACGTTGTCGGTGCCCGTTGCCGTCAGGCCGATAAAGCGGATTTGCGTAGCATTCTCAAGCAAATCCGGGGTCAGGCGGATCTTGTTGGCGAATATGAATTCGGCGTCGCGAATCCGCGGGGCAACCTGATCATCACGCGTAACATCGAAGATCTCGAGTTCCGGTAACAGCGCACGCAGCGGACGCAGGTCGAGACCGGGACCCATCGTTGCGTAGTCAAGGAACACTGCTTTCATCGGGAAATCGGTTACCCTGTGTGACGAAGTGCCTGACGATGAATGATCAATACTGGAAACGCAAATCGCTTGCGGAGATGACGGCCGATGAGTGGGAAGGCCTGTGCGACGGCTGCGCGTTGTGCTGTATGCATAAAGTAGAGGACGAGGACAGCGGCGAAGTGTTTTACACGGACGTTGCCTGCAAGCTGCTGGACCTCGGCACGTGCCGTTGCAATGACTATGCGAACCGGGCGAGTAAGGTCGCGGATTGCCTGGTTTTGTCGATCGACCAGCCGGACGCGTTCAACTGGTTGCCGGCGAGCTGCGCGTATCGGCGCCTTGCAAACGGCCATGGTTTGCCCGAGTGGCACCCCCTGATTACCGGGAGGGCCGAGTCCGTGCATGAATCGGGCGTCTCGATGCGCGGCAAGGCCGTATCCGAGAACGATAGCGACGATTACACTGTGCTCCGGCAGCTTGCCAACCACCCTCCGGGAAGCGACATTGGTTGACCATCCGACGACTCCGCTGCGCGGCTATCGCGAGTACCCGATTGAGGAGATGCGCAAGCGGCTAAACGAGTTCTATACGAGCGTAAGCAGGCGACGCACGGTGCGCGAGTTTTCCGATCGCGCGGTGCCACGCGACATTATCGAAACGGCGCTTAAGGCTGCCGGCACGGCGCCCAGCGGCGCCAA
>JAOTUB010000147.1 GCA_029864095.1 Gammaproteobacteria bacterium | reverse complement strand
GCAGGATACCGGTGGCACGGGATTGATTGCTGCGGGAATCGTCGACCTGTCCGCAGGTTTTTCTCCCGTGGTGGTTTTGCTGCTGCTCGTCGTCTTCACGATGACCCTGTCGGATGTCATGAACAACACGGCAACGGCTGTCATTGCTGCGCCGATTGCGGTGGAAATCGCGAGCCGGCTCGACGTCAGTCCGGACCCGTTTTTGATGGGTGTCGCGGTGGCTGCATCGTGCGCGTTCCTGACGCCGATCGGGCATAAGAACAACACGCTGATTATGGGGCCCGGTGGCTATCGCTTCGGTGACTACTGGCGGATGGGCCTGCCACTCGAAATCCTGATCGTCGCAGTCTCCGTGCCCACGATTCTCGTCGTGTGGCCTCTCTAGTTGCCTGATTATGTCAATCAGCTGTCGCAAAATAGCTGAAGAGCAGGTCAAAAACTGACACGTCTGGCAACTGCCGGCGTTGGCGTGCGCCGCCTTTCTTTTTATAAGTCTCTGTAAATAATAAAGAAAAAAATACTCCACCAATTTGGCACAGGCCTTGCACTAGCTAACACATACGCCACAGGGATTGTCACGGAGACGATCAGCCTTGAAGGATCACGGAGGAAATCATGGCGCAAGCAACGATTCAGGATTGGACAGAAAGCCAGGTATTGCTCAAGTACGATGAGCACCGCGATGTCAAATACCGCGTATACCGCAACGGTACATCGACCTTTCAGGAAATCTGTGACGTCGACGATACGCCGATTCATACACTTGAAATACCGGATGGTATGACACTCGATAAATCGAGCTACGAAGTGCTGTTACGCTACGTTTTGCTCGACGTTGTCGCGGCCTGACGCTGGCGGCCGGTTCATTGCAAAAACACCTGGAGGCCGGCGTGGACGATCGTAATTTTGCGTTCTCTGATGGCGTGCTTGCCGCGGTAGACAGCGGCAGAAAGATCGAGGCGATCAGGCAGCTGCGCGAGGAGACCGGCCTTGGCCTGAAAGAGGCCAAGCACGCAATCGACGTGCTCGCACGGGAGCGTCGCGGGAAACCAGGAGTCACGGCCAACATGCCCGAGGAGGGCGGCGCCCGCGACGCGCTCAGACTCGTCGTGCTTATCGTCGCCGTACTGGTGGTCTACTTTTATTTCTTTGCGGCCTAGTCGCCGTACCTGAGGCGATTCAATTCTTGGCTGCGGCGTAGGCCGCGACGGTATCCCAGACACGCAGCAAGTTTTCGCCGAGTATTTTTCGGATGTGGGCTTCGCTATAGCCTCGTTTTAGCAGCCCTTCGATCAGGTTCGGGTACGTCGACACATCTTTGAGTCCGATCGGCAACGTGTCGCCGACACCGTCAAAGTCGGAGCCAATTCCAACGTGGTCAACTCCGACCAGCCTGACCACATGATCAATGTGATCCAGCACGTCGTCCAGCGTCGCAAACGGGAAAGGGCCGTGCTCAGCTTCATACAATTTATCGAACCGGAGCTCCGCTTCAGATTCATCCAATTCGGGATGCTCTGCCGAAAACGCGTCTCCCTCTATCCATTTTGCGGTGCCGTATTCCTCTGCGGCTTGGGTTAGAAAGGACGAGCCGAAGTTGATCTGAATAACACCGCCGTTTTCGCCGAGCGCTCGGATCATGTCGTCATCCATATTGCGTTCAAAACCCGGCGTGAAGTGACGCGACGAGGAGTGAGACGCAATGACAGGCGCTTCGGTGATGTCGAGCACTTGCCAAAAGGCATCGTCCGAAAGGTGACTGACATCAACCATGATGCCGAGCCGGTTCATTTCTCTGACGACTTCGGCGCCGAATTCGCTGAGGCCCATCCACTGCTTATTGTCGTCATAGGATGAATCGGAAATGTGGTTCGACAGGCTATGGGTTAGCGTGATGTAGCGAATACCACGATCGAAGAAATGCTGCACGTTCGCGAGATCACCCTCGATGGGCGACCCGTTTTCCATGCCCAGCGGCAGCGATATCAAACCTCGGGAAAAATGCTCGCGCACATCCGATACAGACAGGGCGATCGCGAACTTGTCGGGTGCCGCGTTAACGAATGCCTCGACGAGGTCAATCAGTTGCTCCGCCGCTTCACGTGATGCGTTTTCGGCCTCGAGCTCGGCCGGCGTATAGATGGACATGAACGCTGCGTTCAGCCCGCCGGAAACGGCGCGGGGATAGTCGAAATCGCCGCTATCGGTTGCTACAGAGATATCGTCGGGCTGTGCCTCGATCCTGTACGGAACGTCAATGTGAGTATCGACGATGATGCTCGACGCGGCGATGCGGCGGGCTTCAGCGGCGAGGTCGCGGGCTTCATTCGTGCCCTCGACGGATCGATCGCAGGCGGCGAATAGCAGGGCCGAGCAGACCATGCCGGCCATTGTTGTTTTCACTGTAGATTCACGGATTGTTTTTGTGGTTTCCAGGGTCAAAGATTGTAACAATAGACGCCAGGCCTGCGCACAGACAATAGGACGCAGGGCCGACGTCAGGTGACAGGAGATAGGCTATGGGCGACGATAACCCGACAGTAGACCATGTCGCAGTAGAAGATACGGACAGCGGCAAAATTGAGAAAAATTTGAAATCGCGGACTACGTGGCTGCGACTCCTTTTCATGTGCATCTTTGTTCTGCTCATCAGTTTGGCGGGCATGGTTGGCAGCTTTGTTGTAATTATTGGCTTCCTGTGGGTGCTGTTTACCGGTGAGATCAACCGGCAGCTACAGCAGGTAGGGCAAAGTTTGGCGAGCTACATATACGAAATCGTTCGCTACCTGACCTTCAATTCTGAGCAGAAACCGTTTCCTTTTGGCGGGGACTGGCCGTCGGCAACATTCGAGGAGTCGGCGACATCTGAGGACTAATCTCAGAAGGAGAGTTCGCGCTGGCCTGGCTGCCAGTGGGTGAAATTGACACGCGCGCCACCCATACCGAGGCCACGCACCCATTTTGCTGCCGCGTCGAGGGTTACCCAGGTTTTGACCTTGCCGTTGCGCGTCTCTGCCGTAACGGGACCGTTTGGGGTGCTCGCCTCGACGTGGAAGCGGGCACCGCGTGCGATGATATCGATGTTCTTGATGGCGCCTGCGGCGACCATCGCCTTCAACATTCTCTCATCCATGCTGATTCCTCGGGAATAGGTCAGACTGTTCGGGGATGGTGATACCGGCCTCGTCACAGTGGCGGCGAATCAGGACCTCGACCATGTTCGCAACGCTGCGATGCTCGCGTGCAGCCGCCTCGCGCACAGCTTCCTTGACGGAAGGATTGATGCGCAGATTCAGCGTCGAGATCTTGGTCTTTGTCATGCGTCGCATTGTACTTCAAAAGTATTCATAATGTAACGCATTTTGCGGTATCTGATACTCACGATTTGCCTCCTGTCGCAGTTTGAGAAGAGGTTTTGCGCTACGGTCATCGCGATGACGCTCGAATATCTCAGCAAGTATTGGGCACTTGTGGCAGCTAGCGTGCTCGGCACCGCCGTGCTGCTGTTCGTCGTTTTTCGTGCCTACCAGGATTCGGCGCGGGGCCGTCTTCAGGCCACAGTCAAGCAGTTACGCTCGCGTGAGCAGGACGCGCGTGCGGCGCGCAGAGCCGTCGACAAGGCGGTTGCCGGTCTCGATCGATTGCGCGCCAAAGCCGACTCGGCAAAGCCGCGGCACGTCCAGGAGGCGTCCGAGGCGCTTGAAGACGCGCGTGCGTTGCAGAAGATTGCCGATGATCAGGTACTGATTGCGCGCAACCATGTTCGCAAGCTTATTCTCGAGGAGTATGCGCCGAAGCGTCATGAGGCCATGCGGACGCGGTATCTGGGGCAGGATCCAGCCGACCAAAAACCCTTTACGATGGAGGGATAGTCCTGCACGGCGCGTTCCGACATACTAGCCTGGTGCGACGACTTGGACCTGCGTAGATGTCACCTGACAACGTCGCGACTATTGCCGGAGAAAGCTTATGGAACAAATGATCTTCATGATCTGCATGTTTTTCGGTGTCTCAGCGGTTGCGCTGATAGCGTTCACGCTGCTTTTCATCGCGCTGGGCCGCATCAAAGTCTGACGGCGAATTGCTCGTTAGTTGAACTGCAGCGATGCGGTCAATTGACCGCGAACTCGACCGAGCAGTTCGGTCCAGTCGCCTGCCTCTTCGGCTAGCTCGACACTCTTACGCATCGTCTCGATTTTCAGGTCAAGTTCCTGTTTCATCGCCTTGAACCGCGCATCGTCGCGAAGACTGTCGACCATTGGATCCTGATCGAGTGTCCATAAATCGTATGACATCAAACTGACGAAGCCCTCGTCGATGGCATCTCGCAAGGCTTCGAGAGCTGCATCATGACGCCCCTGAATCGTTAGAATGTGCACATCGCTGATGCCGTGTCCACCGGTGCCGATTCTGGGCATTTGGCGCACGACATCTTCGGCCTGCGCCAGCAACGTATTCGATTTTTTTTCATCACCCTTCTGCCTGAGAATATAGGCCAGCAGAATGGCGGCTTCGAAGTTTCTTTGATCAACGTTGCCGAGAGTGTCGCTCGCGAGCAAGGGGTTGGCGTCGATCAGGTAATTCTGCGCAGACTCGTAGTCACCGAGCTTCAGGGCCGACATGTACATCAAAGGATACGCAAACTTCGCCTGCACCTCTGAGACGATTTCGATCGGCTGCAACAATGCAAGCGCGCCCGCGTAGTCATTGTCCGTGAAATGCATGAATCCCGCACCCATTAGATACAGCGGGTGGTCGGTCGGGAACTGCTCACCGAATGTGCGAATTCGATCGATGTCACCGAATTCGACGTAGATGCCCATTGTATTACCGCCGGTCATCGGGTCTTTGGTCATTGTCTGCGCAAGTAGCGACCAGGCGACCGCTTCATCCAATCTGCCGAGAGACTGCAGATGATTCGACATGTACACATAGGGTGTCGGCCAGTCCGGGAATATGTCCATGGCTTTGACCAACAAGTGGATCGCCTTTTCAGTCTTGCCCATCTTCGCGTAGAAGCCAGGCAGATTCACGTAAGGAATACGGCCCAACGGATCGACATGCATGGCTTTGGTCAGCAGATTGATCGCCCCGTCAAAATCGCCTTCGGATTCTCGCAACGACGAGAACCAGACATAAGAATCGCTGAAACTCGGATTCAGTTCGATCGCGCGTTCGAACGACTCGGCGGCAACGAGGTTGCGGTCGCCAACGCGGGTGCTGGCCCATCGGCTGAACTCGAGGAGGCCATTTGCCGCATGCGCCTCGGCAAGCTGGTCGTCGATTTCGAGTGCACGGCCGATCGCGTCACCCGCGAGTTCGAAGGCCTCTATCGGATCGATCGACTGATGATTGGCCAACGTAACGAGAATGGTCTCGGCCAGACCCGCATACGCCTGGGCATAATCAGGGTCTATTTCGATGGCGCGCTCGAATTGCCGCCGTGCATCCAGAAGCGAATCGAAGCGCCGCTTTTGCAGATTGTCGCGTGCCGCAGTGAAGTAGGAGAGTGCTTCGATGCTGTGCGTCGGCCTGACTGCAAGGCGGATTTCTTCTTCGGGTGACAGGGCCGCCTTTAGCGCTGACGCGATCTCACTTGAAACCGTGGATTGGATATCGAAGATATTTTGCATCGTCAGCGCGCGATCGTAAGTGTCTGCCCAGATATGTTCGTCAGTTGCGGCATCGATCAGCTGAACCGTGATGCGAACCTGATTTCCTGATCGCTGCACGGCGCCTTCCACGACAGTCGCTACACCGAGTTCGTTCCCGATCTCACGCAAATTCTTGGTCGTGTTGCGATACTCGTTCACCGAGGTGCGGGAAATAACCCGCAGTGAGTCAATGTCGGCCAGGCGTGTCAACAAGTCGTCATGGATGCCATCGGCAAAGAAGCGATTGTCCGGATCGGCGCTGCGGCTCGTGAACGGCAGAACCGCAATGGACCGGTCCGCCGACACAACAGCAGGAATCGATTCCTGATTACGAATACCAGTCACGTTGAACGTAATGGACACGCCAAGAGCGACGGCGAGAAGGGCGATGATGATCGTGTTCGACTTGTTGCGATTACGCGGTGTCGCTGCAGTGCGATCGACCTCGTGATCGAACTTGACCCCGTCCGGAGTGACCTCGAATATCCAGGCAAAAACGAGCGCCACAACAAACCCGGCAAAGATCACCAATACGTAGGCGCGAAAGAACCAGTCCGGCACGCCGAACGTCGGCAGCAGCACCGAACCGGCCTCGATCAGTATCCACGAGACTAGTGCGTAGGTCGCTGCAAGGCGCAATACGCTGCGGCGTCGAAGTTCGTCTATGAATGAATTCATACGGCGATTATCACCCGAAATGGTCAACGGCACAGCTCACCCACACCGTGGACTGTGACCATGAAAAATCGACTGCGTTCGCTCGAATCCGGGCAGCCGCCAGAGTTCCAGATCGATGCGGTCGGTCGTATCCCTTGCAGCATAGTTAACATAAGAGACGGCAATCGACTTGACTTGAGGCACTGACGATATCAGAATGATATCAAATTGATAGAACAGAGGAGAACGCCATGATTCGCGAAGAAGTCAGGAAAGTCGCATCGGGTTATCTGATGCTCGTGGTCCTTGCGGCCGGGCAACTCGGTTTTGCCTACGCCATATTTCGCGCCGTCGTGGCGATGTCCGTCAGCGGCATCATCGCAGCGACGCTCGGGACAGTCATTGTGGCGATCTGCTGGGCCGGATTATTTATGGTGCATCCGAATGAAGCGAAGGTATTGCAGTTGTTTGGCAAGTATGTCGGCACCACCCATGATGCCGGGCTCAAATGGGCCAACCCGTTTTACGCCAAGACCGCCGTTTCGACGCGTGTTAGAAACTTCGAGAGCAGCAAACTGAAAGTCAATGACTCGCGCGGCAGCCCGATCGAAATCGCGGCCGTCGTTGTGTGGAAGGTCTTCGACACGGCCGAGGCGTTGTTCGAAGTGGACGATTACGAGGAGTTTGTGCAGATTCAGAGTGAGTCGGCGCTCAGGAACTTGTCGACGACGTATCCGTATGAGCCACACGAGGGAGAGGGAACCGCATTGCGCAGCCATCCGGCCGAGATTGCCCAGGCCCTTCGTGCGGAGATTCAGGATCGGCTCGAGCAGGCAGGCGTGACGGTGATAGAGGCACGCATCAGCCACCTCGCATATGCGTCCGAGATCGCCAGCGCAATGCTGCGCAGACAACAGGCGTCAGCGATTATCGCCGCCCGAACGCAGATCGTTGCCGGCGCCGTCGGTATGGTCGAGATGGCGCTCGACGAGCTCAAGAAGAACCACGTTGTCGAGCTCGACGAAGAGCGCAAGGCCGCCATGGTCAGCAACCTGCTTGTGGTGCTTTGCGGCGAAGAGGCGACGCAACCCGTGATAAACACGGGCTCGCTGTACAACTAGAGCAGCAGACAGGACCTGGCGGATGGCAACTCGCAAAGCATTTGCGCTGCGAATTGACGAGAAAACCTTGTCGGCGATGCATCGCTGGGCGAATGACGATCTGCGCAGTCTCAATGCGCAGATCGAATTCGTCTTGCGCGAAGCTCTGCGCAAGTCGGGCCGGCTGCCGAAGACCGCCGGCCGCCAGGACGATTAGCCGTTCAATGCGGTGTTAAGATCATCGGCATGCGTAGCGCATTACCTTTTATTCTGGTCTTTCTTGCCGTATTCACGGCCGGATGCATCGCCTACATCGCCTGGGAGCTGTCATCCGGCAAGGGTGAGCGCAAGCCGCCGGGCACTGATGACGACACGCAGGCCGGCGACTAACGCGGCGCCGGCCGGCTTCAAGGGTCTTTGCGCATTCCCCGCGAGCTGCGGGATTGCGAATTACGTGCAACGCGCTCTGAACTTCTTGAACGATTTGACTGGGCGTTGCTCGGCTTGGGCGCCGACTGTGTCGACTGCGCTACCTTCGGCTGAGACTGTCGTTGAACCGCGGGCTCGGGCCGCGACTGCTGTCGCAGCGCTGCCGTTCGTTGTGCCTGCCTTGGTTGTGCCTGCCTTGGTTGTGACTGTCTTACCTGAGCAGGCCGCGCCTGTGGTTCGCGCTGTTTGACTTCCCTGGCCTGCGATTCGCGAACGAAGGTCTGTTTCGGCTGCACCTGTTTGCGCTGCGTCTGCCGGGCCTGAGTTTGTCGCGGCTGCGTGGACGGTCTTACTGTCGTTGCTCTTGGCGA
>JAOTUB010000146.1 GCA_029864095.1 Gammaproteobacteria bacterium | reverse complement strand
CGGGATATGGCAGACAACATCAAACTGGGTCCCGGCGGCATTCGAGAGATCGAATTCATCGTGCAGTCGCTGCAGCTCGTTCGCGGCGGCAGCCGACCCGAGCTGCAGGAGCGCAAATTGCTGCATGCTTTGCCGAAGCTGGTAGGCCGGCGTGGTTTGAGTCCGGAGGACGCGCAGCAGCTGCGCGAAGCCTACGAGTTTCTGCGTCGCCTGGAAAATTTCATTCAGGCTATACGCGATCAGCAGACGCACGACTTGCCGGCTAACGAGCTCGATCGCGCTCGATTGTGCCTGGCGATGCGATATACAGATTGGGAGGCTCTGAGTTCTGCTCTTGAAAAGCATCGCAGCAAGGTAACGCGGCAATTCGAGGCGATTACGTTTCGCGATCATGCCCAGAGCGGAGATCGGCTGAAGCGGATTGCGGCGTTGTGGGATCGCTGCGCCGCCGAAGAAGCATGGATCGAGCTGCTCGAAGACGAGGGCTTTGCTGATGCGACCGGCCTGGCAGGCCAACTGGTCGCGTTCGCTAACGCGACCGCAACGCGACAGGTCGACAAGACGGCGCGGCGGCGCCTGCAGCGGTTTATTCCCAATCTGCTGCTGCTGATCAAGCAGAGCGAGCAGCCGTCGATCGCGCTGAGCCGAATTCTGGCGGTCGTCGCCAGGATACTGCGACGTAGTGCCTATCTCGCACTATTGAATGAGAACGAGCAGGTGATGGCGAGGCTTGTCAAGTTGTGCGAGCGCAGCGCTTACATTGCCGAGCAAATAGAGAGATACCCGGTGCTGCTTGATGAGCTTCTCGACCCGCGGGTATTCAACGCGCAGGTTTCGCGCGACGATCTCGAGGCCGAGTTGCACGAACGTCTGCGGTACAGTCATGACCAGGACAGCGAGGCACAAATGACACTGCTGGGCCAGTTCCAGCGCGCAAACCTGTTTCGTATCGCGGTTGCTGACCATACCGGCAATCTGCCGATCATGAAGGTCAGTGACAGCCTTACCGAACTTGCTGAAACCGTACTGAATCACGCGCTGCGCGTTGCCTGGCAGGACATGGCGGTCAAACATGGCGTGCCGCAGTACGTCGTCAATGGTGAGCGATTTGACGCGGGATTTGCAATTATCGCCTACGGCAAGCTCGGTGGACTCGAGTTGTCCTATGGTTCCGACCTAGACCTCGTCTATCTGCATGACTCGCACGGCACGGAAAAAAAGACGAGTGGTGACAGGCCGCTGGAGAACTCAGTGTTCTTCACTCGCCTCGTACGTCGTCTGGCGCATTTTCTGACGACGCAAACGGGTTCAGGCATGCTTTACGAAGTGGACATGCGGCTGCGTCCGGATGGCCATTCCGGATTGCTGGTCAGCAGTGTCGATGCGTTCGAGAAGTACCAGGAAGAGAATGCCTGGACGTGGGAACATCAGGCGCTGCTGCGGGCAAGGCCGGTCGCCGGCAGCGCGGCGATCGCAAACGAGTTTACTCGAATTCGTGCCGATACCTTGTCAGGAAGGGTTCGCCGGGACAGTCTTCGTGACGACGTTGCGGCGATGCGCCAGCGCATGCGGGCACAGCTCGACAAAAGTGATCCGCGGCATTTCGATCTGAAGCACGGTGTCGGTGGCATCGGCGACATCGAGTTTCTCGTGCAATACCTGGTGCTTCTCAATGCCCACAATCATCCATCGGTGTTTCATTACTCGGACAACATCCGTCAGCTCGAGGCGCTGGCCGCGGCCGGCTGCATCAGTAAGAAGACGTCTTTGCACCTACAGGAGGTCTACAAGGCCTACCGTTTGCGTTTGCATCACCTGATTCTCGATGAACAGAAGCCACTGGTGTCGCAGGGCGATTTCGAGTCCGAGCGGGCGTATGTCAGAGAGCTTTGGCAACGGACATTTAGCGCCACCTCATCATAGCCGCAGGCGCGAGCATAGGCTTATAATTTGCGTTCCCGACACCACAGTTCAGGACGGCTCGTGGCATCCAAAGCAGGCACGGTTGACGAGGACCTCGTTGCCGCGAATTCACAGCATCGCTATCAAGTTCGGCGGCGCGATTTGCCACTGTCGTGTCCGATGCCGGGTATGTATTTGTGGAATTCGCATCCGAAAGTATTCCTGCCCATCGAGGAAACGGGTGAGGCGAAGTGCCCGTACTGCGGCGCCGAGTATCTACTCGGCGATGCATAGTCGAGAAACGGCGCTATTGTCGGATAAAAAGCGCTAAAAATCGGCTAACATCGAGGATCGTCGCATAATCGGGAATTTCGAGCAGGTTTCGCACAGACTTGAACGGGAAACAGGAATGGTTCGAACAAGCAGCTAAAAAGCACGAAAGTCTATGAAAAGTCCCGAATATCTCGAAAAACAGAATACTATTCGGTATTAGCGAACGCTGTCCCGACGATTTCAGTGTGCCATTTGATTCCACGGACGAGAATTTTGTCTAAATCGATAAAAAATCTAGAAAAATTACTATATAAGTAGCGAAAAATACTGATCTCCGGTAAAAAATAGATTTATGTGCAGATACAATAGTGGCTGCAAGCCGTGCGCAAAGTCGATCGTAAGATCTCAAGAAAGTCGATAAAAATCTGGAAAAAAGACGGTATCCGTCGGTAAATTACGCAAAATGACCTGTTTTACAAAAATTATGAAAAGACGCGGGCGGCGACATTGACCGAAACCGTCGAAAAAACCGCGACCGGCGCAATACTGTACGACAGACAGATCATCGCCGAGATCGACGACGCGCGCTTTCGTCCTGCAGGCTGGTTGCACGCGGCGGCTGTGCGTGGCACGCTCGGGTCGGCCGGGCGTGGCAACACCATGTATGTTGGCAATGTGCCGCGGCAGTTCGTATTGCGGCACTTCATGCGCGGTGGGCTGGTCGGCAAAATAGTCCGCGATGCCTACGTTTGGCGGGGCGAGAACAATACGCGTTCATTCGCCGAATGGCGCATGCTGGCGAAAATGGCGGACAAGGGGCTGCGCGTGCCGCGACCAGCCGCAGCGCGTTATCAGCGACGCGGCTGCGTGTATACGGCTGACATTATTACGGTTCGCATTCCGAACGTCGTGCCGCTGTCGGAGGCAATCTCGGGAAGGCCGAAATCCGCCGAGTTTTGGGAGTCGTTGGGCAAGGCGGTTTACGAGTTTCACGCCAATGGCGTACATCATGCCGATATGAACGCTTATAACCTGCAGATCGACATTGATGGCGATCTGTGGATGCTCGATTTTGATCGTGGCAGCCTCTTGCCGCCCGGGCCCTGGCAGCAGCGGACGCTAAACAGGCTACATCGATCGCTGCAGAAGATCGTTACGCTGAACCCAAAATTGCACTTTCTGCCCGAAAACTGGGAACAGTTTTTGAGCGGCTATTTCACCGCATCCAGGTCAGCGTAATAGTCGGGATAAGAATCTGGCAGGCCTTTGAACTTGCGATGCGCCCAGAGGTACTGCTCCGGGCAACGACGCACGTGATCCTCGAGCACATGAACGTACTTTTTCGTGTCGGCGATGACATCGTCGCTCGGAAAATCCGTCAACGCTGGCAAAATCCTCAGATGGTAACGACCATTCGCCAGGCGTTCCGGGAAATACGGTAACGTCACGGCCTTGCCGAGCCGCGCGAGTGTCGATGTGGCCGTCGTGTGCATTGACGGCACACCAAAGAACCGTACTACTTGCGCACCCTTGCGATTGAAACTCTGGTCCGGTGCGTACCAGACGATGCCGCCCTCGCGAAGTCTGCGCACCATCGATTTGATATCGCGTTTTTCAATCGTACGTGCGGCCGAACGCTCCCTGCCGCTGCGCAGAACTTCGGTTAGGAATGTGCTGCGGCTCTTGCGATATACGGCATCAAATGGCGGAATGCTCAGGCTCAGCACGCGGCCGCTAATCTCCAGCGTTGTGAAATGGGCGCTAAGAAGGATGACGCCTTTGCCGTCGTTGACGGCCTGCAGTACGTGATTGACTCCCTCGATCGTCGTCAATGCTGTGAGATGCTCATCCGCCGCCCAGCGCCCGAGGCCCATTTCGATCAGCGACATGCCAAGTGCGGCGAAGTGCTGTTTGGCCAATTCATTTCGCTGCTCGACGGCGAGGTCGGGAAAACACAGTTCGATATTGCGCCGGACGATTGCGCGGCGAGTGCCGCCAAACCGATGGCCGAACGCACCAATGCCCCGACCAATCGCGAGACTGACCGAATGTGGCAGCCAACAGACTATTCGCAGCAGACCCAGTCCAATCCAGATTGGCCAGGTTGCTGGAGCGAGGTAGCGGTGCAGAGGTTTTCGAATTGCGGCCATCGCCGCTGCAGCTTATGAACAGTGGCTGGCCGAGTCCAGCATTTTTGTTGCTTCGTTTTTCGCTTTACTCGGACATACCGTCGACGTAGTCGTCGCTGCTGCTCATCGTGTCAGCGGGTGCGTCTTCGACGGGCGCTTCATCGGTTTGAATACCGACGTGGAATGCCGCGAAGCCCGGCATGACGACCTGGTTTCGCGCCATGCCGATTACGCGACCGGAATAAGGCGAGCGCAGTTCGGTCCTCGCGTTGTTCATAGGGTCGGTGATCGTGCCAAGCAGGTCGCCCTTACGGACCGTGCTGCCGAGACTCACGTTGCCGAGCAATATGCCGCCATTGTCGGCACGTACCCATGACGATCGATAATAGACCGGCTCGGGTTGGCCCCAGAGACGCATCTTTCTGACCATGCCCAGGGTGTTGACCAGCGTTTCGATGCCCTTCACGCCGAGTTTGACCTCGTTGAGCTCGAGCTGGGACGGGCCGCCCGCTTCGAGCGTAACCGCCGGGATGCCAGCGCGCGTTGCGGCATAGCGCAGCGTCCCTGCCGCTGGCGTGCTGTGCAGAATGACCATCGAACCAAATCCCTGTGTCAGTGTTATGACGTCCGGGTCACGCAGATCGGCACGGATCTGTGGCAAATTGGCGCGTTCGAACGAACCCGTGTGCAGGTCTATGAGCGCATCACATTGCGCGATCACGTTGGTGAAAAAGGAGTGCGCGATCCGCGACGCAGCACTGCCGTTCGGATTGCCTGGAAAATATCGATTCAGGTCACGACGGTCGGGAAGATATCTGGATCCGCGCCGAAATCCCTGCACATTGACAATAGGTATACCGATGACCGCGCCCGATACCTTGGCAGGCTCGAGGTCGTGCATGACGCGACGGACCATTTCGATGCCATTGAGTTCGTCGCCATGTACGGCGGCCGTCAGGCAAAGCGTGGGACCCGGCAAGGCGCCGTTGACCACGAGGACCGGCGTCGAAACCGGCACGCCTTCAAACAGCTCCGTGGCGGACCAGGACAGGCGTTGCGAAGTGCCTGGCAACACCTCTGCGCCGAGTACCTCGATGGACTCTTCGGGCCCGGCCGCTGCATTGACGGCGTCGGCGAGGGGCACTGCCGGTCTGTCGACGGGCGCCGGATCGGGTAGATCTTCTGCCGCGGCCACGATGTCGCCGGAACGCGAGTCTGCGTCCTCGGTCGTATCTTCCAGGAGCTGCGGACCCATGTCGTCAGCATCGGCGGCGACCTCGCCGGCCATCACAGGGCTGGCGAGCGCTAGCAACATAATCAGCGCGCGGAACGGAAACATGGCCCAAATTAGATTAAATGCGTGCATTTTTCTGTGAACTAATCAAGAATTTACGATTGAAACTTGAAATGACCGGAATGACAAGAAAAAGTCGACATTGCTTGCTCGCGTTACTGCTGGTCGTGGCCGGTGCGCACGCAGATCAGACCTTCCCGGCGCCGGCCGAATTGCAGCCCGATATCGACTTCTGGGTCAGCATCTTCTCGCGCTATACGACCGACCAGGGGGTTCTCCATGATAATCGTAATCTGGCAGTCGTCTATGAGCGTGTCGACCTGCCTGGCAATATGAGTCGGCGCGATCGACAACGCCGCGTCGCGAAGCGTCGGGAGAAACTGCAGGCGATTCTCGGAAGCCTCGCCAGCGGCAAGCGCGAGAATCTCAACGCAGAGGAAGAGCGCGTGCTTGCTCTGTGGCCGGCCGATGTAAGTAATGAAACTCTGGCGGCTGCGGGCAAGCGCATCCGCTACCAGCAGGGGCTCAAGGATCGCTTTCGCGAGGGCCTGATTCGTGCCGGGCGCTGGCGCGATTTTATTCAGAAAGAATTCACTGCCCTCGGTGTGCCTGTGGAACTGGCAGCGCTGCCACACGTCGAGTCGTCCTATGATCCCGATGCTCGTTCTCATGTCGGTGCATCTGGCATCTGGCAGTTCACGCGCAGCACGGGCCGGCGCTTTATGCGCGTCGACCACGTCATTGACGAGCGCAACGATCCGTTTGCGGCGACTCGAGCGGCCGGCAAGCTGCTCGCCTACAATTACTCGATCACCGGCAACTGGCCAATGGCAATTACCGCTTACAACCACGGCCTTGCGGGCGTGCGACGCGCGATGCGCCGCTACGGTGATGACGCATATGTCGACATACTCAGGAAATACGATGGCAGGACATTCGGTTTTGCTTCGAGGAATTTCTATGTAGCGTTTCTCGCGGCAAAGCAGGTTGATCAGAATGTCGAACATTACTTTCCGGGTGTCAGGATCGAATCTCCGACGGACTTCACCCAGATCAGTCTGCAGGCCTATGTCCCGGTTACCGACCTGGCCGATGCGCTCGGCGTTACGCCGGCAGAGCTGTCCGCGCACAACCCAGCGCTGCAGCCGACGATCTGGCAAGGCAGCAAGCATCTGCCCAAAGGCTTCGAGATTCGCCTGCCCACGAGTTTGCTGGATGCGCCGCTCGACAGCCTCATGGCGAAGGTTCCGGCGGACAAATGGCAGTCTGCCCAACTGCCCGACCTTTTTCACACGATTGCTCGCGGCGACACTTTGTCGCAGATCGCACAAGCCTACAACACGCGCGTGTCGACATTGGTCGCCTTGAATAACCTCGGCAGCTCGCACCGCATTCGGGCCGGGCAACGCCTGCGCCTGCCGGCGGCCGGGCCGGCGCCAACCGTGGCCGCTGCGGCGCCCACTCAACCGCCGGCAATGGAGCCCCCCGTCGAAGCCGTCGTTGTGGCCAGCGCCGATGTCCCAGCCATCGATGTACCCGGCGTGGTTGCCGAGCAGACACCGGCGGCCATGACGGACGATCTTACGGCAAGCTTACCGGGCACGCTGCAGACGGCGCTGCTTTCCGATCCCAGCGACTACGACGTGGCAGAGGATAAAACCATCGAGGTGCAGCCGCTCGAAACTCTGGGTCATTACGCGGATTGGCTGGAAATTCGCACGCAGCGCCTTCGCGACATCAACGGCCTGGCATTTCGTACTCCGGTCGAGGTGGGCCGGCGAATAAAACTGGACCTGGGCACCGTCGACGTGAAGACCTTCGAAGATCGCCGCATCGAATACCATCGCGCGCGGCAAGACGAATTTTTTCGGGGGCACGTCATAACCGGCGTAACCGAGCATGTGATCGCCGAGGGCGAATCGATCTGGATTCTGGCGCTGCGTGAATACGATGTGCCCGTATGGCTGTTCCGCCAATACAATCCCGAGCTTGACCTGCACAAGGTCATACCGGGCACGGCCGTGCGCTTCCCGGTGCTGGCAGCCAGCGAGAGGACCTGACGGTCGCATGCTTCGACCGCTGCTCGTGCGATTGCTGCCCGTCGTGCTGCTCGTTACAGCTGCGGCATTCTGGATCAATGACGTCCAGCGCGGTGGCCCGTATGTGCTGCGAAATCTCGTGCCGCCGTTAGTCATGCTCGTGCTGGCCGCGCTTACGCTGCGCCGCGGTTCGGGCAGCTGGACCGGGGCAGGCTGGCGATTGCCGCTCGGAACTCTGGGCTACGCGGTACCGGCTCTGGGTCTGTCGCTATATCTCCATTACGCGTACGCGGTGAATCTTAATAATATGTTTGGCGATAGCAATGACCCGGGGCAGCTATTCCGGTTCTTGCCCATCTACACGCTGGTCGCGGGCAGCATCGGCTTTGCAATTGGCTGGATTGCTGGTAGAAACGTGTGACCAGAGTCATTTGCCCGTCGCCGCAGGTTTGCTAGTCTCAGAACATGCGAATTCCGACTCTTGTGCTTGTCGCGACTGTACTCTTGTTTCAGGGAGCTTCGCACGCCAGTGGCTTTCCTGTCGCTGACCTGGTTGTCGTCGAGAAAGCAAACCGAAAATTGCACCTGATCAAGGATGGCACGCCATT
>JAOTUB010000145.1 GCA_029864095.1 Gammaproteobacteria bacterium | reverse complement strand
ATCAGGGTTTGCGCCTGCTCCTCGACAATTGCGAGCAAACGGTCCCACATGATCTGCGCGCGGATTTTTCCGAGTGCTTTTACGTCACTCATGTTCGCTGCCCCTTTTTCGCGTCAACACGATGTAGCCGCGCGCATCGATTTCGGCGACGAAACCCGAGGTGACAAATGTTGTTGTCTGGTCTTCAGTAATCAACGCCGGACCGTCGAGCCGGTCACCCGGCGACAGCTGGTCACGGAAGTAGACAGGCACGTCGACGCGCTCGGCGGCGAGCGGATCGAAGCAGGACTGGGTCTGCGTTGCGTTCTCTACTGCCTTTCCTTTCTGTTCTGCCGTCTCTGCAATGACTTTTCGAGTGGGCGCGCTGATCGTCAACGTCCAGCTCAGCGCTTCGATTTCTATGCCGTCGATGGTACGGCCATAGAGTTTCGTGTACGCGGCTTCGAATGCTTGCTTGAATATACCGGCATGGCTGTCGTCGTATTCTTCGACAGGCAGATTCACGGCAATCTCATGGCCCTGGCCGACGTAGCGCATGTACGCCTGGCGGGTCTCGGCAAGATCGGGCGCGCTGCTGCCCTGCCGCACGACCGCGACGGCCTCGTTGACCATGTCACGCATCAGACTATTAACAAGGTCAGGTTGCAGCGACGAAAGTCTTTGTCGGCGACTGCGCACAACTTCATAAGCGATCGGGGCGAGCAGAAACCCGACGGCCGAGCCAACGCCGGCTTCGGTCGGCACGATGATGCGGCGGACGCCGAGTTTTTCGCCGAGTCTTGCAGCGTGCAGTGGCGCGGCGCCGCCAAACGCGATCATGTCCCGTTGGCCGAGGTCCATGCCGAATTCGGCAGCATGCGTACGCGCGGCAGCTGCCATGTTCTCGTCGACGACCTCGCTGATGCCAAACGCGCCGACGTCGGGATCGAGGTGCAGCGCCTTGCAGATGGTATTTTCAATCGCTTTGGCGGACGCCTCCGCATCGAGCTGCAGCGCTCCGCCGGCAAACTTCGCGGCGTGGATCCGGCCGAGATGCACGTCGGCGTCGGTAACGGTCGGACGCTGACCGCCGCGTCCGTAGGCCGCGGGGCCTGGCTCCGAGCCGGCGCTCTCGGGGCCAACCTGGATTCGTTCGAGTTTGTCGACGCTCGCAATCGAGCCGCCGCCGGCGCCGATTTCCACCATTTCGATGACCGGAATGCGCACGGGCAGGCCGCTGCCTTTCTTAAAGCGATAGACGCGATCCACCTCGAAGCTGCGTGACATCAGCGGCTCGTAAGCGTCGATCAGGCAGAGCTTTGCAGTGGTGCCACCCATATCGAACGACAGTAGACGCTCGAGGCCTGTTTCGCGCGCGACGTGTTGTGCGAGTATGGCGCCGCCGGCCGGTCCCGACTCCACGAGCCGAATCGGAAATCGCGTCGCGGTCTCGAGCGTCGTCAGCCCGCCGCCCGATGTCATGAGCAGAAACGGGCAGGCATAGTCGAGCTCGGTCAGCTCGGCGCCGAGGCGCTGCAGGTAGCGTGTCATCAACGGCTGTATGTAAGCGTTGGCGCAAGCGGTCGATAAGCGCTCGAACTCGCGGATTTCGGGGCAAACCTCCGATGCGAGCGTGAGTGACAGGTCCGGTCGCGCAGCTCGCAGCAGCTCGGCTGTACGCTGCTCATGCTCGGCGTTAACGAACGCGTGCAGATAGCCGATCGCGACGCTCTCGACCTCGTGCTCATCGAGTATCGGCAGCGTCGCCAGAACCATTTGTTCGTCGAGCGGCCGCAGCACCTTGCCGTTGCGGTCCATACGCTCGTCTATCGGCAGCCGGAGATAACGCGGCACGAGCGGTCGCGGGCGATCGATATTGATGTCGTATTGCTCGAAGCGATCCTCATGCGCCATCTCGAGCGCGTCACGATGACCTCTGGTCGTGAGCAGTGCCGTCGTCGCGCCGCTGCGCTCGATCATCGCGTTTGTCGCGAGCGTCGTGCCGTGGATGATCAGGCCGACGTCTTCGGGCTCCGCCCCTGCTCGCCGCATGACCTCGTCGACGCCGGCGAGCACGGCTTCGCCGGGATACGATTGTGTCGTCAGCAGTTTCGTCGTTACGCGTGCGCCGTCGGCCGACTCGAGCACGACGTCGGTAAATGTGCCGCCGATATCGACCGCAAGTCGCACAGATTGGGTGTGATCAGCCATCAGGTAATCAATTCTAATCGAGCGCTGCGCGTGGCACACTGCCTGACGACCATCTACAGAGCACGAACAGGGTAAATGTGAGCGACATCGTCAACGAAATCGCCGCCATTGTTGGCGATGCACGCTTGCTGAGCGGGAGCGCCGTCGCCGAGCGCGTGACGAGCTTCTGGAACGATGCACCGATGCAGGCCAAAGCGATAGCACTGCCCCGCACGACCGAAGAAGTCTCGGCCATACTTCGTCGCTGTCATGCGCTCGATCAGACCGTGATTACGCAGGGTGGCCTGACTAACTGCGTCAGCGCGGCGGAACCGGAGTCGGGCGACATCGTGCTGTCCCTCGAGAAGATGAATCGCATCGTCGAGATCGATCCGGTCGGTGGCACCGTTATCGTCGAGGCCGGCGGCATTTTACAAAACGTTCAGGAAGCGGTTGCCGCAAAAGGACGGCGCTTTCCACTCGATCTCGGTGCGCGCGGCAGCTGCACGATTGGCGGCAACATCGCGACCAACGCAGGCGGAATCAACGTGCTGCGCTACGGCATGATGCGCAATCTCGTGCTCGGGCTCGAGGCGGTACTTGCGGACGGCACGGTTATCTCCTCGATGAACCGCATGATGAAAAACAATGCCGGTTATGACGTCAAGCAGCTGTTCATCGGCACCGAGGGCACGCTGGGTGTCGTTACCCAGGCCGTGTTGCGACTGTTTCCGCAACCGGCAAGCCAGAATAGTGCGCTTGTGGCCATGCGGGATTTCGCCAGCGTCTCGGAATTCATGCTGCGATTGCAGCAACAGCTTGCCGACTCGCTGAGTGCGTTCGAGATCATGTGGGGCGACTATTATCATGCGGTGACGCGTGATGGCGGGCACCGCGCGCCGCTGCCCCGCGACTACCCGTTCTACGTTGTGTTCGAGGCCGAAGGCAGCAATCCGGAATCTGATACAACACGATTCGAAGAGGTCCTCCAGAACGCGCTTAACGACGAGCTGATCGTCGATGCCGTGATACCGAAGTCAAAAGCCGAGAACCGGGACATCTGGAACATTCGCGAAGAGTTTGATGCGATTCTCGAGCCCGAGCCCGTCTATCTCTACGACGTGAGCCTGCCGATACGGGAGATGGAGAGCTACGTGTCAAAGGTCAGGGCGAACGTAAAGAAACGCTGGCCCGACGGGCAGTGCTACACGATCGGTCACGTCGCAGATGGCAACCTGCATTTCTTCGTTGTGTCCAACGCGGCCGGCAACTTTCACGAGCCCAGTGACGAATGCGTGTACAAACCCCTCGCCGATGTCGGGGGCTCTGTCTCTGCCGAACACGGCATTGGCACAGAGAAATTGCGGTGGCTGCCGCACAGCCGTACGCTGGCGGAGATCGAATTAATGCGCGTCCTGAAAAAGAACCTGGACCCCAAGAATCTGCTCAACCCCGGGCGCGTGGTGCCGATCTGATCGACAGCGAGGCCGGCACGTCAGTGCTTGAATACCTTGCCGCCTCGCATGACGAAGGCCACGTCGAGCAGTTCGGCAATATCATCGAGCGGTGATCCGTCAACGGCGATGATATCCGCAAACTTGCCGGCCTCGATCGTGCCGAGCGAGGCCGACATATCGATGAGGTCGGCAGCATTGACGGTTGCCGATGTGATGACATCCATTTCCGACATGCCCGCCTCGACCATGAGCACGGCCTCCTCTGCATTCGTGCCGTGCTTCGAAACGCCGCTGTCGGTGCCGAAGGCAACCTTGACGCCGGCTTTGTGTGCTTTCGCGAAATTGCCCTTCATGTCACCACCGACACGAATCGCTTTGGCCTTTACGGTGTCCGCCATATAGTCGGCTTCAGTTGCCGCAGCTACGACGGTGTCGCCCGCGAGCAGGGTCGGCACGAGATACGCGCCGGTCCTTTTGAAGACCTTGATCGCTTCGGGCCCGGTGTATGAACCATGTTCGATGCTCGCCACGCCGGCTTCCAACGCGGCAATGATGCCGTCTTCCCCGTGCGCGTGCGCAGCGACTTTGCGGCCCATGCGCGCCGCCGCACGCACGATCTCCTCAAGTTCGTCCGCTTCCATTTGCTGGTCCGTCCCGGTTGCGCGCTGCGTCATGACGCCGCCCGTGGACGTGATCTTGATCAGGTCGGCGCCGTATTTGATGACATTGCGCGCGGCGCGGCGACAGTCGTAGGGCCCGTCACACACGTTGTCCGAGGTAAACATCTCCATGAGCTCGGGCTTCACACCGCTGATGTCCGCGTGGCCACCCGTGATACCCACACCGCCTGCCGCGATAATTCGCGGGCCATCGACCCAACCATTGTTGATGCTGTCACGCAGCGCATACATCTCCTGCGGTGACGAGCCCGTGTCGCGCACGGTCGTAAAACCGGCTTTCAATGTACGCATGGCATACATCAGGCTGCGCATCTGCATAAGCTCGGGCGACATCTTGAGCTCGTCCTTGTCGTTGTCCGGCCCCATCTCGCCCTGCAGATGCACGTGCATGTCCATGAGTCCCGGCAGGACGAAGTGCTCGCGCAAATCGATCACGGTGACTTCCCGTTCGAATTCAGCTGCGTCGGCAAAGCCGTCCCGGACCTCGACGATGCGCTCGCCCTCGACAATGACCGTCTGATTCGAAGCGACCCTGCCGCCCGGCACGGCCAGCAGCCGACCAGCATGAATGATCTGCATGTCGGCGAAGGTGCTCGAGGCCGCTGCCAGCAAGGCGAAAAAAGCAGCTATTCGGGTCAGGCGAGTTGTCATGATTCTCTCCCTCTTGGCTGCCCCAAGCATGCCCCAGGAGTGGGGCAAAGTCACCGCGGACGGGAAATCCACTCCCGGCGTAGTAAGATGGGCGCCGTCACTCAAACAACAAACACTGCAAGCGACGTCAACCGCGTTGCGGGACAAGGCTGACAGTCCGGATATGCACCAAGCAACTGGTAAACGCACGTGGTCATCGGGCATCACGTTTATCCTCGCCGCGGTTGGCGCGGCCGTTGGTCTCGGCAACATCTGGAAGTTCCCGTATGTCGCTGGCGTAAGCGGCGGCGGAGCGTTTGTTCTTGTTTACATCGTCTGCGTCGTCTTTGTCGCGATTCCGATTCTGATCGCCGAACTGCTTATCGGTCGTTGCGGCACAGGCAGCCCGCCCGTCGCGATGCGAAAAGTTGCCGAAGATTCGGGCAGATCGGGCAACTGGTCGCTCGTCGGCTTCATGGGCATGATCGTCGGTTATCTGATCGCCACTTATTACAGCGTGATTGCTGGCTGGACGCTGATCTACATATTCAAAGCGGCAATCGGTTTCGGCGGGGCGGCCGCTGCCGATGTCGCGCAGCAGTTCGAGGATATCAAGGCGAGCCCGGGCACGATGGCGCTCTGGCACACCGTGTTCATCAGCCTGGCGCTGCTGATCGTGGGCCGCGGCCTGCGCGACGGTATCGAACGCGTCGTTAAAGTGCTGATGCCTGCGCTGTTCATCATGCTGCTCGTGATGATCGGTTACGCAGCGATCGCCGGCGATTTCAAAGCCGGCCTGGAATTCCTGTTCAGTGTCGACTTTAGCAAGATTACGGGCGAAGTGGTTCTGGCCGCGATCGGTCAGGCGTTCTTTTCGATCAGTGTGGCTATGGGACTGATGATGGTCTATGGCGCGTATGTGCCCAAAGAGGTCTCACTGACGCGCTCGGCCGTCATTATCGCCGGAGCCGACACGATGATTGCACTGCTTGCCGGGCTGATGATCTTTCCGATCGTGTTCGCAAACGGCCTCGACCCGGCTGAAGGTCCCGGCCTGATCTTCGTGACCCTGCCCACGGCATTTGCGGGCATGCCCGGCGGCGCGGTTTTCGGCGCTTTTTTCTTTGTCTTGCTGGCGTTTGCGGCAATTACGTCGATCATTGCGATCATCGAGCCGATTATCGCCTACGCCGAGGATCGCTGGCAGATGCAGCGCAAGACTGGCTGCATCGTGTTCGGTTTTCTCGCATGGCTGATAGGTATTGGCAGCGTCCTGTCGTTCAACGTCTGGAAAGACGTCACGCCGCTAGCCATGTTCGACGTGTTCGCCGGCAAGACCGTATTCGATCTGATCGACTACTTCACGGCCAACGTGATGATGCCACTGGGCGCCATCCTGATCGCTTTGTTCGTGGGCTGGCGCATGAAGCCGGAGGTGCTCGAGACCGAGCTGAACTTCGGCAGCCCGTGGCTGTTCAGAACCTGGGTCTGGTTGATACGCGTGGTTGCGCCGCTCGCGATACTCGGAATATTGATCAGCGGCCTGACTTAGTGGCTGACTCACGGCGCTGATGGACTTCACGCTCTACTGGTTCATGTTCCCGGTGGCGATGTGCGTCGCGACCCTGGCGATGCTGAGCGGTATCGGTGGCGCGGCGCTATTCACGCCGATTTTCGTTCTGATATTCCCGCTGCTCGGACCCGAATACGCGCTCCAGGGTACGGTCGTGGCTATCGGCACGGCGTTATTGACCGAGACCTTCGGCTTTACCTCGGGATTCATCGGCTACTATCGTAAACGGCTGATCGATTTCGCGATCGTGTTCAAATATCTGCGGATTGCCGCGCCGGTTGCGATAGCTGGCGCGTTCCTGGCACATCTGGTTCCCGGTGGCTTGCTGATTCTCGGTTACGCAGTGCTCGTTCTGATTCTGGCGATCATTCACATCGTCGTTCAACATGAAGAAGACGTAGCGTCTGCGACGCCGCCGGATGCCGAAAGCGACGCGAATCTGCGGCGCAAAGTGGACAGTGCCGGCCGCGAGTATGTCTACAAGATTCCCGAGCCTGGTATTTCTGGCGGACTTTACACAGGAATCGGCGCGTTCCTGACCGGCATGGTCTCGGTCGGCATCGGCGAAGTCATCGTGCCGCAGCTGACCAAGCGCGGCGTACCGCTGCCGATCGCCGTCGCGGCGTCGGTGAAGATCGTTATCGTGACTGCCGCGTGTGCGTCATTCACGTTGATCGGGCAGCTGATCAGCGAAGGCGGCTTCGACGCAATACCGTGGAATCTCGTCGCCTACACGATTCCGGGCGTTTTGATCGGCGGACAGATCGGGCCGCGCCTGCAGACCTACGTGTCGCACCGCGTGATGGAGTACTCGATCAGCACGCTGTTCATCGTGCTGGCCGCGGCCATGTCGTTGGTCGGGCTGCACAAACTCGGCGTTGCCTGAGCCTGCCTGGCGCGACGCGGGCAAGAAATCAGTCCGAAATTGTAAGCGCTTTCATTATTTTCTGCCGGGTAGCGCACTGACTCGTTGCCGAGTGACCACACATTTCCTATGAAGAAAAGTGTTTTAAATCAGTATATTAGTCGGCAACAGCGCCTGTATTTTCGCAAGTTGTCGAAAACTCACCACAAGGCAATGTTACAAAAAATGGGTTGACGGCCGCGGTGAGCTTGAGGTATTTTTTAGAAAGTAAGCGCTTACATTCTCACCAAAAAACGCAAATTTTTCAGCAATCCGATCGGGGGATCAGGCATGAAAGACCAGAATTTTTCCAAGACTCCTTTGGCCATGGGCGTAGCACTGGCGCTCGGAGCCACCGCCTACACGCCGGTAAAGGCGCAGGAGCCCATTGAAGAAATTGTCACTGTCGGCATCCGCGGCAGTCTCCAGTCTTCCATGATCCAGAAACGCGACGCGCAGGGCGTGTCGGACGGCATCATTTCGGAAGACATCGGCAAATTCCCGGACACGAACCTCGCCGAGTCGCTGCAGCGCATCACGGGTGTATCGATCGATCGCACGGAAATCGGCGAGGGCTCGCGGGTCACGGTTCGCGGTGTCGGCCCCAACTTCAATCTGGTCACGCTGAATGGCCGGCAGATGCCGGGCACCACGATTGAAGGAACATCCGCGTCTTCTTCCCGGTCATTCGACTTTGCCAATCTCGCTTCCGAGTCGGTTGCTGCGGTAAACGTCTACAAGACCAGTCAGGCTCGCCTTCCGTCCGGCGGCTTGGGCGCGACGGTCAATATCAAGACCGCGCGGCCGTTAGACAACGCGGACATGGTACTGAGCGTTGGTGCGAAGGCCGTGTTGGACAGCTCCGTCGAGAACGGTGACGACGTCACGCCGGAACTCTCCGGCATATTCAGCAATACCTTTGCAGACGGCAA
>JAOTUB010000144.1 GCA_029864095.1 Gammaproteobacteria bacterium | reverse complement strand
CGCACCTTTGCCGCCGGGAAACCGGCTGAGCTCTGCGCCAGTCACAGTTTCTCCGGGGGCTGGCAAGCGATCGACCGTCGCGACCAGGTCGAGATTAACGGAACCAATAACGACAATTGAAGGCATGCCATTCAGTCGCCGAAGCGCGCGAGCCTCTCGGTTAGCAGGTCATAGAAACCGCCGGCATCAACCGAGTAAACCCAGTGGACGTTGACGGGTCGCTCAGTAACATGCCAGAAATCAACCGCGGTATGGCCCAACGTCAGCTCAGATTGCGTTTCGATAGAGACATTGCAGTCTTTACCTTCAAACAGCTCCGGTCTGATCAGCCACGCGATCGTGCAAGGATCGTGTAGCGGCGCACCTTTGGAGGCGTACTTCTTGGTGTCATAGCGATCGAAGAAACTCAACATGCCGGCTGTCGCATCGGCAACAGGGTTGCCCAGCGCAGCGATCCGTCCGACGCGGTCGCGCGTCGACAGTACCTGGTGTGTGACATCGAGACCCATTTGAACAATCGGCCTGCCGCAACGAAATACGTTATCGGCCGCGTCCGGGTCAACGAGAATATTGAATTCGGCCGACGGCGTGCGATTACCACCCTCGCGCATGGCGCCGCCCATCAGGACGATCTGCTCTATCTTCGGCAGTATGCCCGGTTCCCGGTCGATCGCCGTGCCGATATTGGTCAATGGCCCTGTGGGCACGAGGATTATCGATGCGTCGTCAGCATCGAGCAGCGTCTCAATAATGAAGTCGACGGCGTGCGCTGACTGCAGGGGAGTCTCGGGATCGATGACATCGATGCCGTTGATGCCGGTCTCACCGTGGATCATCTCCGCCGTTCTTAATGGCCGCAGCATCGGCTTTTCACAGCCTGCATAAACCGGCACGTCCTGCCGGCCTGCAATGTCGCACATCTGCCTTGCGTTGCGCTGCGTCAGTTCAAGCGGAACATTGCCGCAGACGGCCGTTATGCCGAGCAGGTCGAGTTCTTCGCTTGATGCGAGCGCGAGGAATAACGCGACAGCGTCGTCTTGCCCGGGATCGCAGTCGATGATGATTTTGCGGGTCACGGTTTCAGAACGTCAGCATGATTCCGGCGAGCGCCGCGCTCATCAGGTTGGACAGCGAGGCCGCCAGCACGGCCTTGATGCCGAAGCGCCCGATAAGCTCGCGTTTCTCGGGAACGAGTACGCCGAGACCGCCCAACAAGATTGCGATCGATGAGAGATTCGCAAACCCGCAAAGAGAGAACGTCGTAACGGCGACCGTCCTCGGGCTCATACCCGCGAGGTACTCGTTCAGGTGCGAGAATGCGACGAACTCGTTAAGGATGATTTTCTCACCAAACAGCGCGCCGGCCGCCTCGGCCTCGGCCCATGGAACGCTGAGCAGGTACATCAGCGGCTGGAATATCTTGCCAAGTATCAGCTGCAGAGTAACCTGGTCGACCCCGAGGAGATTGTCAATTCGGAGCAGACTGGCCAGCCCGCCTACGAGGCCATTGAACAATGCGATCAACGCGACGAATGCCACGAGCATCGCGCCGATGTTCACAGCCAGGCGCAGGCCGTCGGAGGTGCCTGCGGCTGCCGCCATTATGACGTTGCGGTGCTGGCTGGGCTCCATACGGAGTTTCTCGTGCTCGCTGGGCGGAATATACTCGTCATCGGGCATGATGATTTTTGCCATCAACAAGCCGCCTGGCGCCGCCATGAACGCGGCGGCCAGCAGGTATTTCAGTTCGGCGCCCATGAGCGCGTAGCCGGCGAGCACCGTGCCCGCAATCGACGCGAGGCCGGACACCATCACCGCGAAGAACTGCGGCTCGGTCAGTCCCTTGAGATAAGGCTTGACAACGAGCGGCGCCTCGGTCTGACCAACGAATATATTTGCCGCCGCGTTCATCGATTCGATTGAGCCGGTGCCAATGATCTTGTGCAGGGCACCGCCGACACCGCGTACCAGCCACTCCATGATTCGCAAGTGGTACATGACGGACATCAGCGCGGCGAAGAAGATGATGATCGGCAGGACGTTAAATGCGAAACTGAAACCGATCCCCCCTTTGTCGGCCAGTGGCCCGAACACCATGTCGATTCCGGCATTCGCAAAATCGATGACGGCGAGCACGCCCTGGCTCAGCGCTTTGATGGCTTTCTGGCCGCCAGACCAGTACAGAACCGTCGCGGCGACCACTGCCTGCAAGGCGAATGCTGCGCCGACGACGCGCAAGTGGATGGCTTTACGATTGCTCGAAAACAGGACCGCGATTCCGAGAATCACGATGATGCCGAAGATCCCGATCAGATTGGCCGGCATGGCATTCCCCCGTCAAGTTGTTGTATTTATTGTTGCGGTGCCCAAGGATACCGCATTGTTCAGGCGGTGCCCGGGATTATCTCTGCAATTACGGGCGTCACGGCCGGGACGTCTTCGCCAACCTCACACGCATCCAGCAGCAGTTTTTCAGCCTGCACCGCATCACCCTCCGACGCGGCGTGCACGATTGCCAGCGGCGTCTCGGCATCGAGCATCGTGCCGATCGACGCGAAATCGCTGAAACCAACCGACAGATCCAGGGCCTCACCCACCCGGTGGCGACCGCCGCCGAGCTCGATAATCGCGTTGCCGACACCGCGAGTGTCTATCGACCTGAGATAGCCGGCCGCATGAACGGGCCGCACAACCGGCGCTACGGCCAGGTATTTCGAACTGGACTCCATGAAATCCGTCGGGCCACCGAGCGCCGCAACCATCCTGCCGAAAATCTCTGCGGCGCGGCCGCTTGTGACGGCGTCGTGACAGCGCTGTTCCGCTGTGGCGCGGTCGGTTTCGAGGCCCGCCGCGATGAGCATCTCCGCACACAGACCGATCACGACCGTATCGAGGCGCGCCTCCCGTTCATCGTTCTGCAAGTAACGAACCGCCTCTGCGATCTCCAGGGCGTTGCCAGCCGTGCGTCCAAGCACCTCATTCATGTCGGTTATCAGAACGTGCGTCTTCAGCTCGGCCATCGCGGCTGTCGCAATAATGCTCTCGGCAAGTTTGCGAGCGCGTTCGGGCGTCTTCATAAATGCGCCCGTTCCGACCTTGACGTCCATCACCAGGGCTTCGAGACCTGCTGCGATCTTTTTGGAAAGTATCGACGCCGTAATCAGCGGTACCGATTCCACCGTAGCGGTAACATCGCGAATGGCATACAGACGCCTGTCCGCGGGCGCCAGGTCCGCCGTCTGCCCGATGATTGCGCAGCCGACGTCCTTTACAACCTGTCGGAATGTCGGGAAGTCGGGAGCCGTGTTGTAACCCGGAATGGCTTCGGCTTTGTCCGTGGTGCCGCCCGTATGCCCGAGCCCGCGGCCCGATATCATTGGCACGTGGCAGCCGCAGGCGGCCGCGATCGGGGCCAGCATGAAACTCACCTTGTCACCGACCCCGCCCGTTGAATGCTTGTCCACCACGGGACCCTTGAGTTGCAAGTCCTGCCACCGGAGTACGGTGCCTGACGACGCCATCGCCAAAGTCAGCTTGGCCGCTTCATCGAAGGTCATTGAATTAAGAACGACGGCCATCGCTAACGCAGACACCTGCTCGGCCGGAATGCTCTCGTCCGCGAGGCCGTCTACGAAAAATTGAATTTGTTCGTCGGACAACGCGCCACCGTCGCGCTTGGTACGAATGACGTCGGTAAACAGCATCAGGCGTCGAATCCACGCAGCGGCAATTCATCGCTGCGTTGCAGCCAGTTCTCGGCCGGATAGTGACACCTGCGATCGATCACGTGCAGCGTGTAAGCGTGACGCGATTTGTCGGACAGATTCGGCCCACTCAGGTGCGGCGCACGGCCGTCGAAAATGACGAGCGATCCCGCCGGCGCGGGCGCTGCCACTTTCTGGTCTTCGGGCCACGGCGTGTCGTCCAGCGTTTCGGTGACGAGCGTGCCATTCGCCTGACGATAGTTGCGTTTTTTGAGTGGCGACTTGTGGGCACCGGGAATGAAGTACATGCAGCCGTTCTCGGTCGTCGCGTCCTCGAGCGCAAACCAGAAACCGATGCAGGATTCGGGCTCCGTGTAGATGTAGGTCGAATCCTGATGACAGACAACTTCGCCACCGATACGCGGCGGCTTGAAGATGTACATCGACTGCAGGATGACCGGATCCTCGAAGCCGAGGCTCGCAGCCGCATTGGCGAGTTTCAGCGTCCGGGAAAACCGATCGAATGCCGGATCCAGATCGTGCATTGCATGACCCATCTTGTTCAGGCTGTGCTCCTTAGCCTGCCTGAGTTCCCCGGCGTCATTGAAAGCACCATTTTCGAGAAAGAAACGAATTTTGTCGCCGGACTCGATGAAGTAACTGTCGCCGAGCTGCTCCTGCCTGGTCGTCGAGAATACGCTGCGAACCTCGGCCGGGTCGAATGCCGCTACCAGCTCGAGTGCGCGTTGTCGCAGTGCAGCGCAGGCCTCGACGGTCACGAATTCGCGCAGGACTATTACACCGTCGTCAGCGAATGCGCTAAGCATTTCCGCTGACAGCCTGCCATCGGGCGGCGCAGCGAACGTCGGTAGCAATTTATTCATCGATTTGACATGACAAAAGGCGCTATTCAGCTATAGTGAAGTTTAGAGCAAAGACACTGCATTAAGGAATTGTTTCGCTGCTTATCGGCATTTTTTTGGGGGACCAACAATGAAGAAGAACAATCTGCTTGTCTATCTTTGGACGCCAGTAATTGCCACGCTCGGATTTTCTGCGCCCGTTATCGCACAAGATGAAGATGAAGAAGACTCGCGTTTCGAAGAAATTACGGTCACGGCTCAAAAGCGTGAACAGAATATCTATGAAGTGCCTATCGCACTAAGTGCTTTCGACGGCGATAAGCTCGCCGCCCAGGGCATCACGAGCATCAACGACATCGGAAATTTCGTGCCGAATATGAACGTTACGTCTTTTTCAGCCGGTCACGTATCGTCCGTGAACCCGTTCATTCGCGGCATTGGCCTGCAGGATCATCTGATCACGACGGACCCGGGCGTTAGCGTCTATGTCGACGGCGTCTATCTCGGCCGTCAGGTCGGGCAGAACTGGAGCCTGTCGAATATTGAACGTATCGAAGTGCTGCGCGGCCCGCAAGGTACGTTATACGGTCGTAACTCGATCGGCGGCGCTGTCAATATCATCACGAAAACGCCGGGTAGCTTCGAAGGTGTGAGAGTGGGCATGGAAATCGGCTCTCGAGGCCGTTTGAATGCCGATTTCTTCGGTGACACTCAGCTCTCCGATAACACCGCTGTGTCATTCACGGGCGGGGTCAAGAGTCGTGACGGTTTGGGCGACTTCGTCAACCTGCCGAATGCAGGCATCGAGGTAGGCGAGCTGCAGGACGTATATGCGCGAGTTGCGCTGCGCTATGCACCCAGCGACGATTTCTCGATCACGATTGTGGCCGATGCGAATGATGGCGAAGGTGGTCTTCGACCATATACGACGCTGATCGACGAACTGGGCGGTGGCTTCCTGTACGACATGGGATTCCGAAACTCCGATGTCGGTTCCGATCCTTACGACAACAGCACGACGCAGTCGGATCAGGTCCGTGTAACGAACGAGGCGCAGGGACTGGCCATCACCGCTGACTGGTCTTTCAACGACGACCTATCGGGAAAGATTATCGCGAGTACGCGAAGCTCGGATTACAAGGCGGGCCTCGATGACGACAGCCTTGCGGAAAACTTGTTGACGTTCCCGGAAGTGGGCGATGCTGATCAAACCTCGATCGAATTCCAGCTCAACGGCGACTACGGCGACCTCGACTTCGTGAGCGGTCTCTATTACTTCACTGAAGACGGCCAGAACTTCCAGGAAGATTATTTTTTCCTCGGCGGGCCGTTTAACTTCCTGCTGAAACAGGAGGTAACGAGCACCGGTATTTTTGCCAATTTTGGCTACAACGTCTCTGACAGCCTGCGACTCTCGGCGGGCGTCCGCTTCTCCAACGACGAAAAAGATGCCGAGGCCGACATCGCCTTCGGCCTGACGCCAGCAAATGCGGATTTCGACGAGACCAGCTGGGACTTATCGGCGAATTTCACGATGAACAATGGCCTCAATGTCTATGGCAGCATCCAGAGCGGCTACCAGTCGGGTCAGTTCAATCCACGACCCTATTGCTTTGCCGACTGGCCGGACTGCTTCGTGAATGCGTCCGACAACATAACCGCGATCAACTACGAAATCGGCATCAAGGGCCAGCCATTCGACCGATTACAAATGAGCGCCGCCGTTTTTACTACGGAATACAGTGACTTGCCGTATCAGGTGAGCGAGCTGATCGGCGGCGGATTCTCGACCACCAACCTGATTGTCGACCAGACGTCGACCGGCTTTGAATGGGAAAGCACGGCATTTCTGTCTGACAATTTCCTGTTCCACGCGACACTTGGCTATATCGACGTCGACGTTGATCGAGACTCAGACACCGGCGTCAAAGCTGTCGCTCCGTTGACACCCGAACTAACCTGGTCGATCAGCCCCGAATATCGTATGCCATTGGACAACGGCGGCTCCGTTACTTTCCGAGCGGATTATTCTTATCGTGACGAAATGTATGGCGAGCCGAGCGACGATCCCGGACGCCAGTCGGAAATCGAGAGTCGCGACCTCATCAACGTAAACATCGCCTATCGCTCGCCGGACGACACGTGGACAGCTGCGATTTACGGCCGGAACATTTCCGACGAACGCTACACGAATGCCATTCTCAATCTGGACGACTACATTCTCGTCATTCTAAGCAATGATGCGAGCGAGTTCGGATTCAGCTTCACCAAGGACTTTTAGCCGAGGCGCGGTCTGCGTAACAGAGAGCCGGTCACTGACCGGCTCTTTATTTTATTGCGGTTGTATCTCCGGGCCGGGTGCTACAATTGGCATGGAGAGGATCATCCATGGCAACAATAACTCGCTGTTTCTTATGTACTTTTCTGCTAATCACCGTCGCATCCTGCCAGTCAAAGCAGGACACCGACACAAACCTGCCTGCCACGACGCTGGACACCGGGAGTCGGATTGATCTGATTGTGGCGGGTGACTTTGTGGTGACGATGGATGAGGCAGCGAACGTCATCGAGAACGGCGCGGTTGCGATAGACGACGGCGTCATAATCGCCATCGGCAACGCGGCGGATATCTCGGCAAGTTATCAGGCCGAGCAGACACTTGATGGCGACGAGCGCGTCGTGATGCCTGGCCTGGTTAACGGTCACTCGCATGCGGCGATGACTCTACTCCGCGGAGTTGCCGACGACCTCGCGTTGATGGACTGGCTCAACAACTACATCTTTCCGGCCGAGGTCGAATTCGTCGACCCGGAATTCGTGCGCATCGGCACCGAGCTCGCGTGTTGGGAAATGATTCGCGGCGGCACGACGACGTTTGTCGACATGTACTACTACCCTGATGTCATCGCTGAAGTCGTCGATAGTTGCGGCATGCGCGCCCTGATCTCTGCGACCGTTATCGATCAGCGCAGCCCGGACGCCGAAGGCGCGGTCGACTCGATTCAAAAAGGCCGCGAATTCGTCGAGCGATGGCAGGGCAAGAACAGCCGCATCACGCCGATATTCGGCCCACACGCCAACTACACGCTCAATGCCGAGCAACTGCGCGCGACGCGCGACGCCGCAATGGAACTCGGCGCACCGATCAGCATTCATCTCTCGGAATCACCGTTCGAGGTGCAGTATTCGAAGGACACGTACGGCATGACCAGTATCGAGCTGTTCGAGTCGATCGGTTTCTTCGAAGGCCCGACGATCGCAGCGCACGTCGTGTGGCCGACCGAAGCGGAGATTCCGATCCTCGCAGAGCGAAAAGTCGGTGTCATTCATAACCCGACGTCGAACATGAAAATTGCATCCGGAATCGCGCCAATTGCGGACATGCTTGCAGCCGGTGTTCGCGTTGGCATCGGCACCGACGGCGCCGCCAGCAATAACGATCTCGATCTTTGGGAAGAAATGCGACTAGCGTCATTCCTACAGAAAGTCGAACAAATGAATCCGGAGGTTCTGTCGGCCGAAACGGTCTTGCGCATGGCCACGAGCGGCGGTGCGACCGCCATTGGGCTTGGCGATATTATCGGCTCACTCGAAGTGGGCAAGCGGGCCGACCTGATTCAGGTCGCGTTTGACGACGTGCATCATGTGCCCACGTATGATGTGGTCTCCCACCTGGTCTACGTCAACGACGAACAGGATGTCGCGTCGGTCGTTGTCGACGGCCGCGTTCTGATGCACGATGGGGATATGTTGAGCATCGACACGGAGCGCGTCACTGCCGAGGCGAAGGCGCTGGCGGCAAAGATCCAAAGCG
>JAOTUB010000143.1 GCA_029864095.1 Gammaproteobacteria bacterium | reverse complement strand
CCAGCCCGTCTGGCTGCTCTGCCGTGGGCTCCTCGGGCTCGTCCGCCTCCGGCTCCTGTGCCGGCGTCGCCGCCGGCCCGGTCAGATCACCGAGCAGGTCTTCCCACTCATCCGGATCGCCGAACGCAAGGTCGACCTGGGCGGCGGCAGGAGCCGAAGTCGGCTCGGGCGCCTTAACCTCCGGCGGGCTGGCTGGCGCGGAAGCGGTGCTTTCGAAATCAAAATCATCCGGCAAGGGCGTGTTGTCATCGAAGCGCATCTCTTCGACGGCCACAGGCGCCTCGGCGCTATTCGCAGACTTGGTAACGACCTCGTCCTTCGGCGTGAACGATCTCTCGAGCAACGCTTCGACCGACTCTTCGTCGGGTAGTGCGTCCTCGGCCGACGCGTCATCGAGTGCTTCCGCTTCTTCGTCGTCGTTCAGAACGCGCCACTCGACACCCGTATCCTCGATACGGATGTCCGATCCGGCGAGTTGGTCGAGTGTTTTCAAAAGAGCCGCACTTTGTTCAGCAGAAATGGCCTTCGGTGGCGTTACGGATTCCAGCTCGACGGGCTCATCAGGTGGATGTTCGGCAGGTCGTGACTGCGGCTCCGCCTCCGGCTGAACCGGCGCGTCAGGTTTCTCTTCGGAAAGAAAGTCGAGTGCATTGAACGCAACGCTGCAGCGGCCGCAGCGCACCTGGCCTGCCGCTTGCTTCAAAACCTCTGCTGTGACGTTAAAGGCGACGCCGCATTCAGGGCACTGGGTGTACATCGCTCAGCCCTCGATCCTTCGACCGGTCAATCGTGCCCAGGTCTGCCCACCTTGTTCCCGGAGTGCCGGTACATCGAACTCGATCCAGGGGTCGTACGCAGTTAGCACATCATCAACCTGCCCGGAGAGTATGCCGGATAACGCCAGCAAACAACCGCTTTTGACGCGGCAGACAACCTGCCCGGCCAGCCGCACGATCGGGCCCGCAAGAATGTTCGCGACGACGATATCGAACTGACCCTGAATGCCATCTGCGCTGCCGGTCACGAGCATGTGCCGTTCGACCCCGTTGTGGCGTGCGTTGGCAAGCGTCGACGTAAGCGCTTGCGGATCGATGTCCATCGCTACGGCATTCGCGCAGCCGAGTTTCAGTGCTGCGATCGCGAGGATTCCCGAACCGCAGCCGTAGTCGAGCATGGTCAAGCCGTCCAGCTCCTGCGCATCCAGCCACTCGAGGCACAGCGCCGTCGTCGCATGCGTGCCCGTGCCAAAAGCAAGGCCCGGATCGAGACGAACGATGACCGCATCGTCATTATCGGCTTTCGTATCACCCGGGAGAACCCAGAGTCGCCTGCCGAACCGCAGGGAGCTGAGATCTTTCAGCCATTCGCGTTCCCAGGCGCGGTCCTCGAGTTCCGCGACCTCATGCGAAGGCAGGACGTCGATATCGAGTGATGCTTTGAGATCATCCCGCAGCAGGCCAAGGTCGACCGCCGGGGAAAACAGCCCCGTGATGCGCATTTCCTGCCACTTTGGCGTTTCGCCCGGTGCAGGCTCGAGCACGGGCCTGTCTCCGGCGTCGGTGAATGTTATTGATTGCGCGCCGTTACGCACGAAGACTTCTTCGACTCTGTCCGGACTCAGCGTTTCAAGATCCATGACAAATTGTCGCCAATCCATCGTTTGTCCGGCGTGCGCCCGATCACACTAGACCGAGACGTTTCTCTAGATAGTGAATGTCGGTTCCGCCTGCCTGAAACGCGGCATGCTGGAAAATCTCCTGGTGCAGCGGCACGTTGGTCTTGATGCCCTCGATGACAATTTCGGCCAGGGCATTCTTCATTCGTGCGATGGCCACGTCCCGATTGCCGCCGTGGGCGATCAGCTTGCCGATCATCGAGTCGTAATAGGGCGGCACCCTGTAGCCACTGTATATGTGGCTGTCAACGCGAATGCCGGGCCCACCCGGCGCGTGGTAGAGGCTTATCAGGCCAGGCGACGGCATGAATGTCTTCGGGTCTTCGGCGTTGATGCGACACTCGATGGCGTGGCCCTGAATGCGGATGTCTTCCTGTTTGATGCTTAATGGCTCGCCTGCGGCAATTGAAAGCTGTTCACGGACGATATCGACGCCAGTAATCATTTCGGTGACAGGGTGCTCGACCTGCAGTCGCGTGTTCATTTCGATGAAATAAAACTCATCGTCCTGATATAGAAACTCAAACGTACCGGCGCTGTGATAGCCGATTTCCTGACAAGCCCTGACACAGCGCTCGCCGATGCGCTTACGTTGTTCATCGTCGATGCCGGGCGCAGGCGCTTCCTCGATGACCTTTTGATGCCGACGTTGCATGGAGCAGTCGCGTTCGCCGAGATACACGGCATTGCCGTGATTGTCCGCGAGCAATTGAAACTCAACGTGGCGCGGGCGTTCGAGAAATTTCTCCATGTACACGACGTCGTTGTCGAACGCAGCGCGTGCCTCGGCCTTGGTCACGGTTATCGCCGCGATCAATGACGCTTCTGCGTGTACAACCCGCATGCCGCGGCCACCACCGCCACCTGATGCCTTGATAATGATCGGATAGCCGATTTCGCGCGCCATTCTGAGGTTTTCGTCAGCGTCGTCCCCGAGCGGACCGTCCGAGCCCGGCACGCAGGGCACGCCAGCCGATTTCATGGCCTGAATGGCTGAGACTTTGTCGCCCATGAGCCGAATCGCGCTCGAGGGCGGGCCGACAAACGTGAAACCGCTCGACTCGACGCGTTCCGCAAAGTCGGCGTTTTCCGAGAGAAAGCCATAGCCCGGGTGAATCGCGACCGCATCCGTTACCTCGGCCGCGCTGATAATCGCAGGCATATTCAAATAGCTCTCGGTGGATGGGGCCGGGCCGATGCAAACAGTCTCGTCGGCAAGCAACACATGTTTTAGGTTGTTGTCCGCGCTGGAGTGCACGGCAACGGTCTTGATGCCCATCTCTTTGCATGCGCGCTGAATACGCAGGGCGATTTCGCCGCGATTGGCTATTACGATTTTTTCCAGCATGTTACGGAAATCCGTCTAGTCGGCTTGACGCTGATCGATAACGAACAGGGTCTGGCCATATTCGACTGGCTCACCGTTCTGTACGCGAATTGATTTGACGACGCCGGAAACGTCGGCTTCGATCTGGTTCATCATCTTCATTGCTTCGATAATGCACAGCGTGTCACCCTCATTGATGCGGTCGCCAACCTGCACGTAAGGCGCTGCGCCTGGTGACGATGATGCATAGAAGGTTCCAACCATCGGCGCCGCGACCATGTAGCCATCATCTTCGGGCTCGGCCGGCGGCGGGGCCGGCGTTGCCGCCGTAGGTGCGGCGGGCGCTGCCGCTGCTGGCGCAGTGACGGCGACAGGCGCTGGCGCTGCAGCCGGCGCGTTTTGAGAATAGCGACTAATTCTGACCGACTCTTCACCCTCAGTGATCTCGATCTCGGCAATTCCGGATTCATCCAGCAACTCAATCAGTTTTTTTACTTTTCTTATATCCATCACTCTTCCTCGGCATTCTCTAGGTGCCGGCTGGCAGCATACAGTGCCAGCTCGTAGCCGTAGGCACCAAAGCCAAACAGGCAGCTCTCTGCGATATCGCTGAAGTAGCTGCTATGGCGAAATTCCTCGCGCGCGAAGGTATTACTCATATGTACTTCGATAAACGGGATGCCGACCGCCAAAAACGCGTCGCGAATTGCGATGCTCGTGTGCGTGAATGCGCCGGGATTAAAAATGATGAAGTCGAGATTGTCTTGAGCGGCCTGCTGGACCCGGTCGATTAACTCGTGCTCGGCGTTGCTCTGGAAGCAGACAAGCGAATGACCGAGTTCTCCGGCCACGTCGATGCAGTTCGCCTCGATATCGTCGAGACGCGTCGCGCCGTAGACCTCCGGCTCGCGAGAGCCCAACAGGTTCAGATTGGGACCGTTCAAGAGGAGAAAGTCCGCCATTTTGCGCCGTTGCCAACCAGTTTGCCGAAGATGGCCGCAATTCTAACCTTTTTCAGGGACTTTCGCGCAAGTTTTACAGAGCGTCGAGAGCCGCGCGGGCGCTGTGCTTGTCTATTTGGCCCATGTCCAGCATCGTGAGTACCGCGACGATGTGTTCGAGATCCTCGGCGAGAATCTCTCCGGTGTGCGTGTTGAGCAGCTCGCCGTCGGCTCCGACGATCATGGTGAACGGCATGCCGATGAACTCAATGCCTGAGGTCTCGGCAACGGCCATGGCGTCTTCCTGCCCTACGAGTATCGGGTAGTTGAACTCGGCGGATTCGGCGTACCTCGCCACTTCCTCGGGAAAATCGACAGCAATGCCGATTACCAGGTAACCGTTCTCGCCGTGTTCTTCCTGAAACGCTTTGAGCAGTGGAATCTCGCGGCGGCACGGTGCGCACCAGGTTGCCCAGAAATTCAAGAGCCGATATTTGCCAGACCATTCCGCGAAGTCCCGCTCGACGCCATCGATGTCGGTAAGCGTGAAAGACGGGTAAACAGATTCAGTAACGGTGTCTTCCGTGGCGGGCTTCATTGCGCTAATCGGCCGTGGCTCATCTACCGAAACCTGGGTCTTATAAGCCAACACGCCAGCCGCAAGCGCGACTAGTGCTATCGTGAATACGAGAAATGATCTTTGCACGAGTCTTCGCCCTTTTGCTGTTGGGCCCGCAACGCGGGCGCCCTGTTACTCTTTCTGTGCGGTCAGGTTTACCGATGCAGCAAACGCGCTTTGCACATGCTCGCTAAAGGCTTTTGCTTTCATATAGCCGACGACTTCGTAGCCGTGGCGCTGTTGGCCGTCCGTGCCAAAGAAAATAATCGTTGGCGGTCCAAAAACGCCAAATCGCTCGAGTAAAGCCTTGTCCTCGGCGTCGTTCTTCGTGACGTCGGCCTGCAGCAGGACCGTGTTCGATAAAGCCGCCTGGACACCGGCATCGGTGAAGGTGTATTCCTCCATCTCGATACAGGACACACACCAGTCGGCATAGAAGTCGAGCATGACGGTTTTGCCGGCACTCGATGCCGCGGCGATCTCGCGATCGAGGTCGTCCACGGTCTTGATCCGCTGGAATTCGATGTGCGTATTATCGGCAACCATCATGCCGCCGCCGAGGTTGATACTTGCAAGCGGTTTCATCAGGCTGCTGCCGCCGGTCAGTGCGCCAATCAACAAGAGCACGCCGTAAATAATTGCAAGGCAACCAAACCCTTTGCCAGCTTTTTGTGTGGCAGATGAATCAGGTGTCAGCGTCGTTAGTCCGCCCATGAATACGCCGGCCATGAAAATAAGTACCGCCCACATCCCGAGCGTGACGCTGCCCGGTAGAATTCGTGACAGCATCCAGACCGCGAGGCCCAGCAACATGAAGCCAAAGGAAGCCTTGACGGCAACCATCCAGCCGCCCGCTTTCGGCAACAGGTGGCCCTGCGCGGCGCCAACGGCCAAGAGCGGCGCGCCCATGCCCAGGCTCATCGCGAACAAAGCGGCCCCGCCACGCACCATGTCCCCGGTCTGGGCCATGACGGTCAGGCTTGCGATAAGCGCGGGTGCGACACATGCCGTGACTATCAGGGCTGACAGCGCGCCCATTACGAAGGCCCCAACTGTCGTGCCGCTCTTCTGATTGCCGCTGATCGTCGCGAGACGACTCTGGATGCCGCTCGGCATCTGCAGGTCGTAGCCGCCAAACATCGCCATTGCGAGCAGCACGAAGAAACCGGAGAACACAATAAGGACCCAGGGCTGGTTAAACGCCGCCTGCAGCTGTGCTCCGGCAGCCGCGGCCACAATACCCGCGCCCGTGTAAACGAGCGCCATACCCATGACGTAACTGATCGCTAGCGTGAAGCCACGCATCGGACTGGTGTTGTCGCCCTCGCCGGCGATAATCGATGTCAGGATCGGAATCATTGGCAGTACGCAGGGCGTAAAAGCAAGCAGCAAGCCGAGGCCAAAGAACGTGACCAAGACCCAGCCGAGGTTTGCATCGGTGATCAGCGCGGCGAGCCGCCCCTGTTCAGAGATCGGCTCATCCGCTGCCGGCGGTACTGTCGATAAATCGGTGATGACTGCTGCCTCTGGAAGGCTGACCGAGAGAACTTTCGATTGCGGCAGATAACAAAGACCGCCTTCGGCGCAGCCTTGATAATTGACCTCCAGCTCCAGGTCCATGGCTTCGGGCGTCGCTCGCGCGACGGTCAGACGGCCGATAACTTCATCAAAATAAACTTCGGATTCGCCGAAGAACTCGTCGACCTTGATCTTGCCCTTTGGCAGGTCCAGCTGCCCGGCCATTGCGCCTTCGGTCATCGAGCGAACCGAGATTTTGTCTTTGTATAGATAGAAGCCCGGCACGACCCGAATACCGACTTCGACGGTGTTACCGTCGACGGCAAACAGGTCGGGGAAAAAGACCTCGTCGGGCGGCGGGAAGTCGCCCATGGCACCGCTTGCCGCGCCGACACTCCCGAGTTCGAGTTTTGGCTTGTCCCCGGCAGTTTTCCTGAGCTTGACGTTTTCAGTCCAGACCTGCGGGGGATAGCACAGTCCGCCATCCCAGCAACCCTGGTTCTTGATCACGAGTTCCACGGATGCGGGGCGCTGGCCCTCGACCGTGTATGGCACGGTAACGTAAAAGCGATCGCGATAGATCTGTTGCTTGCCGAAGTACTCATCTTCATGCATGAGGCCTTCGGGAAGTTCCGCCGCACCCAGCTTCACGCCGTTGGTGCCGCTTTCGAAAGCGAGCTTGTTCCGATAGAGGTAATAGCCGTCCTCGATCGCCCAGTCGATCTCGATCGCATCACCGGTATCGGCGACGACATAGCGATAGGCCTCCTCGGGGCGCAGCGGCTCTTCGTCCTCGGCGAGAGCGGGTGCGAGACAGGCCAGGGCTGCAAGGAATGCGGTCAATCGGGCTGCAAGGGGGCGCTGTCGCATAGGATCTCTGGTCGTCTGGTAAGGGCCGTATTCTGTCAAATAAGACCGGGATTCGGCGCAACTTGTTACGGTTTTGATGGTTTGCGCGGCGCAGCATACCGAGCATGCGGGACCGTGTCATCGACGCAGGTCAGGTTTTTGCGGCAAATCCGCGCACAAACGCTTGAAATTTGCCCGCCCATCCCTATCATTAGCACTCCCTACGGCCGAGTGCTAACAGCGCACGGTTATTACGCCGCTCACAGACGGTTAAAAATCAACAGTTTACAGGAGACATACCCTATGAAGATTCGTCCGCTTCATGATCGAGTCATCGTAAAGCGCATGGAAGAAGAGCGCACATCCCCCGGCGGAATCGTCATTCCTGATGCCGCTGCAGAAAAGCCCATCAAAGGCGAAGTCATTGCAGTTGGTAACGGCAAGATTCTCGAATCCGGCGAAGTTCGCGCCCTCGACGTCAAAGCTGGCGACAAGGTGCTGTTCGGCAAATACGCCGGCACCGAGGTCAAGGTTGACGGCGACGAGCTGTTGGTGATGAAAGAAGACGACATCATGGCAGTTTTCGACGCCTGAGCGCTCGAATTCTGCACTTCCCAGATAAGTTATTGGAATGCGGCAGGAGCCGCTGACCGGAATAAATAGAGGAAATAGAAATGGCTGCTAAAGAAGTACGTTTCAGCGACGACGCGCGCCAAAAGATGTTCGCAGGCGTGAACATTCTGGCAAACGCCGTAAAAATAACCTTGGGGCCGAAAGGCCGCAACGTCGTGCTCGATAAGAGCTTCGGCGCGCCGACCGTCACCAAAGACGGTGTATCGGTCGCCAAGGAAATCGAACTTGAAGACAAGTTTGAAAACATGGGCGCGCAGATGGTCAAGGAAGTTGCTTCCCAGACGTCTGATGTCGCCGGTGACGGTACAACGACGGCAACGGTCCTGGCGCAAGCTGTATTGCGTGAAGGCTTGAAGTCAGTTGCCGCAGGTATGAATCCGATGGACCTCAAGCGCGGCATCGACAAGGCGTCAGCGGCGATTGTCGAGGAGCTGAAGAAGATGTCCAAACCTTGCGAAGACGCGAAAGCCATCGCACAGGTCGGTAGCATCTCCGCAAACGCGGATGTAGAGGTTGGTGAAATTATCTCTGATGCCATGCAGAAGGTGGGCAAAGAGGGCGTCATCACGGTCGAAGAGGGCTCTGGCCTGGCGAATGAACTCGACGTCGTCGAGGGCATGCAATTCGACCGCGGCTACCTGTCGCCATACTTCATCAATGATCAGGCGAGCCAGCAGGTAGAGCACGAGGAACCTCTGATTTTGCTGTACGACAAGAAGATCTCGAATATCCGCGATCTGCTGCCGATTCTCGAAGGTGTGGCCAAAGCCGGTCGTCCGCTCATCATCGTTGCGGAGGACGTTGAAGGTGAGGCGCTTGCAACCCTGGTTGT
>JAOTUB010000142.1 GCA_029864095.1 Gammaproteobacteria bacterium | reverse complement strand
CGGCGAACCCGCTGATCGACATATCGACCGTCAGCGCGCAGGAGTGACGCTGGGCCGATTTGCCGAGGGAGGAGATAACGCGCAATTGGACCAATGTCCGCTTTGGCTCACAAGCCGTCATCTTACGTCAAGTTCTTCGACCGGCTGCTATGCGATGCGAAGCAGCCCTTCAGTTAGCCTCCTGGCGACTGTCTCAGAACGGCCAGAAGCAGCCGATCAAGAGTACTTCAGTTTCTCGCTGGTATTCTCGCGAATGCAGGTATTGAACATTTCCGCCCAAATGAAAAAAGTCCGATCGCCTGTCGGATATATCTTGAACTCCCGTCTGTCACCGGTTGCGAAGTTCAGTTCAAATTCCACTGCGTCGTTATCAATAAACCGCTGCAATAAAATGGCCGATTCGTTTTCCTCCAGGGAGAAAACGTGAATCTCCGCGTTTGAGATTACGTCCACCTCGCTATGAAATCCTCCGAGCCTCGCCTCGAGAATCCTTTCGGTCTCAGCAATAGGAAAATCGTCAGGATAGACATATAGATGGAATCGAATAACGCCTAGGCTTTCCTTCGGTATCAGGTCACCGTGCGACCGGGTATTCGCGGCAAAACGGACGAAAGCCCTGTCGAAGGCGGTTCCGGATAGAAAGCCTCTTCTCTCCTTATCGCTCGGCTAGGGGATGTAGTACTCTCTTCGGAGTTCACAGTAGGTGTTCCAGACGTGCGCGTTCCAATCGGCACCCCAACCTGGGGCCGGGTCGCTCGCGTTCGCTGCAATTACCCATATCAATCCAAAGACGAGGACTAGTCTTTTCAAATCAGTCGCTTCCTTTAGGCAGGTCTCAAACGGCTGAAATGGGCCAGTAACGGCCCATCAAGAGCATATCACCGCACTATCGGCTATCGCGTGCAAACCGGACATTGCGACTTCCATCAATCTAGCCGCTTTTGAAGCCCGCTTGTTTGTGTGTGCCGTCGCAAAACGGTTTGTTCGCCGATTCCCCACAGCGACATAGCGCAACACGATTACCGTGCCAGGCATCGCGACCGCTGCTATTCCTTATTGTCAGGTTGCCGGTAAACATCAGCGGACCATCTTCTATTGGCTTGATAGTGAGTTCGCCTCCATCGTCGGGCTCGCGCGTGCCGGTCTCACCGACGGCGCCGTAATCGGAAAACCCTGCCTTGTCATGCGAATTATCGCAGAAAGGTTTATTCCGCGATTTGCCACAGCGACATAGCGCAGCGCGAAAAGCGAGCCCCGGCGCGTCGGCAGGTGCATCCTCGATTGCCAAGCGGCCACGAATGAAGAGCGGCCCGTTGTAGGCGACATTGACCGTATTTACGGGCTCGGGCTGTTCTGTGCTGAAACCGTCCACAAAGTCGACAGTCAGCGCACCGGTCGGGCATCGACTTATAACATCAGCGACTTCTTCATTGGTCGTGAGATCAGGCTGGCACCATGGATCACGACCGCCTACAAAAAGGTCGCCTTTGGCCCGGCCGCACTCCGCGACATGGATGCACAGTCGGCCATTCCAGGAAACGATCGCGTTTTTTCCCGGGTACTCGAAGACTGTTTTCTTTGCCATGTCTCTCTCCAATCGCGGTCAGCAAGCGTGTTGCACAACATACTTGGCTAGCTAAACTCCGACGACCGCATTGGGTCAATAGCCGTCATTCTATCGCGAAACGCCTGAGCGGCTAGTTCCGGCCAAAAGCCGCCGTCACTGGCCAACGTTGCTATCGATGCTGATCGATAAGGATCTGGTTTCCATCGGGGTCGGATAGCATTACGCTCGCTGGGCCCGAGCTTGATTCGTCAGCTTCACTGCTGAGCGCAATCCCAAGCTCTTTCAGCTCGCGCTGTATGTTACGAACGTCGGTAAACGATTCGAGTTCGTTGCCGGTCTGGCCCCATCCAGGATTAAACGTCAGGATATTCTCCTTAAACATATCTTGGAAAAGGCCAAGTACGTGGTCGCCGTTTCTGAGTATCACCCAGTTTTGTGTAGGATCGCCGCCTACGCACTCGAAACCGAGTTTCTCGTAGAAGTCTCTCGACGCTGTAAGGTCTTTAACCGCAAGGCTCACTGAAAACGCTCCGAGATCCATTTCACACCCTCCAACTGAATCGAAAAAACCCGTATGCGAATGGCCGCAAAGGGCTGTGACTTCAACCGATCATTGCAACACCTAAACTCTATCGCTAGAGAAGGAGGTGTTGCTGATGAGTTACCCGACGAGGAGATTCATTACCGAGCCTGAGCGCCAGATGATCTCTGATCGCTGCTTTGAAGGTGAGTCGCAGTATTCCATTGCTCGCTCTCTGGGACGCGGTCACACGTCGATTCAAGGCATTCTGTCACGAACGGCATGGGATTCTTCTCCATATCCATCCGCTCGTCCTTGAAATCTTCCGACATCATTGTCGTCATGGCGGCATCGCGTGTTTCCTTGTCCGGCCACTCGATCCAGGAGAATACGACCGACTCATCGGCCGTCGCCTGCACCGCCTTGCCGAAATCGGTGATCTTTCCTTCCGGCACATCATCAGCCCAGCATTCGACAATACGCGTAGCGCCGAGATCGGTGAAGATAGTGTCGACCAATCCGGCGTGTTCGATGAATTTCTGCTTGTTCGCCGTCGGCACGGCTATCACGAATCCGTCAATGTAGCTCATTCTTATTTTCCTCCAACTCGAGATGGCAAATATTCGTGGAGCAATTACCTTGTCGATGCTCGGATGCCGCGGACTGCGTCAGGATCGGCGTCCGGTAAGGGTCTCTAGCCGTCATATTACCTTAGATTTTTCGAACGGCTGCTATGCGACTTGAAGCAGCCCTTCAGTTAGCTTCCTGGCGACCGTCTCAGTTCGGCCATTAGACGCCGCCCAATTACGGATATATGCTTGAAAACGACTCGATGCCTCCAAGGCGCGGCCCGACCGCAACGAAGTTCCAGCCAAGATCGCGACAGGCCAGCTGATCCCACTCGGCATCGCCAAAATACGTGACCGCTCCAGCGCCGCTGCCGCTCATACGTAGGGCCGATCGCATGATTTCGACCCTAGAGGGTGAGTCATCACTCGTGGCCACCGGAATACCATCGATGTTGAATCCCGAGGTTTGTAGTTTGAGAAGAGCCGACTCTCGCCAACAGCCGGTGGCTATGGCAATGCGCGTATCGGTTAATCTCCGGATGCGCTCGATGAACTGTACGGCACCGTCAATTACAGGAAACGACCCGGTATCTTCAATGTGACGATTAAGCCCCTCCATGAAACGAGCTTTGACGTTAGCAGCGAGTTCGCCGGCACTTGGCAATCCGTTTTCCTCGATAATTTGTCCGAGAATCCCACTGTCTGTCACGTGGTCATAGTCGTTGAGGTTGCGGAGACGCACTGGACCGAGAACCCGCTCGATAGACGAGAAATACAACTTCGGATCAACTCCCATCGAGTCAATCAGAGTACCGTCAATGTCGAGGATTACTGTTTTCATGACAAGTGATTTAGTCCGCTGACCGGCCGGATTGGGTCAGCAGAAGAAATTATAGCGTGCTATTACCGACCGTTGCCGCACGGCCAATTGCTGTCGTTCGTAATTTCGGCGCAACAGCCCGGAAGTTGCTCGATCAATGCGGAGGTTCCTCCAGAGTCACTGGTGTCCATCGCGAGAGGCGGCGCTGGACGCGCTGATCGACAGTTTCGCCCTCGAGACTCGCCAGCGTCGCTGGTTCGTCCTTAAGTTCTGCGATTGCAAGACCCACGACATTGAGCACGCCGACCGGGCCACGTGGCCCTACCCGCGCTGACGGCGCCACAATGGCATGAGCCGCTATAAATCATGGGCACACCGATAACGACTGAAACGGGGCACCTGTCATTCTAGCTCAATTCAGGCAACCGTCGCCGCACAGCCAGGAGCAGAAGCCCTGACAGCAGCTTGACGTCTCCCGTGTTCCGAGCGGACACTTCATTCATGTCGAAAGTCGTTGCCTACCCCCTTACCCCTGAATGCTGGGAAGACATCGTAACCGTATTCGGCGGCGGTGACGGAAAAGGGGATTGCGGACGCTGCTGGTGTATGTGGTGGCGACTTCCACGCCCCGATTTTGAGGAGGGTCTGGGCAAGAAGAATATGGCGCTCTTCAAAAAGCACGTTGAGGCCGGTGCGTCGCCAGGGCTTATCGCTTACAACGATGCGACAGCGCCTATCGGCTGGGTCCAGGTCGGCCCGCGGACCGACGTGCCCAATTGGAATGCTCCCCGACGACTCACTGCACCGCTCGACCCCGAAGACGCGTCAAATCCGAAAGTCTGGGGAATCAGCTGTTTTGTCGTGCGCGCCGGCTTTCGGCGGCGCGGCTATTTCACCGGTCTGTTGGACGCCGCGATTGACTGGGCCAAGAGGAACGGCGCGCAGGCTCTCGATGCCTGCCCTGTAGACACGCAGGAGCGACGGCCCGCATCCGGGCTTTATCACGGGGTCGCCTCGGCCTTCCGTAAGCGTGGCTTCATGGAACTCGCGCGTCGGCGTCCAGATCGTCCGTTGATGCGTTTAGAACTTACTTCACAAGCCTAGCTGAAATCGTTTGTGGAAGACCGAGCCCATAGCAGAGTAATTGCTCTGGATCACGCTTATCTGGGGTTACTTGAACGCGCTATTTGATCCGAATACCTGCGACCGTCCGCTGCGGGTCACACGCCGACATTTTACCTCAAGTTCTTCGACTGGCTGCTATGCGAAGTGAAGCAGCCGTTCGCGCATGCTCCCGGCGATCGTCGCCTAACGGCCAGAAGCGGTCGCCCAACGTTACCTCGGGAACTCGTTCTCCACTCGCGCAATCGGTCGGCAGAGGGCGCTCGACTTGGTCAATTAAATCAGTGCCCGGCTCGATCGTCTTAGGCCGTTACTCATCGGATCGATTCCTGCTGACGTAAATACGAGCGATCGGGCGGATCCCGTCAGCGATGACGAAATCGTCGTGCCCATCCTCGTTGAAATCGCCGAGCGCGAGCCCCCATGGGTTTTCGATTGCATCCAGCGGGAAACTGACGGGCACTGGCGAATCATTTTGACCAAGTAAGATAATGGCGCCGGCAGACCAGCCAATGACAATTACATCGTCGATACCGTCGGCATTGAAGTCACCCACACCGATGCTTTTTGCGCCCTGCGCCATGAGTTGTGTCGGCTTGTCCGGCCGGAAGTCCCCATTCCCCTCGCCTGCGAAAACACTGATGCCGGCGGCACGCTCCGATGCTGCAATAATATCGACGCGCCCGTCTGCATTGATGTCGGCAAGTGCGACCGCAAATGGTGATGCAGTCTTGAGTGGTGTCACCCGCTCGAATGCCACACGGCCTGACTTGGTGCGCAGCGCAATGCCGACTTCGTCCGTGTTTGGTGTAATCAGGTCGGACCAACCATCGTCGTTGACGTCGCCGATAACCATTCCCAAGTAGGGATCTCCGCCCATGCTAACGAGCGTGCCTGGCGTCTCGAACTGACCTTTGCCCAGCCCCCGGAGAATGAGCAAACCACCACCGGTGCGGTGATCAACAACCAGATCCGGGTGCCCGTCTGCATCAAGATCACTTACCTTGACGACGTGCGGATGCGGATCGACACCGATCTCCAGTGGGGATTCGCGTGTAGGCCAGAAACTGCCGAGACCGTCGCCACGCAACAGGGTGAGGTAAGTGGTCTCGTGATTGGCGATTACCAGATCGATTTTGCCGTCCGCATCGAAGTCTGTGGCGGTTACATGAGTCGGGTTTTCGCCGGCGGGAAACCGGCCGACTTCGCGGAATTGCCCCGTGCCGTCACCCGTCAGTACGGCCACGTCGCGCAGCGACCAGTCCGTCACGGCCAGGTCGACGTGTCCATCGCCGTCGAAGTCCGCTGCGGCCAGGGCCTTTTCCCCGGAGCCGACGTTCAGCGGCAGAGGCATGAAGGCCGCGCCGTCAGGCAACAAGGTATCGGCGTGGCATACTGCCACCAGCGGTATTACAATCGCCAACAATGCATAAAGCTGTTTCGTACGGTCAATCACGTCACGTGATTCCAACTGAACATTTCTGATCCGTTAATAACCCGTCGACTAAGGCTATTTTTTCCATTCGGAGGAATGGACCGCTTTGGGTCCGTAGCAGCCTGTCAAAAGCCTACCACGCGAACGGCAGGAATGGAGCATGAACCGGCCGGTCGACGCTCAATCTTCGACAGCGAAACTCGGACGGTCTGCTTGAACCCGAAGCGGTCGTTCAGATCACGCTAAAACAAAGAAAACGAAGGGCAGAAAACGGCCACAAGTGACCGTTCGAGGATGTCGGTTGGCACGTGGCATAAGTGCCAGGCATCTATTTCGGTGGAAGTGAGCTTGTGAATGACTGGCAGAGATCTATCCACCCCCCAAGTTGACTGTCTTCGGCAAATCCAGGCGGGTCTACGTAAACAAATCCTTTCAAGGGCTTGCCGGTGAAGTCCATTACCCGCGTATGTGGGCGTTCCAATGCGGCGGCGTACGCATCGGGCCCAACCCGCGCCATTAGCACGTCATCCACAATCCCGCAGCACATATTGCCAGAGTGCATAAATGCTATTCCACCGAACATCTTTTTCTCGACGATATCGGATTGCCCTTCAAAGTATTCTCGAAGCCGCTGTGCAACCCCTTCGTCATAAGCCATGACATGCCACCTAATCAGAAATTACTATGCGAGAGTCATGCGTGACGTGGTTTTACTCTTAAAGTCACCAACGTCGGCTATAGGTCAGTAGGAGAAATCATAGCCTGATCTCAGCGACCGTCGAGTTACGGCCAATAGCGAACGCCGAGCTGTCGGCCCCATCACATAGTTAGACGACGGGGCGATAGTGTGCCCACGCCCAACCAAACATCGTTGCCGCCAAAAGCGGGTACGCAAAGAACGGTAACGGCCTCGATAAGGCATCTAGCGGCTGCCCTTGAAATAGTTGCACAGCAACAACAGAAAATAAGACCGCAGCCATTGTTGCTACGACTCGAACCCAAAGCGGCATCACGGCAGGAATGCTGATTAGAACGAGGGACGCTGCCCACAGAGATACACCAGCGGCAAACACCGGCGCGCCTGAATCAAGCGGTGTCGCTGCTGTCGACAGAACCAGGCTTTGGCCGGCAACAAAGACTAAAAACCCAACCGCCACAAGATTGTTCTTTCGGCCGAGGTGATAGATTGTGAGCAAGGCACCGGCTACAACTAGCGCAACACCGTCGATGCCCCACAGTAACCCACGCAAGGATGCCGATGACGCAAAAGTTCCAGCAACGCCAAGGATTGCGCCGACGACGAGCCCGCATGGTGCTGCTATTTGGCGATGAGACTCACTCATTTCATTCACTCCCGGAACTTCCGTTTTGGGTTATTCGCAGGCCTAGACGCCAATACCACCTGAACGTCTGCTACAGAGGATCAAGCCGACCTCAAAATTATCTGAAACACAAAATTCCGACTTCCCGTATGAGGCCAAAAGCAGCCGGTCGAATTCTGTCATCGCTGGGCGTCGCCTCGCTTGAATACCCGGTATACCCAGTCGCTCGGAAGTCCACGAGAGTCCTAATACGACAATTTACTGCGCTCGTGGCGTTTTTTGATTAGGGTGCTGTATAACCGGGGCGGAATCGACAGCTCCATCCACTTTCAAAGGAACCCAATGTAATGGCGAAAGCGTATCAGGAATCCGGAGATGCGAGGGGGACCTTTCTCGGGCATCCCAAGGGCTTGTTCGTTTTGTTTTTTGCCGAAATGTGGGAGCGCTTCTCGTATTACGGCATGCGAGCCCTGCTAATTTTCTACCTCGTGCAGCATTGGATGTTTTCCGACAGCGAGGCCGGGATCATATACGGCGCTTATACCGCGCTGGTTTATATCACCCCGGTAATTGGCGGCTATCTCGCGGATCGATATCTCGGCCAGCGCAAGGCAGTAGCATTTGGCGCATTGCTGCTGACTTTCGGTCATTTCCTGATGGCTTTCGAAGGTGATGGAGTTGGCCAGGCAAATCCGGCGATCAACGTTTTCTGGGCCGCTTTGGCATTTATCATCGTCGGCTCTGGTTTTCTAAAAGCCAATATTTCCGTGATCGTGGGGCAACTGTATTCCCGTACCGATATCCGCCGCGATCCAGCTTACACGATCTTCTACATGGGCATTAATCTGGGCGCGGCCCTCGGCGCAATCATCGCTGGCTGGTTGGGTCAGACTAAGGGCTGGTCCTACGGCTTTGGTGCGGCCGGTATCGGCATGCTATTCGGCCTGGCCGTGTTCGTCTGGGGCAGGCCCTTGCTGGTTGGCCGCGGTGAACCCTCAGATCCGGCGCGTCTCGAGAGGAAAGTTGCTGGTATCAAGTTTGAGTGGTTTCTCTACATTCTGAGCTTTGCAACAGTT
>JAOTUB010000029.1 GCA_029864095.1 Gammaproteobacteria bacterium | reverse complement strand
CGGCCCGAACATAGGCCGCTATCGCTTTGTTTTGGTCACCGCTTTGCCGGTACGAGTCCGCCAGGTTGCCCCACATTTCATGAATTTCAGGGTTGCCGCTCGCGACGGAATCAATCGCTTTTTGCCGCAGCTCCGCAGACAACTCGAAGTCGCCGAGGAAGTAATGTGCCTGGCCGAGAAACTCATCGCCTACGTACGACTGCGGATTCAGGTCTCGCGCACGTGCATACGCGTCGCGAGCACTCTGCAATGCACCGTCGCATAGATAGAAGCTGCCGAGATTTGCGAGCACGTATTCGTTCTCGTTTCTTTCTAATGCCGCTTCGCTCGCCTTGATCGCGGCAGCGACGTTGCCGTCGAACCACTCCATCGTGGCCAAGAAAAACAGGGGTTTCCACACCGAAGGATCGACCTCCCCTGCCCGGCGCGCCAGTTCTTTTGCGCTCAGAAGGTGCTCATGAACACCGGTTTCCCGGTACGCCTCCAGCTCGCTCGCTGCCAGGCCGGCGAGCGCTGTCGCGTCTTTTGGATGCTGCTCGATCGTCTGTTTATACAGCGCGATGGCTTCTTCATCACGGCCTGTGCGCTGTAGAAAATGCGCGTGTGCAGTGGCGACAACGCGATCATCCGGGTCAAGCTGCACAGCCTGCCCGCAGGCCAGCGAGGCATCCTTGAGTGCGCGCTCTTCGCTGTCCATCCAGTGTTCTTCAAGCAACGTCTGGCAGAGTCCGGCATGTGCACGCGCATAGTTTGCGTCCTGCCTGAGCGCAGCTTCGAAACGAGTCTGGGCGCGCTTAATGTTCAGCTCATTGGGCGGTTGATCGAGGTGAAACTCGCCTTCGAGGTAGTCATCCTGCACGGGCGCAAGCGGGAAGTGGGCAATAGCACCATCAGGAACCGGCATGCCGACGGCTCGCCGAACTGCCAGCGCGGTTTCGCCCGCAATAGCTGCCAATGATTCCTGCAGGGCCACGGCCGGTACGCTGTCCGCCCAGACCTGCTGGCGCACGCCGCCTCTGAATAGGTAAACCCGCACGGCAGCCAGCCGTCCAAGCTGCTTGAAGTTCCCGTCGATGACGACATCCGTGCGCAGGCGTTTTGCGACCTCCATCGCATCATGTGACTGCGTGAGCACATCGGCGGTCGGCGTTGCGACGTTGAAGTAGACTCGTAACGCGATACGCAACGCGCTGCTGAAGGCGCTGTCGGCATCGTTATCGAACGGTATGACCGCGAGCGTCGGCGTGCCCATGCCGAGTCCTGCCGGTCCCTCCGTCTCGGCAGTCGCAGTGGGCTCGGAATGTTCTGTGGGATCGAACCACAATCGAATGGCGAGAACGAGTCCAAGCACGACGATCGCAGTCACGACAATCGCCCATGGCCTTCCGAACCGCCGGGCACCGCCGGGCTCAGGTGTCGCAGATTCCTCCTCGTCCGCTGTCTTATACAAGGTATAGGCTTCGACCCCGAGAGCCCGGGCGACGCGCTCGACCGTTGTAGGATCGACCGACAGTTCGCGAAATACCCGGTTTACGGCGTCTTTCGGCGCGGCATCGAGCCCCTCGATGTCCGCAATTCGCTCGGCTAGCGCCGCCTGGGTTTTTAGCCCGGCCTCCATCAACGCATGCGCCAGTTTTGCCCGCGAAGCGCGAACGCCGCGATTTCGTTGTGGGCTCGTCGATGGGCTCATGGGTCCAAATCATATAGCACAACCACAAAATCTCGCTAATCGGCCTTAACTGTCGCTAGCTGTCGATGCGCCGTCGCCACCGCATCGCCTATTTTTTTGTTGCAACGGAGACGGTTGATGCGATCGAAAACAATATTGGCCTTGATCGTCGGTGCATTCGCACTGACAGCCTGTGGCGACAAGCTGGCCGGCACCTATGCCGATGACGGCGGCGTCACGCGCTATGCGTTTGCAGGTGACGGTGATGTGAAGATCCTCGTGCTCGGCACCGAGGTCGACGCCGAATATCGCCTCGACGGGAACAAGGTCTTGGTCAGTAGCGCTCAGGGCACGGTTGTTCTGACACGGCGCGATGACCGCTTGTATGGACCTATGGGCCTCGAGCTCGTTCGTCAGTCCAATTAACCCGAAAAGGAGAAGAGCAATGGCATTAACCAAGATCACGGGACCAGTCAGCAATTTCCGCGAGGAAACCAAGGTAACCAGCACACAGACCAGCAACAGTGGTTTCACGCAGGTCCGGACCGAAAAGGAAATCAACTTTCGCGTTGGTAACAACCCGGTCTCCATGAAGATGCCGAAGGGCATCGAGCTGACGGACGGGGATGAAGCAACGGTTGTCGGCAGCGATACGCGCAGTGGCGTCAAGGCCATCCTCGTGCGCAATGACACGATCGGCATGATCTACGGCATGAGCACCTGGTACGTCATGATGTGGGCCGTAATTTTGACCGGCCTGGGCCTCGCTACGATACCCATATTTATTGGTGTGCTGTTAACACCGCTGGGCTTGTACCTTTTTTATAAGGGCTACCAGCTTGTACAGGCAAACAAGATGATGGCGACGTAGCCGGAGAGCAATAATGAGCAACGATAACGAGCCTGCTGTCGACGAGATTCCCGGGGAAAAAAAGAAACCTCCATTCCTGACCAAGTCCCGGCTTGTCGCGGCAGGCATTGCGCTTGGCGGAATGATCGTCGGTTCCTTCGTCGGCATTGGCGTGCAGATGGGCGTTGAGAGCACCGGCCTCCTGGGGCCGTCGGTCGAAGCGCTGCTGGAAGAGCAGGAGGCGAATTTCAGCGACATAAATGCGCGCCTGCAGGACCTCAAGAACCGGTCAACGGACCCGGCAGTGAAAAAAGGCCTGACGGACCTGGGCAAGCTACTCGCGAGGCAAGGCGAGCTCCAGCACCAGGCGAATACCGAGCTTGCCTATCTGGGCGACCAGATTGCGAACCTCAAGCAGGAGTCGCTCGATGAACGGGGTTTCGCAGGCGGTGCCGATTTCTGGCTCAAAACCGGCGAAAGCGTCAGTGTCGGCGACGGCCGCCACGTGCTCGGCGTAGTCCGAACCTGGAATACAGCGGTCGATGTCAACATGAACGGCAAGAAGTCCCGGCTGTCGGTTGGCGATTCAGTGAGTACTGACAGCTGCACCGTGTTCTTCAAACAGGCGGGGGCCCGGCCTGACGGCCGCGTCGGATTCGACTTGAGCTGTGGCTAACGCCGCACTCCTGCAATCTCGGGGTTTACTGGGCTGGAGCGTCGTCGTTCAGAGTGAATCCGGAATCGCTATCGCCAGTCAGAAATGATTGAGCGTGCGCACCACCGTCAGTCCACATGTAGCCCTTTGCCGAAATGCCGCCGTCTGTCCACATGTAGCCTTTGGCCGAAACCTCACCATCTGTCCACATATAGCCGTTGGCGGTGACACCATTTTCGTCGGTGAATGTCGCGCCGCTGGCCCATGTAAACCCACTGCTGAACAAATAGCCTGCACCCCACACGGTGTCGCCCCAGAGCACCGCCGTGTCTTCAACGAGGACGCCGCCACTTGCGTCGTCGAAGACCATCGAGGGCGATAGCGCTTCACCAGGCACTGTTCCGCTGTCGTTGAGCGCCGCATCAATGTCGAGCAAGCCGGCACCGGACTCGGATGGATCCGCGTTGATTTTCATCGCGGAACGCATCAGACGTGCCTTCACGGTCGCCGGTGTCAGAGACGGATCCTTGTCCAGCATTAACGCCGCAGCCGCACTGACCATGGGCGTGGCCATGCTCGTTCCCGACATTTCCAGGTATTCACTGCTACAGCCTGTTGCCACACAGGTCTTGACGCGCTCAGGAAGACTCACAGCAAGCACTGAACCGGTGGGAATGGCTGCGACGACGCGATTACCCGGTGCCACAAGATCGGGCTTCAATACGTAGTCACCAATCGTCGGCCCGGTCGAAGAAAATGAAGACACGTAGTCGTCGCTGAAGTCGGTACCGGTGCCGTTGTCGGTCAGAGAGCCGACGGTAATTACTTTGCGGGAATTGCCCGGGCTCGTGACCGTCATGCTGCCATCGTGGCCGTCGTTGCCAGCCGCGACTACGACAACCATGCCCGCATCCCACAGATTTTCAACCGCGATGACCAGCGGATCCGTTTCGTTCGATTCAGAAATGACTTTGCCCAATGAAAGGTTGACGACACGAATGTCGAAATAGCTGCCGTATGTCAGCAGCCAATCCAACGCAGCCATTACATCCGACATGGAGCCCCCGCCGTGCCCATCCAATACCTGCAGCGAGAGCACCTTGGCGCCCGTCGACGTGCCCTTGTAATTATCGCTGGACTCGCCGCCGCTGCCGCTTAATACGCCCGCGACATGTGTACCGTGACCGAAAAGGTCTTCGCGCGGGCTGTCGTTTGCCGAGACGATTTTACCCTTGACGATCTCGGGCTGCGGATACGCGCCGTTCAGGAAGGAGTACTGCAGAACGTTATCGCTCAAATCGCCGTGGTTTGCTATGCCCGTATCGAGTACCGCAATACCGATGTTGGATCCGCTGTAGCCCGAGTTGACTGATCCGGCAGCTGGAACGTTTGCTGCTCTGCGCGACGCCAACGACGTGGCCGACATCTCGTCATCGATCGAAAGCCAGTTTATGTTGTCATCGCCGGCAAGCTTCTCCAAATACGCTGCCGGTATACGAATCGCACGCATATCCAGGTGCGCATAGCCACGAGTGACTTCCCCGCCAAGGGCTACGACCAGCTCGTCATCAAACAGTTCAGGGTGTTGATCGTAGCGGACAACGATTTCGGCAATGCTGGCGCCACCGGCGGCAGCCAGCGCGGCGACCGGACCGCTCATTTTGTCGCGAGGAGCTATTTTTGCTGGCGTTTTCGCCGCATCGTTCCCGGGCTCGCTCATGCGCGGCGGACCCATCCGTCCGCCGGCCTGCGCCACGACCAGAGCGCTGTCTGCCCGAAGCGTTGAGGCATCGAACTCGATTGTTGTCGGCACGTGGCCGGATCTTCCGCCGGGCGCTTCGCGGACCGCTTCAGCCGCGGCAAAATAGCCTGTCACCTGCGGCGCAACTTCGGCATCCGGTGTTGCGATCACGAATTTCGCAGCAGAATAATCCGGGTTGTCAGCAAATACGACAACACCAATTGCGGCGGCCAGAGCAAGGAACTTACCGGTGGTTTTCATTCGTCGACTCGCTTTTCCAGTTGCGCCTGGTGTGCACTGTCTTGTCTGTTTCATGTCAAATTCCTCGCGTCAGCCTGCGCTTTTCATGCGCACATGCGCATTTTGCTCGTCGGCATTTGACGAGAATTTGCTGAGGTTCCCCGCCCGTCTTGCGCGGAACAACAATGATGTTGATTCAATCGATTCGTGGTCATAGTCGAAGCTGGTAGTCGCCTCGCTTGGTCCGAGCATGCCGACCCAGGCGTTGCGTTCCTTCTTGGCCTCATACATGAGCCCGTCTGCCAGGCAGATAATCTGGTCGAGACTCGAGTCATCTGCCTGTGCACGGAACAGTGGATATGCCGCGAACCCGATAGAGCATGTCGTTCTTACGATCTGACCATCGCCCAGTGTGAAATTCGTGCTGGCAACATTTGATCTGATTCTTTCTGCGAGTTGCTCCGCTTCATCGGGTCGTGTCTGCTTCGCAATCACAACGAACTCATCGCCGCCCCATCGAATGACGAAGTCGGATCGGCGACAGATCGCCAACAGCACGTCGCGTAGTTGAATGAGCATCTGATCGCCTGCGGCGTGTCCGTAGGTATCGTTGATGGGCTTGAAATTGTCGAGGTCGATCATCATGAAGACGAGCTCGGAGACGTCGTTAGTATCCGCGCCGTTCCGTTCATCGCTAAGGCGACGCTGAATGACGTCGAGGTCCCGGGACACTTCCTCAAAAACGAAGCGACGATTGCGCAGGCCCGTCAGTGGATCGCTCAGGCTGCTCTCCTGTAACGCCTGGTTCAGCACCCGCAACTGTTGATTTTTGTCCAGCAGCTTTTCGGTACGCGAGTTAACCTCTAGCTCGAGCCTGTGGCTGTACTCCTCTTCGCGGCGTACTTTGCGGCGGTGGCCGTACCACAAGCCAGCGACCAACTGCGCACACACTGCGATGTAACCAAGGTACGCCCACCAGGTGTCCCACGGTGCGGCGGTGACTCGAACAGGCACTGCGAATCCGGCCTCGTTCCACACTCCTTCGCTGTTCGCGGCCTTGACGCGAAATAGATAGTGACCATCGCTGAGGTCCGTATAGGTCGCACGACGCCGATTGCCGAGATCGATCCAGTCGCGGTCAAAGCCCTCGAGCTTGTACATGAATCTGTTTTGCTGCGGAGCGACGAAGTCCATCGCCGCAAATTCGAATGCGACGACGTCGTCCTTCCAGCTGATTTCCACGCTGCCTGACTCGTCCATCGGCAGGTCCGATTTCGTCGCGTCGCCTCCGTTGAAAAACCCGGTCAGCGCAATCAATGGGATTACGTTACTCGCGCGAATGTCGTCCGGATGGAACGCGTTGAAGCCGTTATGCCCACCGAAGAACAGCTCACCAGAGTCACTGCGGTAATGCGCACCGAAATTGAACTCTTCCGACTGCAGACCGTCTTTGCGATGCATATTCTTGATTTCACGGCTATCCGGATTAAAGCGGCTGATGCCATAGTTGGTACTCAGCCAGATCCAGCCAGCGTCGTCGAACTGGATGCCGTAAATGACATCGTTCGTCAGGCCGTCCTTCTGCGACGTATTCTCGAAAATGATCGTGCCCGGATCGTCTACATTGCCGACAACGCGGTCGAGTCCACCGCCGTGGGTGCCCACCCAAACATTGCCGTCTGCATCAACGTTGATCGAGTAGACCGTGTCGGCGGCCAGAGTCTTCGGGTCAACCGGATCGTGCAAAAAGTGATGGAACCGCTCGGTCTCGCGTTCAAACAGGTTCAGGCCGCCGGCATCCGTACCTACCCACATGTTGCCGCTCGCGTCTTCGGCAAAACTTGTTATTCGGTTACTGCTTGGCGAAAAAGGATTTTTCGGCTCTGACGAGAAGCTACGAAACTCATTCGTCTCCGGATTGTAGCGGCTAATGCCGCCGCCGAATGTACCAACCCAAACAAACCCGGCCCTGTCTTCGTACATCGTCATGATGCCGTTGGCGCCCAGGCTGTTCGGATTCCCCTGTTCATGACGGTAGTTTGTCGATTCGCCGGTGCTCGGATTGAGGCGGGTGATGCCGCTCGTCATCGTGCCGACCCAGATATCACCGCCGCGATCCCGCATCAGACTCATGACACGATCGTCCGCGATGCGATAATTGCTGTTCGGGTCATTGCGGTATTTTGTTATCTTGCCGCTGCTCCGGTCGATGGCATTCAAGCCGTCACCGAACGTTCCCACCCAGAGTGTTCCGGCTTCGTCATCGACAAAAGCCATGACGTTTGGCTGACTCTTGCCATCCGCTGAAACCTCTTTCGCTGGCTCAAAGCCGTAGTACCAGGTACGCGGGTTCCACTTATTGAGCCCTTGTGACTTTGTGCCAATCCACATCAAGCCGCTCCGATCCTGGTAGATCGACGAAATGTCGTTATCACCCAGACTCGACGAGTCTGCGCCGTCGGCCATGTATCGAACCGCCGCCCCCGATGAGCGGTCGATGAGGTTCAGGCCCTGCGTCGTGCCAACCCACAGTCGGCCATCGCTATCTTCGAAGATCGCTGATACCCGATTGCCCGATATCGTCGTCGGGTCGTCCGCATCGTGAACGAAATGCTCGAACGAGCCGTCTTCGCGATTCAGTCGGCTCAGACCGCCGCCATAGGTTCCTATCCACAGTTGACCATCGGTGTCTTCGAGAACTGCGCGAACGCTGTGCGAACCAATCGTGGTTTCGTCCGAGTTGCCTCCGGTTAGCGTCTCGAACTCATTGGTTTCAGTATCGAGCCGAGTCAGGCCGTGATCCCCGCCGGCCCAAAGCGTCCCTTCCGAGTCCTGGTGGAGTGCAAATATGGTGCCCGGTGTCTCGTCGCTGCTCACATGAATATGTGTGAATGTCTCTGTCGCCGGATCGAACCGATCGAGCCCTGCACCGCGCGTGCCCAGCCAGATGATTCCGTCGTTACCGATCAAAATCCGGCGAATGACGTTACTGGAAATGCTGTCGGCATTCGTAGCATCATGTCTGAACGTCTTTACGAGCCCGGTTTCGCGATTCAGCTCTGCGAGGCCGCCACCGTTAGTAGCAATCCAAAGGCTGCCGGCTTCGCCTTCAGCGACGTCGAATATAAAATCATTGGTCAGAGCGTTCGGATTTCCCCGATCGCGTTTGTAGTGATCGAACTCGTATCCGTCATAACTATTGAGCCCGTTCTCGGTACCGAACCACATCTTGCCCTCGGAATCCTGCAAGACCGCGAGCACATTACTTTGTGAGAGTCCATGGTCGAGCGTCAGGTGCTCGAACCGCATGGGATGGCCTGCGTCGTTAGCACTGATAGCCGCAGGACTTGCGATTAGGCCCAGCAACAAGGCAACGCATGCGCGTGTGCGTCGTGGGTTTTGATTTGTCGCCCGCATGACTAGTTTGCCCCTGTCAGCGTCTTCTTGTTCATGCCCGCTCTCCCTTCATGCCAGGAGAGCCATTAAGACGCATCGACCGGGATCCGGCGTCGACAAAGGTCCGCGCGACGGCCCAAAAAGTGTGACGCAGTTCAAATAACGGCCCGGTTAAACCCGGCCGCATTTTGTCAGGTCTTGCTGAGTTTCGCGGCGAAGGCCGCAAGGGAATCGGGCTCCAGCGCTGCAGCGGTGAGGAATCCCTGATACTTGTCACAACCGAGTTCGCGTAGAACAGCAAGTTGCTCTTTGGTTTCGACGCCCTCGGCGACTACGGTAAGGTCCAGCCGCTGCCCAAGCGCGACCATTGCGGAGGCGATAGCCGCGTCCTTGCGGTTATCTGTGAGTCCGGCGATGTACGATCGATCGATCTTCAGGGCGTCAACGGGCAGGTCTTTCAGGTAGGCGATCGCCGAATCGCCCGTGCCAAAATCATCAATAGATAGTCTGATGCCGAGCTTCTTTAGCTCGTGTAATTGCGTGATGACATCGTAATCCCCGGAAAGCACACCACGCTCACTGATCTCGAGCTCCAGATTGCCGGCATCCATTTCGTGTTTTTCGAGAATTCGCCGCACAGATTGAGAGAATCCGCTACTCATCAACTGGACTTTCGCCACGTTGACACATATGTATGGGAGCTGTACTCCAGATCGACGCCACTGAGTAAACTGCCAGCATGCGCGATCCAACGCATATTCACCCGTTCGAATCATCAAACCGGATTCTTCGGCAACGGCAACGAATTCGTCCGGCGGAATGTAGGAATTGTCCGGTTGTCGCCATCGCAGCAGCGCTTCCGCCGCTTGTAGTTTTCCCGTTGTTACGTCCAGGATCGGTTGGTACGCCAGTGACAGTTCATCGCGATCCAGAGACTCATGCAGCATGTGTTCGATCTTCAATTTGCGTGCCGCCGCCGCGTCCGTTTCAGAGCAGTAGTACTTGAACCCACCGCCACGACTCTGCGCGTCACGCATTGCGTTGTCGGCGCGCTGCAGTAAGCTATCGACATCGTCTGCGTCCTGAGGATAGACCGCAACGCCGAGGCAAGCAGACAGGTGCACGATCTGTCCTGAAATCTGGATGGGGCGCGACAACGTGTCGAAAAGTTGTTGCTGGAACCGCGATAGCGCGTCGTCGCCCGAATCCGTCATCATCAAGCCGAATCGAAACTGATCCAGACTGGCTATGGCAGCTGTGCGCAGGCCGCTTTTCAACGGCTCGAAACTATTGGCGGCACTGCCCAGGCAATCGGCGAGGTTGCGGCCGATCTGTGTCAGGATTCGATCGGCCTGTTCTTGCCCCATGGCTTCTATGACGAGGCGGAAGCGTGTAAATCCAATGACAAACACGGCCAATGCGTTGCCATCGCGATCACCTGCACGCATGCCGCGTCGAAGCAATTCCATGAACTTGGCTTTGTTAGGTAGCCCGGTAACCGGCTCAAAGCTCTCCTGACTACGCAGGCGTTCACGCGCGGCGTTCGCGATCACGAGAGCCTCCTGTAATGACTCGTTGGCCGCTTCAAATGACAGCTGTCTGTTTTTCAGCTGCAAAGCATGCCTGGCACGATTGCCTATAATCTGCCATTCATAAGGCTTGCGCGCGACGTCGAACGCATCCGTATCCAGCGCTGCTTTGATCTCGCGTGAGTTTGCGCACAGCACGATTACGGCGGCGCGCATATCGGCCGCGTCGTCCAGTATCTTGAATACTGGTACGCCGCCGGGGCCAGTCAGAGCTCCCTCAACAACAATGACATCAGGCGCCAGGGCCCTCGCTGTCTCAAGAGCATTTGCCGGGTCGGCTGGAACGGTTGTTTGCAAACCGGATTGACCGAGCCACCGTGAGCCCCATTTTCGGGAGTCGTTGTCCCGACAAAGCAACAGCGCCGTGCCGCCCTGTTCTTCGAAAGCATCGCCAACGGTGTCAACTGGTATTGAGAGCTTCTTGATCGTCTGCGTCAGGTCCACCGGTTCGGACAGGGACCCCGGACCGGGTTTTGTCGTGGAATAAGTCACCGTGCGATTTCCGACATCCGCAGCCGATCGGCCATCGCGTTCAAATAGCGCAGTATCTCGCTATCGGTCATTGGTGTGCCAAACAAGAAGCCTTGCAAGTAGCGGCAACCGTGATCCCGCAGTACTTGTGCCTGAAACTCGGTTTCCACCCCCTCCGCAACGACGTCTAAGCCAAGTTCCTTTGCCATTGCGATTGCGGCTGCGCACGCAGCCTTGTCGCGGTCGCTGGTCTCGAGACTCGAGACGAATGTGTTGTCGATTTTCAACGCCCCGACAGGACTCTGCGAAAGGTGGGCCAGCGAGCACGCCCCGACACCGTAGTCGTCGACAACAATCCTTATGCCAAGTGCTTTTAGCCTCTTGCAAGTTGCATAGTCTGTCAGCACCTCGCGAAACAACATGTGTTCCTTGATCTCGAGATCGAGATCACAGGGGCTCGTATCTGTCTCGGCAAGAACTTTTTCAATTCGCTCCGCAATACCATCGCTCACCAATTCCTGTGCCGACAAATTAACCGCTATACGTACGTCGGTGTGACCTGCACGATGCCAGGCTTGCAGTTGCTCGCAAGCATGCCTTAGGACCCATTGCCCGATCGGTAGAATCAGTCCGGTACGTTCCGCCACCCGGACGATTTTTCGGGTTGGCTGCGTTCCAAGTATCGTCTCGGGCCAGCGCAACAATGCTTCAACGGTGGTCGGCATGCCCGTTTCCGCGTCAACGATCGGCAGGAAATTCAGAGCATAGTCGTTGTGCTCCAGGGCCGTCTTGAGTTCGACCTCAAGGTCTTTTCTCTGCAACGTCCGTAATCGCACTGTGCCCGAGTGAAACTTGAACGGCGCTGACGGGTCGTTGCGCGCATCTTCCATCGCGCCAATCGCATTCTCATAAAGTGCGGCGGGATCCATTCCATCCTGTGGGAATAACGCGACACCGCCACACGCGCGTACCGTCACCGTACGTGCGCCCACCGTCGCCGGTTGCGCAAGATCGTTAATCAAGCGCTCGACGACGGCCTCGGCATCTTCTCCGCTTTCAATATACGGCAACACCACGCTGAACTGTCGATAGTCCGTTCGCGCCGCGACCGAGTATCGCTCGTAATCAGTGACGCTGTCGTCATTCGACCCGCGAAGGTGGGTTGTCAACCGCGCCGCGAGCTCCTTCAGCACCTCGTCCTGTTGTGCCGAGTTGAGTACGTAGCCATGGTCGTCGAACTGGCCAACATGTAGGCAAATCATCGCGGCCCGGCCCTCTTTGAGCCGCTGAACGTCGGTAATCTTCTGCAGTTCGCGGAACAGGAACTCTCGATTGGGAAGTCCTGTCACGTCATCCATGTAGGCTAGCTGCCGTGCGCGAGACAATGCCAGTTTCTGCTCTGAGAGATCGCGGACAATCATCAAGACACGGTCGCGACCCTGAGCGACAAAAATGAATTCGTTGAGCAGCCCGGTATCGGGATCCTCGATTTCCACGCTGTGGGATTGCCGACTCCGAACCGTGCGCTTCAGCGAGTCGCGAATGCTGTTGGTCATTTCACCGGACCACAATCGATCGATTGACGGCACTTCGACGCTCGACACAAGGTTGTCGCGAACTGATTCAGAAGCCTCGACCACACTGCAGATTGAGCCGGCCTGAGACAAAATCAGGACCAGGTTTCCATCAGTGTAATTCGCAGAATTTGGCGGTGCTGCGTCCTTCGTGCCCATCCATCGAGAGCCTGTGCCATGAGCGATGCCAGCAATTATCGGCCCCTATATGGCATTGAGTCATATATCTCTCTCGGATCTGAGACATGGATCAAACTTTCGGTTCAAAAATGTCGATTGGAAGCGTGCCGCCCGGGCTTAGGCGGCTCATCGGCCCCGTTACTTGCCAAGATTGTGACCACAGGTGGGCGATAATAGGCAACGGCCGCCGGATGCGGCCCGTCGCGTGTTGCCTCAACTGAGAAGCGTCGATTACCAGGCAGCTGCGCTAATTTTTTCGACGACACGTTGCTTGAGCTCTGTAGCTTCTTCTTTGGCTTCCTGAACAGCGTCGTCAATGTCTTCAGCGACGTCCTTCGGAACTTCCTTGAACCGCTTTTGATAGCAGATGATGCCACGGTGCCTGCGCGGGGCCAGCGGACCACAGGATCCAGCAGGAACTCCGCGGCCTTATCGCTGCCAGGCGTATTGCGGTATGGTTCGGTTTGTTCGTCAATCCCGTCCGCTCAAACGACAAGTACAAGAAGAGGTGAGTGCAAAGTGCGAATGTCTTTATCGTTAGCCCTCTTCTTGCTGGCAGGAGTCCGCGCCATGGCCCAAACCCCTCCCGCAGCCGCTCTGCCTGACACCGTGGTTGAGCGCCGCGTCGATTCGATCCTCAGCCAAATGACTCTTGAAGAGAAAGTCGATCTGATTGCAGGCGTTGACTTCTTTTACCTGCGAGGCCTCGCGCGTCTGAGTGTGCCGCGCCTGAGAATGGCCGACGGGCCGATGGGCGTGCGCAACGACGGTCCGGCAACGGCCTTCGGTGGTGGCATTGCGTTGGCCGCCACGTGGAATCCGGCGCTGGCCGAACGCATCGGCGTCGAGTTCGGCCGCGACGCGCGGGCCAGGGGCGTGCACTTTCTGCTGGCGCCCGGCGTCAATATTTATCGAGCGCCGATGGCGGCTCGCAACTTCGAGTACTTCGGTGAGGATCCGTTCCTCGCCTCGCGCCTTGCCGTCGGTTTCATCAACGGTGTGCAAAGTCAGGAAGTCAGTGCCACGGTCAAGCACTTCGCAGCCAATAATTCGGAATTCGACCGCAACAATACGGATTCGCTCGTCGACGACCGCACGCTGCGCGAAATTTATCTGCCGGCCTTCGAAGCGGCGGTCAAGGAAGCCAAAGTCGGCGCGATCATGGACGGCTACAATCTCACCAACGGCTCCTACATGTCGCAGCACGCCTATCTCAACGACGAAGTGGCGAAGAATGAGTGGAGCTTCCGCGGCGTGATCATGTCGGACTGGATCTCGACGTACGACGCCATTGGGGCAGCCAACGGCGGACTGGACATCGAGATGCCTTCCGGAAGCCAGTTCAATCGCGAAAAGTTGCTGCCGGCGATTAAGGCGGGCAAGGTCAGCGTCAGCACGATCGATGACAAAGTGCGGCGACAGCTGCGTGTCGCGATTCGATTCGGTTGGTTCGACCGCGAGCAACTTGACCCCTCTGTTCCGCGCCATAACCCGCAGGGCCAACAGGCGGCGTTGCAGGGCGCCCGCGAAGGCATGGTCTTGCTCAAGAATGAAAACGCCTTGTTGCCGCTCGACGGCGAGCGTGTCAAATCTATCCTCGTCGTCGGACCCAATGCTCACCCTGCTGTGATTGGCGGCGGCGGCAGCTCGCTGGTGGAGCCGTTCAATTCAGTGAGCATCCGCGATGGCCTGGTTGCGGCTGCGGGCAGCAATACAGACGTGTTCTATGCCCGTGGTCTGCCACCCTTGTCGGAGATTATCAGCGCCACGCAGTTTTCGTCGAACGGCAGCGGGGGCGAACCCGGTTTGCGCGCCGAGTACTTTGCCGCAGCAGATCTTTCGGGAACGCCGGTGCTGGCGCGCTTGGAGTCACGCATCGAAATCGGATTGAGCAACGGGACACCGCGGTTTCCACAAGGGACTCTCTCGGAGCGCTGGACGGGTTATTACGCAGTACCGGAAGACGGCACCTACGACGTCTTCGTCGGCGCAGCTGGTGACCTGGGCGGACTGTACCGGCTCTTCCTCGACGACAAGCTCGTGATCGACAACTGGAACCTGAACAAGGCTATGGTCGACTACGTCACGCTTGCACTCGACGCCGGCAACCACAAAGTTGTTCTGGAACATCATGGGCGGCAAAAGTGGCCGGGCGAGCGGCTGCAGCTCGGCTTTTCGCGGCATGGCGATCGCGTTGAAGCTACGGCCAAAGCGTTGGCCGCCAAGGCCGACGTGGTCGTAATCGCGGCCGGTTTCGATGCGTCGTCCGAGTCGGAGGGCAGCGATCGAACGTTCCGCCTCCCGCCCGGGCAGGACGAGCTGATCCAGGCGATGGCGGCGGCGAACAAGCAAACGGTGGTCGTTATGACCGCCGGCGGCGCCGTCGATATGAACGGCTGGATCGAACGGGTGCCGGCGTTGCTGCAGGCGTGGTACCCGGGCCAGGAAGGCGGCACGGCGGTGGCCGAGATTCTGTTCGGCGCGGTAAACCCGTCGGGCCGCCTGCCCGCAACCTTCGAACGACACTGGCAGGACAACCCGGCCCATGACTACTACTACCCCGAACGCGGCACACAGCGAATTGTTTATAGGGAAGGGATCTTCGTCGGCTACCGCGGCTACGAGAAGAACGGCGTTGCGCCGCTCTTTCCCTTCGGCCACGGCCTCTCCTATACGACCTTTGAATACGGCAATCTCAAGATCTCGCCCGAGAAGACCGGGGACGGCAACGTGCTGGTCACTTTCGACCTGACCAACACCGGCAGTCGCGCCGGCGCCGACGTTGCGCAGGTGTACGTCGCCGACAAGCACAGCAGCGTGCCCCGGCCGCCGAAGGAGCTGAAAGGCTTTGCCAAAGTTCACCTCGAGCCGGGTGAAACGCAGCGCGTCACGGTCGAGCTGAATCGGCGTTCGTTCTCGTACTACGACGTCGAGGCAAGGGCCTGGCGCGCCGAGCCGGGCGTCTTCGACGTGCTCGTCGGCCGATCAAGCGAGGCGATCGAACTTCGCGGCAATCTGGCGTTCACACAAAAGGACATACATTGACCGACACGAACTACCCACACCTGTTCGCGCCTCTGCACCTCGGGTTCACGACGCTAAAGAATCGTGTGCTCATGGGGTCCATGCACACCGGGCTCGAAGACGGCAACAAGCACGAGCGGCTGGCGGCCTATTTCGCGGAGCGCGCACGCGGCGACGTCGGCCTGATCGTCACTGGCGGCTATGCGCCGAATCGCGCGGGCTGGGTAAAGCCCTTCGCGGGCAAGCTAACGACCCGAAGCGAAGCCACCAGGCACCGGCGAATTACAGACGCGGTGCACGCCGAGGATGGAAAGATCGCGATGCAAATACTGCACGCCGGGCGCTACGCCTACCATCCTTTGGCGGTAGCACCCTCGCGCATACGTTCACCAATCACGCCGTTCACGCCACGGGCGTTATCGTCCGCCGGCGTGGAAAAACAAATAAGGGCCTTTGTTCGCTGCGCTCAACTGGCCCGCGATGCCGGCTACGACGGTGTCGAGATCATGGGTTCGGAAGGGTATTTCATCAACGAATTCCTGGTCACACTTACGAACCAACGTACGGACAAGTGGGGTGGCGATTATTCACAGCGCATGCACTTGCCCGTCGAGATCGTGGCGCGCACCCGGGAAGCGGTGGGTGATGATTTCATCATCATCTACCGGCTATCGATGATCGATTTGATTCCCGACGGCAACACGTGGGACGAGACGGTAGCACTGGCCAAAGCAATCGAAGCTGCCGGCGCCACGATCATCAACACGGGTATAGGCTGGCACGAGGCGCGGGTTCCGACGATCGCCACGTCCGTGCCGCGCGGCGCTTTCACCTGGGTGACGAAGAAGATGAAGCGCGAAGTCGCTATTCCTCTGGTGACGTCCAATCGAATTAATCTGCCGGCCACGGCGGAGCAGATATTGTCCGACGGATGCGCCGACATGGTATCGCTGGCACGCCCGATGCTGGCTGACCCGGAATTCGTGAAGAAAGCGCGCGAAGGACGTGCCGACGAGATCAATGTGTGTATCGCCTGCAACCAGGCCTGCCTGGATCACACGTTTTCCAACAAAATGAGCAGTTGTCTCGTGAACCCGCGCGCTTGTCACGAGACAGAGCTGAACTACGTTGCCACGGAAACCCGTCGGCGATTTGCCGTAGTGGGTTCCGGGCCCGCGGGCATCTCCGCCGCCCTGGTGCTGGCCGAGCGCGGCCATGCTGTGGACTTGTACGAGGCGGCGGCAGAGATCGGCGGCCAGCTGAATATGGCCAAGGTAATTCCGGGTAAAGAAGAGTTCCATGAGATGTTGCGCTACTTCGAGCGACAACTCCAATTGAAGCGCGTCCGCGTGCATCTGAATACGCGCATTGGTGCTGACGACTTAACGGCCAAAGCGTATGACGGTGTGATCATTGCGACCGGCGTCTTGCCGCGGGATCCGCAGATCGAAGGACAGGAGCACCCGAAAGTACTCAGCTACATCGACGTTCTTCGCAAGCGATCGCCGGTCGGCAAGCGCGTGGCAATCATCGGCGCCGGCGGCATCGGCTTCGACGTCGCAGAATTTCTCGTGCACGACGGCCGTTCGCCCACGATGCATCTCGACGAGTGGCTTTCGGAATGGGGCGTCGTCGATCCGGCCGACGCGCGCGGTGGCATTGCGCGTGAGCGATCGCAGCCGGAGCCATCCGCTCGGGAGGTAACGCTGCTGCAGCGCAAGGCCGGCAAGCACGGCGCGAACCTCGGCAAGACCACCGGCTGGATACACCGCGCGACTTTGAAGAAGAACAATGTTCGCATGATCGGCGGCGTCAATTACGAGCGCATCGGCGACGAAGGCCTCCTGATCACCTATGGCGAGAAGCACGAGGGCCCGACCTGGATCGACGTCGACAACATCGTCATGTGCGCGGGGCAACTCCCACTGCGGGAGCTCAAAGAGCCGTTGGAATCAGCCGGCATACCCACCCACGTGATCGGCGGTGCTGACTTAGCGACGGAGCTCGATGCCAAGCGCGCAATCGATCAGGGCAGCCGCCTCGCCGCGAGGCTTTGACCTTATTCGTTACGCGGTCAGTCACCCGTCCGGGTTCCACCTGCGGAAGGTGATGCGCGACTGGCGCGCGCGGAGATGAGATAGAAAACCAGACCAGAGGCAATCACGCCCAGTCCGAACAGGCCTTCCACCGGCTTGTTGACGAGTACGAATGCGAGCGTCCAGCCCGTGAGCGCCAGATACAGCAGTGGTGTCAGTGGATAGCCGAAAGTCCGGTAGGGTCGCGGCAGCTCCGGCTGGCGCCAGCGCAGCACAAATACGCCGAGCACGGTGACGAAACTATTCAGCGCGAGCGTGAAGCCGGCGAACACGAGGACGGACTCGAAGCTCGAGCTCAGGATGAAGATCACCGACAGCGCCGTCTGAGTGTAGATCGCGAGCGCCGGGATGCCGTCGCGGTTGGTGCGCGCGAACAACCGCAGGGCGTGGAAATCCTCGCCGATAACCTGCAGCACGCGCGGGCCGGCGAGCGTCATCGCGCTGACCGTGGAGATGAGGAGCGCGGCGAGCACGAGTCCGGTGAGCTTGCCACCGAACTCGCCAAAGGCGGCTCGGGCGGCTATGTAGCCCACCTCTACCTGGCCGCGCATGGCCTCAACCGGCGCGACGCTCAGGAAAACAAAGTTCAGCGCCAGATACAGCAGCACGACCACCAGCGTACCGCCGAACAGGATAATGGGCAGCGTGCGCTGCGGGTCCTCGAGTTCGCTGCTGAGATACGTCGCAGCATTCCACCCCGTGTAGGCATAGCTCACGTAGATCAGCGCCACGGCGAACTCGGCGCTGAAGAGCCTCCCGCCGTCGCCGGCGACCGGCAGGAAACCGAGCGGCTGCGGTTCACCGGCGAGCGCCAGGGCAGCCACACAGAACGCGATGATGACGCCGATCTTCAGGACGGTGAACACGACCTGGGTGCCGCCGCTGGTGCGGTGATTCGACGCATGTGCCAGACCGAGTACGATGACCAGTCCGGCTGCAAGCGCGGGGCGCACCCACGGCGAGGCGCCGGTGTCCAGCACCGAGGTTGCGTAAGCGGCGAAGGTCATGGCGGCCAGCGCGGAAGGCCCGGCGAAGCCGATTGTGGCGGATACCCAGCCGGAAACGAAGCCTACGCTCGGGTGGAATATGCGCGCGAGGAAATTGTACTCACCGCCCGATCGCGGCAGGGCGGCGCCGAGTTCGGCATAGGTCATGGCCCCGCACAGGGCGGCGATTCCGCCGACGGCCCAGAGCGCGAGTAGCGCGAAGCCGGAGCGAATCTCGAGCAGTTGGAAACCGAGACTGGTGAACACCCCGGTGCCAACCATGTTCGCGATCACGACTGCGGTGACAGTCGTGAAGCGGAACTTGCTGCCGGCTGACACCCTGTAACCTCAGTCAGCCGCCACGCACCCTAAAAGTCATATTGCGTTCGAAGGTAAAAATACCGGCCGTTCATGCCGATCCCCGACAGCACATCGTACGGCAGGTGACCGAAGTAATTGATGTCATCGCTGGAACGATCGGGGTACTCATCTGTCAGGTTGTCGGCGCCAATCGCTACCGTCCAGTCGTCGTTAATTTTTGCCGCAAAGTCCGCATCCACGGACCAGACTGATCCGTAGGTTTGGGTCGGCTCGAATCCTCCGCCAAAATCGAACACGCGTGTTGTTTCGCCATACTGGGTCAAACGTAGTAACACCGACCAACGATCGACTATCCAATTGCCAGACGCGATGAATTTGTCTTCCGGTGATTTGGATTCGACCGTGTTCAAATCCTCCACATCAAGCACGCTGGGATTCTTGGCATCGGTATCGGAATTGTTGTACGAGACGCTCCAGTCAAAAGTGCCGGCACCGACCTCAATCACACCGGCAACCACAACGTCGAATCCCGTCGTCTCCGTATCGATCAGATTGGAAAAATATTCAATGTTGTTTGCCGCGTTAATGAGCGTGACTCGATCATCGACATCGATCTGAAAATAGTCGACTGTCAGGCTGAATGCGGGGCCCGAATCGAAAACAAAACCTACGCTGAAGTTCGTTGATTCCTCCTCCTTCAGTGGTACGGCCCCTTCCGCGATGGCATCCGGGTTCGACACCGGCAGAATCCGAAACAGCTCCAGCATTCCGCCGTCGCCGAAATCGGTCTTCGACTTTTCAAAGCCGATCTGCGCCAGTGACGGCGCACGGAAGCTGGTTCCCACGGCACCACGTATTGCAAACGTATCTGTGGCCTGGAACCTTCCCGACAATTTGCCGGTCAACGAATTGCCGAAGTCGTCATAGTCTTCGAAACGTGCCGCGCCACCTATGGTGAATCGATCCGTTAGATCTGCTTCGACATCGACGTATGCGGAAATCACCGTTCGGTCGACATTGGCCTCGGTGCCAGCTGCCAACCCGGGCCCGGCCTGCGCTCCGACAGCGGCGTCGTTTGGACCTGCCTCGTACGATTCGGGGTCGCCGGCGCTTGTTTCGTAGTCTTCGAAACGCACCTCGGCGCCATAAGCGAATGTCATCGGCGAACTGAGACCATCAAGCTCAAATTCCTTTACGACGTCGGCGTTGAGTGTCATCTGCGTAAACTCGAAACCACCGAGATTAAAAGACGTCGGGCTCGCCGCACCAAGCGACGGATTTGCGGAATCCTTAACCCCCGAGTCGAAATCGTTGCTGCCGAGGGTCAGACTCAGGTCCCAATCGGATTGAAAGTTCGTGCCGCGCAAACCCACGGATAATGACGTATCCGTATTATCACCCAGGGTTATCGGCCGAAATCCGTTCGGGTGGACGCTGGGCAGACTTGAGAACCCGTCCGGATAACGGAAGAAACCCGTACCCTCGGTCTCACGATTGGAATACCGACCAAACGAATAGAATTCGCGCTCGCCGACCGGAACAGTCGCATTGTAAAAGACATAGATGTCATCGGCCCCGCCGTCGCCGGGTGCGAATACGCGCGCGGGATTCAGCGCCTGGTTGGCCGGCGTGTCGTCTTCGAAGAATGGCAGCACGCCAATGCCCGCCCGGTTGGTCGCGTCGCGAGTACGATATTCACCGCCGATGCGCAAGCTACCGCCATCACCAACCGCAAAGCCGTAGTCCGCCGCCACCGAGAATGTGTCTCCGTCGCTAATGCTGCTGCTCGTCGGTCCAAAATCGGTCCGATGGCTGCCATACGACGCCGTTACGGTGGCACCCTGGGCGGCGTCCTTCAGCACGATGTTGATTACGCCGGCGATCGCATCCGATCCGTACTGCGCCCCGGCGCCATCCCTCAATATCTCGATTCGCTCGATGGCGATCAGGGGAATGGTGTTGAAATCGAACGGGTTCGTGCCCAGCCCGATCGCCGACTCCAGCGCGACGACCGAAGCCGTGTGCTGCCGCTTGCCGTTTACCAGTACCAGCGTGTGATCCGGGCTCATACCGCGCAATTGTGCGGCCCGCACATGGTCCCCGGCGCCCGAGTTGGACTGGCGCGGAAAACTGAATGACGGCGCCAAAGCCTGCAGGAGTTCGCCCAGCTCGCCGCCAAATGAGTGCGCTGCGGCAATTTCATCGGCGCTGATAACGTCGACAGGTACAGCGCTTTCCATGGGGTCACGCGCTTCGCCGCGACTACCAACGACGACGATTTCTTCCGTTTCCTCCTCCTGGGCCTGCGCTAAAACGCTACCGTGTGTGAGCAACAACATCGCAAATGCGGTGGTTCCCAGAACTGCGACTCTGCTTAATCGGTTCATTTTTCTATCCTTATATTCCAGCTAGCACCCGATTGAATGTGGAATGTCTCAGAGTAGTTGCCCTGGTTTATTGCCAGGGACACATTGTTAAGACTGTTTAAATAAAGCAGCGGTTTACCGACCGGAACCCGGCCGAATGTGGGGAAGTAGGGCAAAGTCTGTGTGAATACGAAGTCATCGCCGTTGGAAATTTCAATACTGACTGTGTCACCCGGATTCAATTTTAGCTCCTTGAAAGTCTCACGATCGATGTTTGTCCAGATATTGCCGAACTGGGGGTCGAGTATCTCGATGTTGCCGTACACTCGCCCCTGATGGATGCGGGCCTTTTGATAGGGAATCGACAACACTTCGGCGGGAAGCTCGCGCCCGACTTCCGCGAACGTAATGACGCCCGCCGCCAGCCGGGCACCCGTGTAGGCATAGACGTCGCGACCGTGAAACGTGTAAGACTGTTCCGAATTGGCGAGGCGGTTACTTGCCTCATCGATTTCCCGAACCGCCGCGACGCCGAGCTTTTCGGCTACCGCGGTCAGACTGCCGTTATCGGGCGATACGAAGTAATGGCCGGATTTCGTTTTCAGTACCACGGACTTGCGCGCCGTACCGACACCGGGGTCGACGACCGATACGAAAACAGTACCCCTGGGCCAGTACTCGGCGGCCTGAACAAGCCGCAGCGAAGCCTCCCAGATGTTGTAGGCAGGCACTTCGTGCGTCAGATCGTAAATTTCGAGATCGGGGGAAACGCTGACCGCGACACCTTTCATTGATGCAACTGCTGCATCCTTGACGCCAAAATCCGACTGCAATACCAAAGCATCCGCAGGCCACGCAGCCCCGCCCGGGAAAACTGCGGCGGCGGCGAGCAATACCGTCCATTTCTTCATACACTGTCCCCCTGGCGTGCCGGATTGGCGCTTGATCGCCTGACTCTTTGGTCAGCGCTCTTCTCAGGCAATGATATCTTGATAAGACAGAGGCTTGCACCCAATGTCCCGAGCATTCCGACAGCTGATCATTTGTTCAATCATTATAGCGTCTACGGCGGACGGCGCTGAGAACGATTCGCGGCGGGCGCTGGTGTTGTTGTCCGACTTCGGTACATCAGAACGCTTCGTCGCCAGCATGAAAGGCGTTGCGCTAAGCGTCGGTTCTGACCTGCAAATTCACGACCTGACTCACCACATTGAGCCGTTCAATATCTGGCAGGCCTCGTACATACTTGCGGGCACCATCGACTACTGGCCTGAAGGAACGGTTTTCGTATCGGTCGTCGACCCCGGTGTCGGCACGGATCGTCGCTCAGTGGTCGCAAAGACAAACACCGGACACTACGTCGTAACGCCGGACAACGGCAGCCTGACACTCGTGGCGGACACACAAGGTATCGTCGAGATGCGACAGATCGACGAAACGATTAATCGCCGGCCCGGCTCGGAGAGTTCACATACGTTTCACGGTCGTGACGTCTACGCCTACACGGGCGCCAGGCTCGCCGCTGCGGTGATTGAATTTTCAGACGTTGGCCCGCTACTCGAACCAACCGTCGTGAGATTGAACTACCAGCAACCGAAGCGACTCGATAACAACGCGATCGTTGGAAATGTTACGCACATCGAAATGCCGTTCGGCAACGTCGTTACAAACATACCAAAATCGTTGGTTGACTCAGTGGGCCTGTCGCCTGCAGACAACTCGAAGGTACTTGTTGAAATATTCCGCGCCGGCGAACTGGTTTTCCAAAAAGAAATTCCGTATGTGCGGTCCTTCGGTTATGTCGATGAAGGCCAGCCTTTACTGTATTCCGATTCGTTACAAGCGATCGGCCTGGCCGTCAACAGCGGCGACTTTGCGAGCCAGTTCGGCATAAAGGCCGGCGCCGACTGGACAATACGCATCGTCAAGCTCGCGGCCCAGCGCGAAATCGCTACTCGGTCACGACGCCCACTGCAGCGTGACATCCCTGGCACTGCGCGCTGATTCGCTTTGCCGCAGCGCGTGCGATGGCAAGATCGTTCGCCTCTTCTACCTCACGGGCCGCCTCGCGCATGCCATCGACAAACGGCTGCAGGTCTGCCGGGAGACCGCTCACCGTCTCGTGTCGCGACAACCAGTAGGCCGGCGTCATGGCTGCTTCGAGGTCCTCATCGCCGAGGGCGAAATTGAGATCGTCGAGCTGCTCCGCGTGCGCGTGCATGTGATCCAGGAACGCAGAGTCCCGCCAATCCTCAACCTGCTCGGCGGCCGCTTCCGGTTGAACCGGCGGCATGGCTGTTTCCATTTCACTAACCTGCTCGGGCGCGGCCTGCTCTTTCTCGGCGCAACCGACGATGCCGGCAGCAAACCCGACGACCAATAGCACGTGTAATTTCATAACGACTCCCGAGCCGGTTATTCGTAATTCAAGAACGGCTGATTGACTGACAACCTTGCCACATCAACCACACGATATGTGTATATCACTCGACGATTATCCACCGGAGCAACGGCGGGCGCTACTTTTCCATTATGGTAAGAGTTTCCGTCGGGCTGCGGCATGCACCCTCCATCCGTTTGAATAGGCGCATGCCGGCCACTTTCAGATACCAAGACCACGAAAACCGGCGCCACAATCCAGGTTTTGAGTGTCGCGGAGCCCCCGAGAAAACAAGGGCCGCTCCAAGCAGCCCTTGGAGATACCTCAACGTAGGCCCGTCGACTACTAGGCAGCTGCGCTGACCTTCTCGACGATACGATCCTTGAGTTCTGTTACGTCTTCCGTGACTTCCTCAACGGTGTCGTCGATTTCTTCGGCGACAGTCTTGCGGACTTTCTTAACCTGCTTCTGATAGCGTCTGCGAGCCTTCTCGCCGTCTTTCACAAGTTGCTCGAACTTCTTGTCGAAGCCAGACTGGAATTTCTCGAACTCAGTCTGCATCGTCGCGATCACGCCGAGGCTTGCGAGAAAAGTCTTGTTGGCGACCCGAATCGGCGTTCCAACCGGGCTGTTTACCAATTTCTCAAAAGCTGACTTCTGCGGCGCCTTTTTCGCTCTTGCTTTCTTCGCAGTTGCTTTCTTGCTTGTCGCTTTTTTCCTGGTGGTCATTTCGTTGCTCCTTTACTGTCTCGCCTCAGGCTGCCTGCCTGGGTGTGGTTTTCCTGATCGGGGTCTGCGGCTTGGAGGCTGTGGCACGCTTCGGTACCGCCTTCTTTGCGGCAACCGGCCGCTGCTTTTCGAGCATCTTCTCAATCTTGTTGAGTTTCCTGTTGATTCCGTCGATGTCTTTCTTCGTGGCTATCTGCAGACGCTTCATGGCACTGGCGATTTGCTTGTCGAATATCTCAGTGAGTTGGTTGCGTCGCGCTTCGCCACGTACCTGCTTCATCAGACCGCTGGCCTTCGACTGCGCGTCGTCCGTCATTTCGCGGATAGCATCCTGGACGTCGTCGATCAGCGACTCGGTTTTCCTGGTGGTCTTCTTGCGGAATTTCTCCCCTTCCTCGACCAACTTGTCGAACGTCTTCCCACCGGCTTGTTGCGCGTTCGAAAAAGCGCCTAGCCCTGCGAGAAATGCGTTTTCCAGCTGCTCTCTGACCTCATACACCATCTTTTCACTATCTTTCTGTTTTGCTTTACGTTTCTTGGCTACCATCGTCTTGCTCCTCAGCATGTTCGTCTTGCCATGATGAAGATCGTAGCTCGCAAAAATAGGGTGATCACACTAGAATCAGCTCGCCCGCAGGGCGAGAATCGGCCAATACCGGTTCGACCGCTACTTACGGCGCCGCAGCCAACGCTGCGTTAAAGGTCGCACTCGGGCGCATCACCGCCTCGGTCCGCTCCGGATCGGGCAAGAAGTAGCCACCGATGTCTACACTCGTGCCCTGAACCGAGTTCAGTTCGTCGACGATCTTTTCTTCGTTATCCATCAGCGTCTTGGCCAGCGGCGCGAAATACGCCTGCAGCTCGGCATCGGCCGTCTGTTCCGCAAGTTCCTGCGCCCAGTAAAGTGCAAGATAATAATGGCTGCCGCGGTTGTCGAGCTCTCCGGTGCGGCGCGACGGCGACTTGCCGTTATCGAGTAGCTTGCCGGTGGCCGCATCAAGTGTAGTGGCCAGTATTCTCGCCTTGTGGCTGTCATGCTTATGCGCAAGGTCCTCGATCGAGACCGCCAGCGCAAGAAATTCGCCGAGTGAATCCCAGCGCAGATGATTCTCCTCAATTAGCTGCTTCACGTGTTTGGGTGCCGAGCCACCGGCACCGGTCTCGAACAGACCGCCACCTGCCATCAGCGGCACAATCGAGAGCATCTTCGCGCTGGTACCGAGTTCCATGATAGGGAAAAGGTCGGTCAGGTAGTCGCGAAGGATGTTGCCTGTGGCGGAGATGGTGTCCTTGCCGCGGATCACGCGCTCCAGCGTGTAGCGCATGGCACGGGTCTGCGACATGATCTGGATATCGAGTCCCTCGGTGTCGTGATCCTTGAGGTAGGCCTTGACCTTCTTGATCAGTTCGGCCTCATGCGGGCGATACTCGTCTAGCCAAAATACGACCGGCATGCCGGACAGGCGTGCGCGGGTCACGGCTAGCTTGACCCAGTCCCGAATAGGCCCGTCCTTGACCTGGCACATGCGCCAGATATCACCCTCTTCGACGTGCTGCTCCATCAACACGTTGCCCTGGTCGTCGACGATATTCGCGACACCGGCCTCGGCAATCTCGAAGGTCTTGTCGTGTGAGCCGTACTCCTCGGCTTTCTGTGCCATCAACCCGACATTGGGCACCGTGCCCATGGTGGCCGGATCAAAAGCGCCGTGCGTTTTGCAGAAATTGATCATCTCCTGGTAAATGCGTGCGAACGTGCTCTCCGGAATGACCGCCTTGGTGTCTTTGGGACGGCCGTCGGCGCCCCACATCTTGCCGCCGTTGCGAATCATCGCCGGCATTGACGCGTCAACGATAACGTCACTGGGCACATGAAAGTTAGAGATGCCCTTGGCCGAATCGACCATCGCGAGCTCCGGGCGGTGTGCATGACATGCGTGAAGGTCATTGACGATCTCTTCCAGCTGCGATCCGGGCAACGTCGAGATCTTGTCATAAATGCTACTCAGGCCATTGTTGACATTGACACCGAGTTCATCGAACAGTTTGCCGTGCTTGGCGAAAGCGTCCTTGTAAAAGACCTTGACTGCATGGCCGAACACGATCGGGTGCGAAACCTTCATCATGGTCGCCTTGACGTGCAGTGAAAACATCACACCGGTCTTGTAAGCGTCCTCCATCTGCTCTTCATAGAATTCGCACAACGCCTTCTTGCTCATGAACATGCTGTCGATAATCTCATCCTTTTCCAGCGCGACCTTCTCTTTGAGCACGATCGTTTTCCCGCTCTTGGTTTCCAGAACCATGGAAACATCGCAAGCTTTATCCATGGTCATAGTCTTCTCGCTCGAGTAGAAGTCACCGCCGTGCATGTGCGAGACGTGCGTGCGCGAAGCCTGGCTCCATTCTTCCATCGAATGCGGGTGCTTTTGAGCGTAGCGCTTGACCGCCGCTGGCGCTCGACGGTCCGAATTACCCTCGCGCAGGACCGGGTTGACTGCACTGCCGATCGTCTTTCCGTAGCGCAGCCTGATCGCTTTTTCCTCATCGGTCTGCGGGTCTTCGGGGAAGTCCGGGATGTCGTAGCCTTTCGATTGCAGCTCGGCAACTGCAGTCTTCAGCTGCGGCACCGAGGCACTGATGTTGGGCAATTTGATGATGTTGGTGTCCGGTAATTGGGTCAGGCGGCCGAGTTCGGCGAGGTTGTCAGGAACCTTTTGCGCGTCGCTTAGGTAATCAGAGAACTCGGCGAGGACGCGCGCAGCCAGGGAGATGTCACTCGTAACAATCTCGATTCCTGCTGGCGCCGTAATCGTGCGAATGACCGGCAACAGCGAGTAGGTCGCGAGCAGTGGTGCTTCATCGGTGAGTGTGTAAATGATCGTCGGTTTCTTCGTGCTCATTCGTTTTTTCCCGTTATGTTCTTCCGAAGCCTGCTAGGACGTCGCGGTGCAGCACAGATCGCCTGCACAAGGTGCGTCAATGGTGGGGAGGGCGCTGCATCGTTGTTCGAGGTGTTCCAATTGTTCCAGACCTCCAACGAGGGCGCATTATATTACGAAATCGGAGCACAAATTGGCTGCTGAGCCCTCGGAGCTCATCAGGACAGTGCAGCTGCCGTTCCATCAATCGAATCACCGGCACGCCGTTTCGGGCGATTAAGGTGTCCGCCACCCTTTGCCCTCAGACAATGACGCGACTGCCCGTAAGCCCGAGAAACAGATTTCTCGGCGTCAACTGTGGCGGCCAGCTTCTGCCTAGCCAACGCGGCACGGCTCACCACATCCGCCTGTTACCGGAGCGGTTCTTTCGGCGAAGCAAGGCGCGCCATGGTGGCCTGGTAGATAGCTTCCTTGGCCGCCGCCAGCAGAGGGCTGGCAACGGCGCTTTCCCCGGTAACGAGCCAGGTCGTGATGTCGCCGGTGTCGATCGATAAGAAGGCAGATTGCTCAGGTAAGATTCATTGGTATGCCAACCAATGTTACACCCGCGTATAAGAAAGCCGAGGAAGCTTACCGCAAGGCGCGCGATCCCAGGGAACGCCTGGCCTGCCTGAAGGAGTTGTTGCGGACGATTCCCAAGCACAAGGGCACGGAGCACCTGCAAGCCGATATCAAGACCCGTATCAAGCAGCTGACCGAGGAGCTCGCGGGCCCCAAGAAGGGCGGCCGCCGCAGTGGCCCGTCCCATGTCGTGCGCCCCGACGGTGCCGCACAGCTTGGCCTCGTGGGACCGCCCAATGCGGGCAAATCCAGTTTGCATGCACTCTTAACCGGATCACGCAGTGACGTTGGACCGTACCCGTACACCACGCATCTTCCAGTGCCGGGGATGCTCCCTTATGAGGACATCCACTTTCAGCTGGTGGATCTGCCGCCGGTGTCCGGTGACTTCATGGAGCCGTGGTTTATCAATGCCCTGCAACATACCGATGGGGTCTTGCTCGTGATCGACGTCAGCGACCCCGATTGCCTGGAGCAGGTCCCGACAATCCTCGAGCGCTTGGCGGACAAGAAAGCTTTCCTTACACCAGCATGGCCGGGCCTGCAACCGGGGGAACCGAATGAGACGGAAGATCCGTTTCGTCTCGACTTGCCCACTGTGTTGATCGCCAACAAGTGTGATCTCGATCCCGACCCTGAGGAAGTCGAGATTCTCGAGGAGTTGCTCGGATTGCGTTTTCCCGCTCTGACTATGTCGGCGAAAACCGGAGAGGGCCTGGATGAGCTAGGGTCTTTTCTTTTTCGTGCACTTGAAATCATCCGTGTTTACACGAAGACGCCGGGCAAACCGCCAGATACTGACAAGCCCTTCACGGTGCGACGTGGAGGCACGGTACTCGATGTCGCGGGCCTGGTGCACAAAGACATTGCCCGAGGCTTGAAGTTTGCGCGCATGTGGGGTGCCGAGGTCTTCGACGGTCAGCAAGTTGGCCCCGACCATCTCGTGTCTGACGGCGACATTGTTGAGCTGCATTTGTGAGGACGATTCGGTTTGCCCTCCAGTCTTATTTAGGCACGCGATGCGTGGCTACCCGAACGAAGCGAGAGCGAGGGCTGCTTGCAGCCGCGGTCCTTCGAACCACCAATACTAAGCGGGCTGTCGATAGACCCAGCGCAACTGCAGGCTGACGCCAACCAGAAAAAGGAGCAACAGGACCAGGTAACACATCTTCAGAATTGGATCATCTATTGACGTCAGAACAGGGTTGCCAACGGGTAAGCGCAGCAAACCGTCTGTTACCGCAGGAATACAATGGAAGAGCAGTGTCGCCGAGTAACTGATCGCCTGCACGTAACGAGAGAGTTTTCCAAAGAGATTCGTTGTTGCAGCTACCGTCCCTACAGCCAAAGCCGCCAATGTCATCACCGCCAGGGCATGACCTGGCCCAAACTCGCCGCGCTGAAAAATGGCCAGTGCAGTTCCCGCGGTGATCAAGGTCGTCACCAGATAGATCTGCCCCGATCGCGTCTGCGGAGATATTTCCTTGAACCTGGCGAGCGTAAAACCACCACTGACAAGGGCGATGATGCCCATGGCAGTGTGAAACCAACCTAGTGGGATTATCTCGGGCATGCGGGGGTCTCCGATCGCTTGGTTGAGCGATGCTATCACGAGGTCGACGCTTCGATTTGGCGTAAGGGAACAACAAACCTGACGCCTTTTCCACGCATCTGTTACGACCGCCGCAAGATTATCGGCCGTCGAGCACCTCGAATGTCAGACCAGCGTCGCGGCGCAGCCGCTCGATGAGGCGGTCGCCGAAAATCGTTGCGGGGGTCCAGAAACCGCCCGCTGTGTTCTCTTTCGCAATGTCCCTGGCGAGGCACAGGCCGGCCTGACTAAGCATCTTTGCAGTCGAGCCGTAGCCGGGGTCGCGGTCGCCCGTCACCCTGACGCTCAGCTTCTCGCCGTCTGCCGTCCTGCCGACAAAACGAAGGTCGAAAAAACCTTTCTCCTGCGCTTCGGGGCTCGGACCTTCGCCCGGAGCGGGCACGAATTTCTCGAGCACCCAGCGGGCGGGGGCGATGCCGGCTCCGAGCATGAATGAACCGACTGCGCTTGCGACGCCCATCGCGGCTACGTAGCCGCCGATACCGCGGCCGGTCAATACCGCTTCGTCATAACGGAAATTGTTGCCGTAGGCGCACCCTGCGAGAACGTTGGAGCGATGCACGACCCGTGTGTTGACACTGCCCATCACGAACGGCGCGACCCAGGCGTCGAAGTCCTCGTCGCGCTCAGCGAAGACCACGTTTGGCTGTCGGGCCTTCGCGGGATGATCCGGCGGACACAGGGAATACGGATTGGCCATCTCCCGGCGCAGTGCGGGATCGGCCGCGAGCTCTTTGGCGATGTTCATCATGCTGGCGACCGTGCCGCCCGATGCCCCACCGCGCATGGCGCGCACGCGCATTTTCACTCGCTCACAATGGGATCCGAAACGTTCGAACGCCTGTTGCTGGAGGAAAAAGACACCGAGGTCCGAGGGAATGGAATCGAAACCGCAGCAATGCACGATACGCGCCCCAGTGGCTGCCGCCGTCTTCTCGTAACGCTCGATCATGCGGCGCATCCACTGCACCTCGCCAGTGAGGTCACAATAGTCAGTGCCGCTTTCGGCACAGACCTTCACCAGTGGCTCGCCATACACTGCGTAGGGTCCCACCGTGGACATCACGACCCGCGCCTCGCTGGCCAACTCGCGCAACGCCGCCTCGTCCGCCGCGTCGGCGACGATCAATGGCACATCCTGATGCGCAGCCGCGAGCGTCGCGCGCAGGTCGTCGAGTTTTTCGGGCGAGCGGCCTGCCATGGCCCAGTCGAGTTCCCCGGCGCCGAACCGCTCGGCCAGGTGGCGACACAGGATCTGACCTACAAAACTCGTGGCACCGAAGACTACGATCTCGTGTTTCATTTCAGGGCTCGAACGTTGCGGGGGCTACTTCTTTTTGCGTGGCTTCGGCGGCGGGAGTTCCTGCTCGGTTTGCTGGATAAGACCGGTCAGCCACTCAGTGTCATCGATTCCGTCTTCAACGAGAAAAAAGTTCCTTGACCCTTCGTAAGCGGGCGCCTCTGTGACGTTGCCAATGTAGGCCCTGCCCGCGTCGGTCGGTTTGACGAACAGCTGGTTGTCGCAGATTAACGCGACGACCTTGCCTTTTGAGTACAGCGTGGTGCCACCGAACATGTGTCGGTAAGACACATCGCATGCGTCATCAATCTGGTCACAAACGTAGTCGATAAAATCGGGCTCGTTAGCCATACACAGCCTCCTGCGCCCTATTCTACAGTCGAACCACCGGCACGCGGATTTTCAGTGAGCAGAATTGCTGATCCAGCGTAACTCTAGCTAAACCAAAAGAGCGTATTGCGACGATATTTCGAATGCTTGGCTTCCCCTGGATGACAGCAAGTGATTCGGGATCGGGCGTCACGGCGGGCACCAGTACCAGCCCCTTTAGACGGTAAAGAAAATGTAGCGTCGGGCAATCACGAGGCGGGTCGGATCATGCGCCGATACGCCCCCTTTCGTTTTTCTTCGCCTTCTTCGCGGCCTTCTTTTCCTTCGCCGTCATGCCCGGAATCTTCTTCGTCTCTTTGTTGCTCTTTCGTTCTTTACTCATGACTATTGCCCCTGCTCTGAGTTGAATTGGCGCGCGCCGTCGATCTGCGCGTAGCGGACCGCGTTGGCCAGTCTTTGGTACCTGAAGTCCTTGTCGTAGTAAACGTTTTCGGATTTACATGTGATGCTGTGGTCGTCCATGGTCTGTCTATTGAGATGGGTAATCCGCGGTAGATTCGCGACTACACATTCTGTCACTGTACCACGATAGTCGCGACCGCAATTCCAGCCGCATCGCGAGATCGGAGCTCGATAATCAGCCGTAACTCCATGAAATTACGCAGCTCAGCAATAAAAGCTATGAGCAATTGCAAGTAATCGATCTGGAATTCCCTGACACAGATATCTTCAATATCTCAAACGAAGACCGTATTTCCCATCTTGACCCGCTGATTGCACGCCGGGATATCGACCGCTCGATCTTCGACATGGAAATATCGCTGCACGACAGACTCGTCGCCCGGGAACCCTGCAAATTTGCATTCCTTGAGACGGACCTTGACGGTCCTCGCGAGGACGAACCAGGGCTGACTGAATTCCCGGCCCAACAAAAAAGGGCAAGACCTACAGGTCCCGCCCCTTTGGGCCTCAACTCTCAAGGAGTGTGAGGTCGGCCCGCAATAGGTGCATTGCAGGCCGTGTCGCGTCAATTAAGCCGCTTCGATATTCTCTGCCTGCGGACCTTTCTGGCCCTGCGTAACAGTGAACTTCACCTTCTGACCCTCAACCAA
>JAOTUB010000141.1 GCA_029864095.1 Gammaproteobacteria bacterium | reverse complement strand
AAGACGGCGTCGATTGCCGCACGAGCCTTGTGGAACGACTTCGGTGGCTCCGGCGGCGCCGAGCTAAAGGTCTACAAGGGCGTACCGCTACAGTCGGGCATGGGCAGTTCGGCGGCTTCAGCAGTTGCCGCAACAGTCGCTGTAAACGCACTACTCGACAGGCCGCTCGAGATGGAAAAGCTGCTGCCTTACGCTCTTGAAGGCGAGAAATACGCGAGCGGCGGTGTGCACGCGGACAACGTGGCGCCGAGTCTGCTGGGCGGTATGATTCTGTGCCCGCAAGTGCTGTTGCCAGAAACGTTTCGTGTACCGGTGCCGGACGGCGTGAGCGCGGTGCTGATTCATCCCGAACTGCAGGTGAACACCGCTCACGCCCGCCGTTCTCTGGCGAAAGGCTACTCGCTCGAGCAGTGGTTGAGCCAACAAGGTTATCTCGCCGGCTTTCTCACGGCCTGTGCGACTAATAACATTGCGTTGATTGGCAAGACGCTCAGGGATGTCGTCATCGAACCGCAGCGTGCCGGCAATGTATCCTGCTTTGACGCTGTCAAGGCAGCTGCCGAAAAAGGCGGCGCGCTCGGTGTCAGCCTTTCCGGTAGCGGCCCGAGCATCTTCGCGCTTTGCAGATCCAATGTAGCGAGCAATCTTGCCATTGCCATGGAACAGGCGTGTCGCGGGATTGGAATCGACTGCCAGTCGTGGGTGAGCCCGCTAGATGCACCTGGCGCGCACGTGGAAACCTGACAATGCAGTTCGTCAGCACGCGCGGCGGTTCCCCGGTCAGCCTCGACGCGGCACTCGTCAACGGTATCGCAGACGATGGCGGACTCTACGTGCCTATCGAATTACCGTCTTTTGCGACGGCCGATTTCGACGGTGCTGGAACGATTCCGGAAGTTGCCGCAGTTCTGCTGCGCCCGTTCTTCACAGACTCAGCACTTCGCGATGATATGGCGCAGATTCTTGCCGAGACGTTCAGTTTCCCGATCCTGTCAACGCCCTTGCCGACGAACGACGGCCACGCTGCATTGCTTGAGCTGTATCATGGCCCGACGGCGGCGTTCAAGGATGTGGGCGCCGGATTCCTGGCGGCATGTCTGTCGCGCCTCGAGGGCGATGAAGCGGCACCGCTGACGATTCTCGTGGCCACTTCGGGTGATACGGGCGGGGCCGTTGCAGCAGCGTTCAACGAGCGACCGGGAATGCGTGTGGTAGTCCTGTTTCCAGAGGGCCGCGTCTCCGCCAGACAGGCACATCAGCTGACCTGCTGGAGCGACAATGTACTGTCCCTGTCAGTGCAAGGCGCTTTCGACGATTGCCAGGCGCTCGTCAAGTTCGCATTAGCTGACCCGGTTTTGTCGTCAAAGTATCGATTCAGTTCGGCCAACAGCATCAACATTGGCAGGTTGCTGCCGCAGAGCACCTACTACGCCAATGCGAGTCTGCGGCATTACGACTCGACGGGCCGCAAGCCCGGGTTCGTAATTCCCACCGGCAACCTCGGCAACGCTTTGGCCTGTATCATGGCGCGTGAGATGGGCTTGCCGATCGGGCCGATTGTGCTTGCAACCAATGCGAACAGGACAATTCCGGATTACTTTGAGACGCTGCAATGGCTACCGCGCGCGAGCGTCCAGACCCTGGCGTCTGCCATGGACGTAGGCGATCCGAGTAATATGGAGCGGCTGCGCAGCATGCTCGGGGACGCGGAAGTCCTTCGCGATTGTCTCGGCGTCACGTCCGTTGACGATACACAGATCGAAGCGGAAATTAAGCGGGACTTCGCAGAATTCGGTTTTGCGACCTGTCCGCATACTGCAACTGCGATACATACGTGGCGCCAGTTCGACACAGAGCTGCGCGCAGAGACTGACTGGATTCTCGTCGCGACCGCGCATCCCGCGAAGTTCGAAACGATTGTCGAGCCGTTGATCGGCGTAGCAGTGCCTCTGCCCAAAGAGCTTGCGGAGATTCTGTCACGGCCGAGCCACTCGGTAGCGATCAACGCCGATCTGGATGCGCTTGCGGTGGCGATGGCGGAGCATTTCGGCTGATGGCGGACTTGATGACCACGGAGCAGGCCAGATGGATCGTGCCCCTTGTCGTGGCGCTGATTGTCGTGGTTTCGTATCTATTGCTTCGTCGCGGTCGCGGCACGCGCTTGAAAAGGGTGTTGACTGAAATCGGCCACGACCGCATTGACAACCTGCTGATTCCGAATGGTGACGAAGGCGAGATCCAGATCGATCACTTGATACTCACGTCGCAGGGCCTGTTGATTATCGACATCAAGGAAGCCGTCGGCACCGTCTTTGGCAGCGACAAGATGCAGGAATGGGCGGTCATCAGCAAGGACCGCCGCTATACGTTTCCCAATCCACAGGCGGCACTGTACGATCGTATCGCTGCCGTGCGCCACATTGTCCGTCAGGTGCCGGTTTCCGGACGGATTCTGTTTCTTGACGGTGCAGAGTTTACGAAAGGCGTGCCAAATCTTGTGTGCAACCTCGACGAGCTCCTCGAGGAGTTCGGTGAGCACGACAAGGACGTGGCAAAGGTCAAGGTCGATGCCTTCAAACCGCACTGGGAACTGATTCGCAAGGCCGCCGTGGGCGCACAAGTTGACCAGATCGTCGGGCGGCGCAAGCCGTAGCCAGGTTTCGCGATCTGATGCAGCCCGAAATCGAAATACGTGAAGCCGGCCCCGCCGACGTCGAGTCGCTCTCAAGAATCGGGCACGTTTCATTTCGAGCGGCCTACGAAGAATGGTCGGAACCTGACGATCTGATTGCACATCTCGAGGATTTCTTCAGCCCCGACGCGATTCGCGGGGAGATGGACCTACCCGGTCATACCTACCTGATAGCGATACGCGATGCCGACCCTGTGGGATTCGTGAAGATTCGTGAGAACGCGCGCCCGAATGAGGTGCCGGCCACGAGGGCTCTCGAGTTGCATCAGGTTTACGTTCTTCCGCAACAACAGCGTTTTGGCATCGGCGGGCTGCTGATCGCAGCGGCCGCCCGCTATGCGCGCGACAAAGCCGCGGACGGGATCTGGCTCTCGGTATGGCGAGATGCCTCGTGGGCAGTCAACTGTTACCGCAAATATGGCTTCGAGGAGGTTGGCACGACCGAGTTTCAGCTCGGGCGAACCGTGTATTCTGATCTGCTGATGTGGCGCCCGGCTGAGCTGACGCGCTAATCCAGTTCGAAGAACCGAATCGCGTTGTCCGTCGTTATTTTTGCCACATGTTCCTCGCTCTGATTACGCGCTCTGGCAACCACCCGCAGTATTTCCGGGAGATAAGCCGGTTCGTTGCGTCGCGTCTTGGGCTTCGGACGAATGGTCCGTGGCAGCAGGTATGGCGCGTCGGTCTCTATCAGCAAGCGGTCGTCCGGAATAATCGAGACGATTTCCTCCAAGTGCGCCCCGCGCCGCTCGTCACATATCCAGCCCGTTATACCGATCCACAAGCCCATGGCCAGATACTCTTGCAGCGACTCATGTTCGCCAGTGAAGCAGTGCGCCACGGCACGCGAGATCCTGGGCAGCATTGCCTCCAGGACCTCGACAAAGTCGTCGTGGGCGTCGCGCTGGTGCAGAAAAACCGGCAGAGCTGTCTCAGCGGCGATATCGAGCTGGGCGCGGAACGCATCCAGCTGTGCTTGCCTGGGCGAGAAGTTTCGAAAATAGTCGAGGCCGCATTCACCAATGGCCACAACGGCATCGTTCCTGGCGAGCCGCGCAATAAGCTCCGTGCTGGTATCGTCGAAGTCCGCGGCGTGGTGGGGATGCACGCCAGCCGTGGCATACAGCCGGCCCGGTGCCGTCTCAGCCAGGGCGACTGCGTCCAGACTGCCTTGATTGCTGCTGCCGGTAACGATCATTCGCGTAACCCCGGCATCTGCCGCACGCTGCATCATTTCGGCACGATCAACATCAAAACTGTCGTGGGTCAGATTGGCGCCTATATCAATCAGAGGGTAGGGCATTTCTTATTGTCGGGTTGCAACCGTTTGGCCAGTGGAGGTATCTAAAGAGTACCTGATGCATGGGGATTGAAGATGAGCAAAGTACTAGTCAAAAGCGCATTCACGGTCGGCTTGCTGATAATGCTGATGGCTGTGCCGGTTTACGGCGCCAGCGTTAACAAAAGCATCAAGGTCGATGCCGGCAGTGAATCCGATGGCGCAACTACTGTCAATGGCAGCGTTTCGGTCGGTGCAGGCGCCGTCGTGACGGGCACCCTGAAAACGGTCAACGGCAAGATTCGTGTGGATGAGAATTCACGTATTGAGAATGCGGTGACGGTCAATGGCAGCCTGAGTGTTGCGGACAATGTCCAGGCGCAGAGTCTGACAACCGTCAACGGTTCGGTCAGTGTTGGCGAGAATTCGACGATTGACGGTGAGATAGGTGCCGTCAATGGGCGCATCACGCTCGAGTCGGGCGTAACTGTCGCGGCAGATGTTGGCAACGTGAACGGTGACATCGAGTTCGAGGGCAGCGTTGTCAGCGGCAACGTCAAAACCGTGAGCGGCAATGTTGATCTGCGCGATGGCGCCGTCATCAAAGGCGACCTGATCATCGAGAAACCGAGCATGTGGGGCTGGGGCGGCAAGAAGTCACGCGTACCCGAAATCGTGATCGGCCCCGGATCGCGGGTCGAAGGCAAGATCGTGCTCGAACGCGAGGTCAAGCTGTATATCAGTGATTCGGCCGAGGTCGGTGGCGTCGAGGGTGAAATGTCGATGAGTGACGCGGTTCGCTTCAGCGGCAATCGCCCGTAGCGGCTGTTCGCATCTTGAGCGAAGGTCCGTAGAATACGAGCCGTGCGCGGCGCGGCAGAACAACTCAGACTTTTTGCGGATACCGAAGGGCCCGGCGATGCGGCGGGCTTTTCTGTGCGCGAGAGCACGCGCGCACGCCGATTGTCCATCAAGGTGTATCCGCGCGGCCGGGTCGAGGTGGTCGTGCCACGCCGCACGCGAGCGCGCGATGTGCGGGCGTTCGTTGAAGAACACCGCGCCTGGATCGAGAAATCGCGGGCATCGTTTGCACAGGTATTGCCGCCAGAGCCGTTTGTGCTGCCCAACCTCATTGAATTACCGGCCATCGGGCAGCGTTTTCGCGTTCGTTACGAGCGACAGAGCGGCGCCAAGACGGTGCGCTATCGCAGTCACGCTGACGCCGTCGTCCTGGGCGGCTGCACCGGCGACGACAAGCTCTGTATCGGGGCGCTGAAGCGCTGGCTGGCATCGGTCGCCAAAGCCGAATTTCGACCGCGCCTCGAGTCACTGTCCGCGCTGTCGGACAACCCATTTACGGCCATGCACGTTCGTGGGCAGCGCACGTGCTGGGGTAGTCACTCCTCGACTGGCACGATCAGCATCAACTACTGTTTGCTGTTCCTGGAACCTTCGCTGTTGCGCTATTTGATGATTCACGAGCTATGCCACGCCAGGCATATGAATCATTCGCGCCGCTTCTGGCTGCGGGTCGGGCGCTTCGAACCCGACTACAAGCGTCTGGACAAAGCCTTGGGTGAATCCTGGAAGCAGATTCCGACATGGCTAGGAATCTATTAAAAACAATAATTTATATCATTTTATTAATGTAAAAACTATGCAAGACTTAGCTATGCGGGCGGATTCCTGGCGGGCTGCAGTCAACCCTGATCCAACAACTCTCTGAGATTGATCACGGCCGAATTGGCACGCGCCAGGTAGTTGGCCATGACCAACGAGTGATTCGCGAAGAAACCGAAGCCGCTGCCGTTCAGGATGACCGGTGAGCGCAGCGGCTGCAGGCTGGCCTCGAGCTCACGAATGATCTGTCGCACGCTGGCGCTGGCGTTCTTATCATCGAGCACGTGTGCGAAGTCGAACTCGGCGGCGCGAAAGAAATGCACGAGTGCCCAGGCGGTGCCGCGGGCCTCGAAGAATACGTCGTCGACTTCGAACCAGGACGTCCGCACGTCGACTTTGTCCGGCTGTGGGTTCGAGGCTTCAGCCGATGGGTCGCCCGCGAGGTCTTCGTTAATTCGAGTCGTCGCAACGCTATCGCCGAGGCGGCGCGTCAGGCTGCCGAGGCGTTTTTCGACCTGCGCCAGCCATTCCCTGAGGTTGTCCGCTCGTGCGTAGAACTGCGCATCGCCGTCCAGATCGTCTGCGAGTCTGTCGCGATACTGCGTGAATCCCTCGATCGCCTTACGGTACTCGGATTCGCTGGCAGGGAAGATCCAGGAATGGTTATCGATGAAGAAGGCCTGCTCGGCGTCCCGAACGTATTCGACCTCTTTGGACTGCGATTGGCTGCGGCTGTAGTCATTGCGGATGACGCGCGCCAGATCGCGAACCTGCTGCAGCACCCCGAATTCCCAGTTGGGAGTGTTGTCCAGAAATACGCTTGGCGGCATGCGGTCGTTTGAAAGATAGCCGCCGGGTTTGTCCAGAAGCGTCTCGGCGACCCTGATCAGGGTGTCCGTGGTCGAGTAGCCGACAACGATGCGTTCATCGTCGATCGTATGGTTGACCCAGAAGACGTCCGGCGCCCGGGACCAGTAGATACCTAAAACGACAAAAATGAGTAGCAGCAGACCGAGTGCCCCGGCTGCCGTCCGGGTCCAGCCTGGCCTCGATAAAATGCTTGCGGCGGACTTTTCTTTCACGATGGAATCTTTTGTCTGTGCGGTCGATTAGTCTTTTGTCCAGTCTATCAGTTCCAGCAAGGCGCGCTCACTCATCGTGGTACTTCCACGTTTTCGCGCGGTCGAAAGTTCTGGTTCCTATGCCGCCTGTATCCTTCGGCGACATCATTCGTGCGTTAATAGCTACGCGGCTGTCGCCGCGTTTTTCAACGCCGTCGGATTGCGTCAGATGACCGCAAGTATTGCAATGGTAGAACTCGAGCGACTTGTCTCCCCAGACGTATGCGGAAACCGTCGATGGATCACATGAAACCGTCGCGGTCTTTCGCGTGCTGTACGCCCACCGTGCTCCGTAGCGACGACAAATGGAGCACGTGCATTCGGTCAGAGACCGGGGTTTTCTGGTGACGTGGATCTTTACGGCACCACAGTGACATGAGGCGCGCAGCATGTTTCAGTCGTCCGAAGTCTGAGCTAACCAGGACCTAGCTTACGGCGCGGTCATTGCGGCCGCAAGGCGAGCGATGGATACGGCAAGGCGGCAAGTGCAGCGAGCTGTCAAGCGTCACTGTTTCGACTTCACGTCATCGATAAGCGTGACCGTCCACGACCGCCAGGCAAAAAATACGAAATACACAAGGGCGAAATAGCTGTACTCGCGTGGGAACGCGGCATACAAATCGTGATTCTGGATGTAAATTGTCCAAAGGTGAAGAGCCACCGAAACGCCCAGGTGCACGATGATCAGATAGTGTACGGGCTTTTCCCACCAGCCTCGATAATCAATGTTGCGGATCTGAATCGCGAGGGTCGTCACGCCAATCGTCCCCAAAACTACGATCAGCCAGTCGATAACGAATGGCATTTCCCGCCACGGGAAATCATAAACGAGCTTGAGTAATTGAGCGACAGATCCGCCAGAATACAAAACGGCTACTGCATGGAAACCGAATTTGACCATGTGTAAGAGTCCGTGTGCGACGCCTATTTACCAAGCTATGTTGCGCTCGGCTTCCGCCGCTATCATTGCCGCTGCAAGGACCGCGGTGGAGGCCAGGCCGGAGCGGGTCTATTGCAGGAGTAGACCATAACATGTGCATTGGCACATGCTCGTGCATGAACCGGGAACTGGCTCACTCCACTTCTGCGGTACAGGCCAAAAGATCTGGGAGCACAATCCCGACGTTGCCAGCGATCGCGTAGTCGAAGCCGGCGGACATGCCGGTCGGGTTCGGATTGACCTCGATCACAATGGCACCAGACTGCTTCGCAATTTCGGCGAGTCCCGCAGCCGGAAACACTAACGAAGATGTACCAATCGACAAGAACACGTCGCAGTCAGCCGCCGCTGCGAACGACTGGTCCAGGGCATGCTCCGGTATTGCCTCGCCGAACCAGACGACGCCGGGGCGAACGTTGCTGCCGCAGCCCGGACAGACCGGAACTTCCGCACCGGCATCACAATCCACGACGCAATCTTCTGCGAAGCAGCGGTTGGTGAACAGGTTGCCGTGAAATTCAATGACGTCTTTGCTGCCGGCACGCTGGTGCAGGCCGTCGACGTTCTGCGTGACTAGCGTGAGGCGAGGAATCCGCGCCGCAAGCGTCGCCAACGCCACGTGGCCCGGATTCGGTTCGGCCATTGCGACGAGATCGCGGCGCCAGCGGTACCAGCGCCAGATCAGGGCTGGGTCACGGAGAAACGCCTCCGGGGTCGCCAGGTCGAGTGGATCGAATTTCTCCCAAAGACCGCTTTGCGCATCGCGAAAGGTTGGCACGCCGCTCTCGGCCGAAACCCCGGCGCCAGT
>JAOTUB010000028.1 GCA_029864095.1 Gammaproteobacteria bacterium | reverse complement strand
ATTACGCGACCGACGTTATAGGTCAGGGCGGTCGGAAACTGCATTCGCATCGTCGCGATGCTGGAATTTACGGCGAACAATCCCGAAATTCCGGCACACATTCCAAGGCAGTGCGCGCTGCCGAGGAGTCCGGCGAGCAGTGCTGCCGACATCGAAGGCGCGAGTCCGGTCATGGCGCGGGATTTTCAGGTGGTTTTTCGTCGTCATCCATCACCACACGTACGGCCGGCGTATCGAGGTCGTCGAACTGACCCGAGCTGACGGCCCAGAAGAACGCCCATACGGCGCCTCCGAGTAACAGTAAGGCCAGCGGAATCAGTACGTACAGAATGTTCATGGCGCTCCGTAGCCGCTAAGGCGCAGTGCGTTGAGCACGACAATGAGCGAGCTCGCGCTCATGCCGATCGCCGCCGCCCATGGCGGCACATACCCCAACGCAGCCAGCGGTAACGCCGCTGCATTGTAAACGATTGCCCAGGCGAGATTTTGCTTTACGATCCGCATCGTTTTGCGGGCGGTAAGCACTCCGCGGACAATAGGCTCGAGCGATTCGCCGAGCATGATGACGTCCGCGCTGGCCTGGGCGAGCAGAGCGCCGTGGACAGGAGCCACTGAGGCGTTTGCGCCGGCGAGCACGGGTGCGTCGTTGATACCGTCCCCGACCATGATCACCGTGTTACCTGCTTGCTGCGCGGAGCGAATAATCTCGAGCTTGTCCTCGGGCGTGCAGCCGTAGTGATAATCGGAAATCCCGAGCGTCGCGGCAACACGACTCACGGGTTCTTTGCTATCGCCGCTGACAAGTCCGGGCGTAAGACCCAGGCCCTTGAGTTGCTGCAGCGTTGCCGCCACGCCGGGCCGGATCTCATCATCCAGGTCAAATCTCGCGATGACTCCTGCGTCAGTACCCAGGTAAACACTGGTTGTTTGCAGCCGGCGCGCAGCGGCGGTCGTGTCGCGAGCAACGTAATCGAATCGTCCCAGCCGCCAGCGCTGGCCATCGATAACACCGGTGACGCCATCACCGACCGCGACCCGCTGATCCGTCGCAACAGACTCGTTGTCTTGTACACGGAATGCGCTGGCAATAGGATGCGTCGATACGGTTTCGAGCGCAGCCGCAATGCGCAGACACTGCGATTCCTCGAAGGACTCGTCGAAAATGCGGGTCGAAACGATTACTGGCACACCACGCGTCAACGTTCCGGTCTTGTCGAACAGTACTCGCGTAGCTTTTGACAACGCCTCGATCGCATTGCCGTCGGTGACGAGCAAGTGCAGTTCGGACAGGCGCGTGCCGGCCGCAGCAAACGCAGCTGGCGTAGCCAGCGCAAGTGCGCAGGGGCAGGTCACGACAAGCACGGACAGAGTTATGACGAAAGCGCGATCTGGTGCCGCGACATACCAGACGCTCGCAACAACTGCCGCGATTACAAGTATTGCGATGACGACGTAGCTCGCAATGCGGTCCGCAAGCTGCACGAACGCAGGTCGCGCATAACGTGCCCGCTCGCTCATACGGCTGATTATGCCCAGTGTCGTGTCGCCGCCGGTCTTCTCAACGCGCATCCTGATAACGCCATCCAGATTGATGCTTCCCGCAATTAGACTGTCGTTGATTGATTTCGGCCGCGGCTCCGCTTCGCCGGTTAGCAAGGCTTCGTCGACCATCGTCATGCCTTCAGTGAGAAAGCCATCCGCAGGAATCGATTCACCGGGTCGAACGAGCAGCAGGTCGCCGGTAACGAGGTGGCTGGCGGGGATCACCAGTTGTTCCTCCCCATCGATGCGTGTGACGGTATTGGGCAGTACGGTCGACAATGCTGTGCTGCGGTCGATGGAGCGATGCCGCGCACGCATCTCGAGAAAACGGCCGAGCGTCAGGAAAAACACGAACATCACTACGGAGTCGAACCAGACTGCCGGTCCGTTGGTCAGCATTGCATAGACAGAGCCTATATAGGCGGCCGCAATAGCGATCGATACGGGCAGGTCCATACCCGGCATGCGCGAAATAATGCCGCGCCAGGCACCCGCGAAAAAAGGCCGCGCGGCATAGAATACGACCGGTGTCGTGACCACAAAACTCACAACGCGCAGGAAGCGCTGCATGGTCACATCCATGCCCTGAAAGTCGCCGGCATAAAGTCCGACTGCGAACATCATGACCTGCATCATGCCGATCGATGCAACCAGCAGGCGTTTGAGCGCCGCACGTTGCTCCGCGACCTCGGGTCGCGTTGCCGATTCCGGAGCGAGTGGCTGCGGATCGTAGCCCAGATCGGCAAGACTTTTGAGTATCTGTCCGAGCCTGAGCTGAGCAATGTGCCAGCGCACGCGCAGACGATGTGTCACCGGACTCACCTCGGCGCTGACAATACCATCGAGCCTTGCCAGCGTCGTTTCAATCAGCCAGCTGCAGGCGGCGCAATACATTCCGCCCACGTAAATTGTCGCTTCGGCGCTGTCGCCGTCTGCATGCGCAAATGCGGTGAACATGTCGTCGCGGTCGTAGATCTGCCATTCGGCGGCATCGTCAGCCGGTCTGCCGGCGCCTGGCTGCGCCGATTCGCGCATCGCATAGTAATTGGTCATGCCCGTGTCGCGGATCAGTTCGGCGACGGCTTTGCAGCCGGGACAACAAACTGACTTCAGTTCGCCGGCGATCTCGACCTGAAATTCGCCGAGACGATCAACGGGCAGTGCGCAGTGAAAACAAACGCCAGCACTCATCGTCCGTCGTACGGCTGTTCCAATACGGGTTCGGCCGTACTGATGGCCAGATACACGGTATAAAGGCTTGCAGAGACCGAAGAGCCCAGCAGCACAATGATGAACCAGGGCCAGAAGTGGCGGTACCAGGGTTGGACGTCTCGTTGTGTCATCAGGGTGTCGGGCCAAGGAAGCGACTGTCCTCAATCACGAAAACACTCTCGTCGTCAGCGGCTGTCGCAGAAAAGGTGATGTTCATGATGCCATACGCGTTGCTGCGGCGCGTCCGCGCTCTGACCGGGAGCGACAATACGTCGCCGCCAGCGACCGTTATCTCGTTCGCGACTCCATCCAGCGTCAACCCGGGTACGCCGTCGATGGCTAGCCGGAAGTTGCGCGCATGATTGCTTTGGTTGATGAGTTTCAGCGTGTAGCTGTTTTCGATCATGTCGCCGGACAGTTCACGAAAGAGCGCATTACGGTCGCGAATTACGTCGAGAATTACCGGCGTGCGAGTCACCATCGAGGTTATGAGCGCGGTGCCGAGAATAAGCAGGACCGCCGCATAAACAAACATCCTTGGCCGCAGTACGCGCGTCGTCTTACCGGTCAACGCGTGTTCGGTTGTATAGCGAACCAGCCCGCGCGGATAGTCCATCTTGTCCATAATCGAGTCACAGGCATCGATACAGGCGGCGCAGGCTATGCAGTCGTATTGCAGGCCGTCGCGAATATCGATGCCGGTCGGGCAGACCTGCACACACAGCGTACAATCGATGCAGTCGCCGAGACCTTCATTGTTGCGATCAATGGAGCGCTTGCGGCCACCACGAGGTTCGCCGCGTTTCTCGTCATAGGAGATGATTAGTGTGTCCTTATCGAACATCGCGCTCTGGAAGCGCGCGTACGGACACATGTATTTGCACACCTGCTCACGCATGTAACCGGCATTGCCATAGGTCGCAAAGCCGTAAAACAGTCCCCAGAACAGCGTCCAGCCGCCGACGTTGAGCGCAGCAATGTCGAGCGCGAGCTGGCGGATCGGCAAAAAGTAGCCGACGAAGGTGAAACCGGTCCACATCGAGAACGCGATCCAGAGGAGCTGCTTGGAAATTTTGCGGCGCAGCTTGTTCCAGCTCCATGGCGCCTTATCGAGCTTGATGCGTTGCGAGCGTGTGCCCTCGGTCAGTTGCTCCATCCAGATGAAGGCTTCGGTCCAGACGGTTTGCGGACAGGCGAAGCCGCACCAGAGCCGTCCTGCCAGCGCCGTAAAGAAGAACAAGGACAACGCGGCGATCATCAGCAACAACGCCAGGTAGATGAAGTCCTGCGGCCAGAGCGTCAGTCCGAGCACATAGAACTTGCGCGCCGGCAGGTCGAACAGAATTGCCTGCCGATCGTCCCACATCAACCAGGGCAAAACGTAATATAGACCCAGCAGTGCATTGGTTGCGAGTTTGGAGAGCGTGTCGAATCGACCCTTGATCTCGCGGGGATAGATTTTTTTCGCGCTTTCGTACAGCGCCGCGGCTCTCGGCCGGTCGGTGTTGGTCGGTGTACTCATCAGGTGTGCTGGCTACCGGTGACGGGCGTCGCGTTTCGGGGCAGTTCGAACCAGCCAGGCCGTCACAGCAGAGCAGGCGGCCGAAATAATCCAGAAGAAGAAGAAACCCACGGCATAACCTGCCTGACGTCCTAACTCGAGCTCGGGTTCAATAAGAGTCAGTAGGTCTATCGGGTCGAACACCGCGAAAAACAGCATCGTTGCTACCGCCGCCGTCAGGAAAGAAATCCAAACGACTGTCGCAACGGCCTGCTTGTTACGACTCCACTGTCTTGCGCCTGGATATTCCTCGGTGACCACGCCGCTTCTTGTTACTCCGCATTCGACATGCTGTAGACGTAGGCGGCAAGAATCTTCGTCCGCTTGTCGCCCAGCAACTGCCCGTGAGCAGGCATCACGCCATTTCGCCCCTGAACAATCGTGGTGCGAATTGCGTCGGTCGACGAACCGTACAACCACACATCATCGGTCAGGTTGGGCCCACCGAGCAGCTGATTGCCGCTACCGTCGGCCATATGACAAGCGCTGCAAAGCGCCACAAACATGGGTTGCGCGCTCATCGCGGCCTCGTCAGCCGCCACCGCGCCGCTCAGGCTCTGCACGTAGCTGACCATGTTGTCGATTCCGGCATCGCCGCCGAGCGCCGCTGACAGATTCGGCATGATGCTATTGCGGCCCTGCTGGATTGTGGTTGTTATTGCTGCCTCGGTTTTGCCCCAGAGCCAGTCGTTGTCGGTCAGATTCGGGTAGCCAGCGGCGCCGCGGGCATCGGAGCCATGACAGGTCGTGCAGTAGCCGGCGAACAGGCTCTTGCCCAGCTTGTTTGCGTCGGGGTCTTTGGCAAGTGTCTCGAAGTCCATCTCGGCAAAGCGCGCGTAGATCGGCTCGTAGCGAGCTTCAGCCGCCTGCATTTCCGCCTCGTACTGACCCTGCTGCGACCAGCCGGCCACGCCATCGAATGCGCCGATGCCCGGATACACGATCATGTAGCCCACTGCCCACGCAATTGTGATGAAGTACAGGTACAGCCACCACTTCGGCGCCGGATTATTCCACTCTTCGAGGTCGCCATCCCACTTGTGGCCGACGAGGTCCTCGTCCTGTTTGTTCTGCGGTCCTTGTTTGGACGCCCAGCTGATGAGCCAGACGCACCAAATAACAAACGCGATCGTGCCGACCGCAACGAACCAGGCCCAGAATGCAGCCATCAAATATTCTCCCGTTCGTTGTTGGGCATGTAATTGTCCTCTTCCAAAGGCAGTGCGGCACTGGCGTCAAAATCGGCCTTGCGACGACTGCTCCAGGCCCAGATCCAGAGCCCGACGAAAGCAAATAGAGTGACGGCAGTGAGCAGTCCGCGGAAATCGTTAACATCCATCCGTTGTTACCTGCGTGCGCTGCGGTTCGTGCCGAGTTCCTGCAAATAGGCGATCACGGCGTCCATCTCGGTCTTGCCTTCGACCTCACTGGACGCCGCAGCGATTTGCTCGTCGGTGTAGGGATCACCCAACATCTTGAGTGTGCGCAGCTTTATGGTTATCAAATCTGGATCGACCATATTCTGTGCAAGCCACGGATAACCGGGCATATTGGACTCAGGCACGAGCGCCCGTGGGTCGATCAGGTGCAGTCGCTGCCAATCATCCGAATAGCGTCCTCCAACCCGCGCAAGATCGGGACCCGTGCGCTTCGAGCCGAACTGGAATGGCCGGTCGTATACGGTTTCACCTGCTGTCGTGTACGGCCCGTAGCGCTCGGTCTCGCTACGGAACGGTCGAATCATCTGCGAATGACAGTTGTAACAGCCTTCGCGGACGTAGACGTCACGGCCGGCAAGCCGCAGTGCGGAGTAGGGAGCAATGCCCTCATCGGGTTCGGTCGCGTCGGAGCTCAGCATCAGCGGTATCAGTTCGACAAATCCGCCGATGCTGATAGCAAGCACGATCAGGACCATCATCAGGTTTATACTTTTTTCAATAGTTTCATGCCGCATCGGTCCGCTCCTCTACGCCGGGTCCATAACGGCGACAGGCACCGGTTTCTTCTCAGAGACAGTCCTCCAGACGTTGTAGGCCATGATGATCATGCCGCTGAAGAAGACCAGGCCACCGACGAGGCGCATACCGTAGTACGGATACTTCGACGCCAGGATCTCGATGAACGCGTAAGTTAGCGTGCCGTCGGCATTCACCGCGCGTGACATCAGGCCTTCGCCGATGCCAGCGACCCACATCGATACGGCGTACAGCACCACGCCAATAGTCGACGTCCAGAAATGCGCGTCGATGAGTTTGATGCTGTGCATGCTGTCGCGGTTATACAGGCGCGGCAGCAACGAATAGACCGAGCCGATCGTCATCATCGCAACCCAGCCGAGTGCGCCGGAATGCACGTGACCGATGGTCCACTCGGTGTAGTGCGACAGTGCGTTCACAGTCTTGATCGACATCATTGGACCTTCGAAGGTCGACATGCCGTAGAACGACAGCGCGACGATCATGAACTTGAGAATCGGATCCGACCGCAACTTATGCCAGGCGCCCGACAGCGTCATGATGCCGTTGATCATGCCGCCCCACGACGGCGCGAGGAGAACGATCGAGAAGACCATGCCCAGCGTCTGTGCCCAGTCGGGCAGCGAGGTGTAATGCAGGTGGTGCGGTCCGGCCCACATGTACACGGCGATAAGCGACCAGAAATGCACGACGGACAGCCGGTACGAATAAACCGGGCGACCTGCCTGCTTCGGCACGAAGTAATACATCATGCCAAGGAAGCCGGCGGTCAGGAAAAAGCCGACCGCGTTGTGCCCATACCACCACTGCATCATCCCATCGACGACACCCGTATAGATGGTGTATGACTTGGTCAGGGACACTGGCACGGCGAGATTGTTGAAGATATGCAGGACGGCGACCGTAATAATAAACGCGCCGTAGAACCAGTTTGCGACATAAATATGCTTGATGCGGCGCATTCCAATAGTGCTGAAGAACACCACCGCGTATGCGACCCAAACCACGGCAATGAGTAGATCGATTGGCCATTCAAGCTCGGCGTATTCCTTGCCCTGCGTAATGCCGAGCGGCAACGTGACGGCAGCCAGCACGATAATCGCCTGCCAGCCCCAGAACGTGAATGCAGCTAGCTTGTTGAACGCGAGCCGTACGTGACAGGTGCGCTGCACGACGTAGTAAGACGTCGCGAACAATGCAGATCCGCCGAAGGCGAAAATCACAGCATTTGTATGCAATGGCCGCAAGCGGCTGTAAGTCAGGAACGGCAGGTCGAAATTGAGCTGTGGCCACATGAGCTGTGCCGCAATTAGCACTCCGACTAGCATGCCGACTATGCCCCAGACCACGGTCATGATCGTGAACTGACGCACCACCGTGTCATTGTAGGTAGCTGTTGTGTCCAATGGCCGGACCCCTGTTGTGTTGGGCGTAGTGCAGACTTTCGGCAGGCTATCAGCCAATATATCCGAACCGTATACGTGTCGATACGTATGGTGCTATTTATACTGGGCCATCAAGTATAGCGGCTTGCTGCCACGTTATACTTGCCAATTCCAGCGACGTCCATGAACGGATTGATGGGATCAAAGAAACTGAAAGCCAAGGTGTCGGAGGCTTTTTTCCGCACTTTGCTCGAATCGGCACCCGACGCGATGATTATCGTCGACACGACGGGCGAGATTGTGCTCGTCAACGGCCAGACGGAGCGTATGTTTGGCTATGCCCGCGACGAATTGCTCGGCAACAAGATAGAGATGTTGTTGCCTGAGCGCATTCGCAGCTTGCATGTTGAGCATCGCGGCAAATTTTACGGCAGTCCGGGCATTCGACCAATGGGCGCCGGACTGGAGCTGGTCGGGTTGCGCCAGGACGGCAGCGAGTTTCCGGTGGAGATTAGCCTGAGCCCGGTTGAAACTGCCGGCGGTACCTTCGTCTCGAGCGTCATTCGTGACGTTACGAACCGCAAACGAATGGAGCAGCAAATCATCGCGGCACAGGAGGCGGCGGAACGCGCCAACAAGGCAAACAGCGCATTCCTGGCTGCGGCCAGCCATGACTTGCGGCAGCCCGTGCAGGCACTCAGTCTGCTAAACGGCGCCCTGCGACGAACCGTCAAGGATGAGCGCGCACTCGAAATGATCGAGAGCCAGGATCACTCGTTGACGGCGATGACGAATCTGCTCAATTCCCTGCTCGATATCAGTCGTCTCGATGCCGGTGTCGTCACGCCCGAGTTCGAGGAATTTCCGATGCAGCGTCTGGTCGACCGGCTCTCGCCTGAGTTTGCACGGCAGGCGCGGCACAAAGGGCTTGAATTTACTTCGTGCGCATGCCAGTCGATGGTGCGCTCAGACCCGAATCTCTTGAGCGAGATTATTCAAAACCTCGTCGGCAATGCGATTCGCTACACCGAGCAAGGCAAAGTGGCGCTCGACTGCGTTGAGCGCGACGGCCATTGTAGCATCGTAATCGAAGACACAGGCATCGGTATCAGCAAGGATCAGCAGCAGGATATTTTTAAAGAGTTCCACCAAGTCAAGTCGCGTGGTGGCAGCAAGGAGGGGTTTGGACTCGGCCTCGCCATTGTGAAACGGCTCACCGAATTGCTTGGACACAGCATCGATGTCGAATCTGACCTCGGCAGCGGATCCCGTTTCACTGTAAGCATGCCCGTCAGCGGCCGGCTCGGGGAGCATACAGGCGGTGCCGAAGATGGCGAAACGGTCGCCCGGGAATCTGCCAGCGGGCTCATTATCCTGATCGAGGATGACGTTAATGTGGCTAATGCCTGGGGCTTACTGCTCGAAGCAGAGGGCTACCGCGTTGCAACCGCGGCCTCGGCAACGGAAGCGCGCGCGCTGATCAAGCATATCGACGAAACGCCAGTACTCGTCGTCTCTGATTTTCATCTGCTCGACGGCTCGACCGGTGTCGAGGCTGTAACGAATATTCGTAGGCACTACGGTCTGAATATTCCGGCGTTCATTGTCAGCGGTGATACGTCGAAAGTCGTCAAGGACGCGCGTCCGGTCGATAACAGCACCTTGATGAGCAAGCCCGTCAATACGGGCCGACTGCTAGCCGCTGCCCGAATCGCAACGCGAACCGGTGAAGTGCCGGCAGACTAGCCAGGCAACAGCCCGCGACCGCGATGCCTGTCATCCTCATGGCTCGCCCTGCTGCGCTTAACTTCGGATGACAAACATCCCGCTCACGGGCGCTATGTGGTCAGGTACGCGATCCAGCTCCATGGACTTTTTGAAAGGGCGACGCCAACGATGTATGCGAATGCGGCGACGGCGCCGATGAACGCGATCTTTCTGGTCTCGCCGGAGCGGCCGAAGCGAAACGCGACCATGCCCAGCCCGATGTAAGCGATCAACCCGGCGAACTTCGCCAGCAGCCAGGGGTGTTGCAAGGGCGCTATGTTCAGCTCGAGGATCAGCCAGATCGCCGTGCCGAAGAACAGCGAGTCGATGACATGCGGCACGATCCGGGCTGCGCGATTTTGGTGCAGAACCGAGCCCGTCATCATCCAGTACCCGCGCAGCAGAAATCCGCTGATAGTCAGTGCGGCGAAAAGAGTATGAAAATTCTTTAAGATCAAATACATATGCAATTACTGTCCGGGCTTTGCTGGCTGCGATCGGCGGTACGGGAACCTACCTATAGTTTTATACACAGCTTTTGGCAAGGTGCGACCTAGCCAAGACGCAAAGGCGTAATGTAGAAAAGTATGCTCAAAGATCTTCGATTGATGTCCGCGCCTGCCGCATTGGTCGCGGCAGGCGTTTTTATGTGCCCGGCCGTATTCGCAGCTGAAGAGCGTGCCGAGGCAGTCGACCAGATCGTCGTCGTTGCGCACAAAGATGAACGATCGGTTCGCGAGATTGCGTCAAATGTTACGGTACTGACCCGGGCGGATCTCAACGACGATCTTGCGACCTCGATCAATGACGTGTTTCGGTATGTGCCAGGTGTCGATCACGAGGCGGCCGGTAATCGATTCGGCACTGAAGGCATCAACATCCGCGGCATCGGCGGCAATCGCGTCGCAATCGTCGTCGATGGCGTGCCGTTGTCCGATCATTTCAGCGTCGGTAATTTCTCCAATGCAACGCGTGACTTCATCGACGCTGGCCTGATCCAGAACATCGAGGTATTGCACGGTCCGGCCTCGGCGCTGTATGGCAGCGCCGCAATCGGCGGCGTTATTGCGGTCGGGACGCCGGATCCGGTGGACCTGACCGGCAAGAGCGGTCACGGCGGCGACCTGATGGTCACGTGGCGTGACGCAGACGCGAGCGTTCAGAGCCAGGCGCTGTTTGGTCTGGGTGATCGGTCGCTCGGGCTGGCAGCGGGTGTCAGCTGGCGCGACGGCCACGAAGTCGATTCTGCCGCGGTACCGGTCAGTCTCGACACGCGCGAAGCGGATCGTCGCACGACCTTGCTCAAGCTCGTCGCAGACGATCGTCTCGGCAACACCTGGCGTGCCGAAGTCATTCACCAGGACGCACATACGCTGTCTGACTTGAATTCGATGCTCGGCTCCGGGCGGTTCCGGTCAACAACAGCCCTAGAAGGCAACGATCGCTACCAAATGGATCTCTTGAGCCTCGCGTATGAATTCGGCTCGCCCGATGGCTGGATCGACAGCGGTATCGTACGTGCTTACTTTGACCTCGTGGACATCGAACAGAAAACGCTGGACGAGCGTGGCAACGCCAGCACGCCGGTGTCTATCGATCGATTCTTCTCATTCGACCAGGAAATCCGTGGCCTCGAACTGAATAGTTGGAAAGACCTCGGAAGCGGTCGCATCGCACACCGGCTCGGCGTCGGCCTCGAGTACCGGGAGCGGCGTACCGAGGAATATCGCGACGGTCTCTCGACGGATATGGAGACCGGTGGGCAGACGAATGTTCTGCTTGGTGAAGTGTTCCCGCTGCGCGATTTCCCGATTTCGACGACGACAGAAATCGGCGCTTATCTCGAAGACACAATGAATTTCGGCGACTGGACGGTCATCGCGGCACTACGGGCAGATCGTTTTGCACTCTCTCCGACCCGGGATCCGATGTACCTCGAGGACTATCCATTCGCCGATGTGGTCTCTCTAACCGAGTCCGATTTGTCGCCGAAACTCGGCGTCATTTACAAACTGACACCGGGCATCGACGTGTATTTGCAGTATTCGCACGGTTTTCGTGCGCCGCCGTACGCGGACGCGAACATCAGCCTCGACGTTCCGCTCTTCAACTTTCGCGCGATACCGAATCCGGACCTGAAGTCCGAATCATCGGACGGTTTCGATCTCGGACTGCGCTGGCAGGGCGTCAGCTCTTCCGCACGGATTTCGATCTTTCACACGCGCTACGAGGACTTCATCGAATCGAAAGTGCGGCTCGGCGTCGACCCGGATAGTGGGCTCCTGCTGTTTCAGTCACAAAACCTTGATGAGACCCGTATCGAGGGCGTCGAGGCCGGCTGGTCATTTCGTTGGGAGGCGATGGGATTCGACGGATCGGCGTATTACGCGCGCGGTGTGAACAAGGACAACAATGAACACCTTAATTCGGTGGGTCCTGGCCAAGCGGTGCTCGGTTTCTATTGGGTTTCTCAGAGTAAACGCAGTGAAGTCAGGTTGAAGTCGACACTGACAGATGGCTGGTCAGACCGCGACGAAACGTCCGGCGATCTCTTCAAGCCGTCCGGTCACGCGGTGCACGACCTTTATGTGACACAAAAACTTGGTGAGCGCACGACGCTGCGCGCCGGACTGTACAACCTGACTGACCGCACGTATTGGAACTGGTCCGACGTGCCAACTTTGTCACCAAATGATCCGATTCTTCCATATCTCGCTCAGGCTGGCCGCAGCGCATCGGTCAGTCTGAACGTGACTTGGTAAATATCCGCAATGACAGGAGAAAAAGTCATGCTACTCAAGAAACTGAGCCTGCTACTGACAGTCCCGCTGCTTGGGCTGTTCATGGGAGCATGTTCAAAGCAAGCTGAAGATCCAGCCGGGTCAGCCGCAATGGATGACACCGCTGTGCATACAGCCGAAGTCTCCGCAGCAACCGCCGGCGAACTGATGGCGAAGGGCGAAGCTGTGTATCTTGCCAACTGTGCTGCCTGTCACCAGCCCACCGGCGTGGGGCTCGCGGGCGTATTCCCGCCGCTTGCCAATTCCGACTTCCTCCAGGGAGATCGAAAAAAGGTCATGGGCGCCGCATTATTCGGACTGTCCGGTCCGGTCACGGTTAATGGTGTCGAGTACAACGGCGTAATGCCGAGCCTGGGCCACTTGACGGACGAGGATCTCGCAGCTGCGCTGACCTATGTGTTCGGTTCGTGGGGCAACGACGGCGCAGCCGTCAGTGTCGACGAAGTGGCCGCGCTGCGCGTCGAACTCGGCGCGGAGGACCGCGCGGCGGGCCAACGCCACCTCGGCGCGACCGAGGGTGAGCTCAAGTATCAGGGCGCCCCGTCAGCGATCTCCGGCGCAGATACGCGGCAGGTCATGGCCGCCGGCGGTCCGGTGCTGTCCCAGGCTGAATTCGCGACCGCGACGCAGCTCTATTTCGAGCGCTGCGCGGGTTGCCACGGTGTGCTGCGCAAAGGCGCCACTGGCAAACCGCTGACGCCGGACATTACGATGGCGAAGGGTACCGAGTACCTCAAGGCACTGATTACCTATGGTTCACCCGCCGGCATGCCGAACTGGGGCACCTCGGGTGAGATGACCGATGCGCAGATCGACATCATGGCGCGCTTCCTGCAGCAGGAACCGCCGTCGCCGCCGGAGTTCGGCATGCCCGAGATGAAGGACAGTTGGGAGGTTCGGGTTGCGCCAAAAGATCGTCCAACCAAACCGCAGCACGACCGCAATATCGAAAATTTCTTCTCGGTAACGCTGCGTGACGCGGGTCAGGTGGCGATCATCGACGGTGACACGAAGGAAGTCGTCAGTATTGTGCCGACTGGTTACGCCGTACATATTTCGCGCCCGTCGGCATCCGGCCGCTACATGTTCACGATTGGCCGTGATGCAAAGATTGACATGATCGATATGTGGATGGATCCGCCGGCGATTGTTGCGGAGATCAAGATCGGACTCGAAGCACGCTCGGTCGAAACCTCGAAGTACAAAGGCTATGAGGACAAGTACGCGATCGCAGGAGCCTACTGGCCGCCGCAGTACGTCATTATGGACGGCGATACACTCGAGCCGCTGAAGATCGTCTCGACGCGCGGCATGACTGTCGACACGCAGGAATATCATCCGGAACCTCGTGTGGCGGCGATCGTCGCATCGCACGAGCATCCCGATTTCATCGTCAACGTCAAAGAGACAGGCCATATCCTGCTTGTGGATTACAGCAACATCGATGATCTGGCGGTTACCGATATCGGCGCAGCCAAATTCTTGCACGACGGTGGCTGGGATCGCAGCAAGCGCTACTTCCTGACCGCGGCGAATCAGTCCGACAAAGTCGCTGTTGTCGACTCGAAAGAACGCAAGCTGGTGGCGCTGGCCGACGTCACCAAGACGCCACACCCGGGCCGCGGCGCCAACATCGACGATCCCGACTACGGACCCGTCTGGATCACGAGTGCGCTCGGCAACGCGAACGTCACGTTCCTTGGTACGGATCCCGTAGGGCATCCGGACAATGCCTGGAAGACCGTTCGCACCCTAAAGGGGATGGGTGGCGGTTCGCTGTTCGTCAAATCGCACCCAAACTCGTCGAATCTCTGGGCCGATGCACCGCTAAACCCGGATGAGTCGATCAGTCAGAGCGTCGCCGTATTCGATATCAACAACCTGGATGCCGGATTCGAGACGCTGCCCATCGGCGAGTGGGCCGATCTTGGCGAAGGACCCAAACGCATCGTCCAGCCCGAGTACAACATGGCGGGCGATGAAGTCTGGCTCTCGGTATGGAGCGGCAAGGAGCAGGAATCGGCGATCGTCGTTCTCGACGACAAGACTCGCAAACTTAAGGCCGTGATCAAGGGTCCTGAAATCGTCACACCAACGGGCAAGTTCAACGTCTACAACACGTTGAACGACATCTACTGATTGCTGTTTGAGTCTCGAAACAAGGAAAGTAACATGAAACGCAATCAAAACATCCTTCTCGGCATACTGCTCGGGCTGATATGGCCGTTCTCAACTACGGCCGCCGAGGAGGAGGGCACGGCTGACCTTGCATCGGCGATCACGTCGGGCAAAGCAACCGTCTCCGGACGGTATCGCTATGAGAACGTCGACGAGGACAATGCTCTGAAGGATGCTAACGCGTCCACGTTGCGATTGCGGCTCAACTACCGGACCAGTCAATGGAATGGCTGGTCCGCATTCGCGGAGTTCGATCATGTGTTCCATGTGCTGGTCGACGATTTCAACTCCGGTGGCGGCACAAGCCCGAATCGTAGCGAGTATTCGATTGTCGCAGATCCCGAAGGATCCGATCTGAATCAGATATATTTTGACCTCGATCCGAATGACAACTGGAAATACCGTTTCGGCCGGCAACGTATTCTGCTCGACAATCAGCGCTTCGTCGGCGGTGTAGGGTGGCGTCAGAACGAGCAGACCTATGATGCTTTGACGCTGAACACGAAAGCCATATCAAATACGGCCCTGTCTTATTCGTACGTCAATAATGTGCGCCGCATCTTTGGTCAGTCAGTATCTGGCGGCAAGGCACGGCTCGATGGTCATCTATTCAACGCGAAGATCAATGTCAGTGACAGCTTTGCCGTAACGCCCTATCTATACTATCTCGACTACGCGAGTGCGTTGGCCAATTCAACGGCAACGGCCGGTGTCAGGCTCGGCGGAAATGTCAACGTCGGTGACGGTAAGATCGTATTACTCACGGAGTTCGCAACGCAGTCCGATGCAGGGGACAACCCGGTGAGCTATGACGCCGACTACTTTCATTTGACCGCCGCCTGGGCGATGGAGAATGGACTTTCCCTTGGCATCGCGTTCGAGTCTCTCGGTTCGGATTCGAGTGCCGGTACGGCCTTTCGTACGCCGCTGGCGACGCTGCACATATTTAATGGCTGGGCGGATGTGTTCGTTCCGGCCGGAACGCCTGTTGCAGGTTTGGAAGACCTCTACGCGACCGTGGCGTTCAAGGCTGGCCAGTGGAATCTGACGGGTGTCTACCACGATTTCTCGGCGGCCAGCGGCAGCGGCGACTATGGCAGTGAGTTCGATTTCTCGGCCGCGCGTTCACTTGGCGAGCGCTATGGCGTGTTGTTTAAGGGTGCATTTTTTAGTTCGGACTCAACGTCCTACGTCGATAAGAACATAATCTGGATCATGCTGACAACCAGCTACTGATAATCGAGTTCTGCCGTTGCTTCCGGTAATCTATTCGGTAGTGACGGCAGATACTTCAAAACTCCTCGATAGACGACAACAGTTGATGGGCCCGGCCTATCGGCTGTTTTATGACGTGCCCGTGCATATCGTTCGGGGTGATGGGGCGTGGCTTTTCGATGCCGACGGCAGGAAGTACCTCGACATGTACAACAACGTGCCACACGTTGGTCACTGTCATCCGCACGTTGTCGAGGCAATCTGTCAACAGGCAGGGACGTTGAACACGCACACTCGATACCTGCACGAGAATGTCGTAAATCTGGCAGATCGGCTTACAGCCAAACTCCCCGAGGAACTCGATACGGCGATGTTCTGTTGCACGGGTAGCGAGGCCAATGAGCTCGCACTGCGCATCGCGCGAACCGTAACGGGCGGCACTGGCGTCATTGTCACGAGCTTTGCGTATCACGGCAACACGCAGTCTATCTACGAGATTTCGACCGCCAGTATCCCTGCCGACGAATTGCCGGACTACGTCGTCACTGTTCCTGCACCAGACTGCTATCGCGGACCGCATCGTGACGACGATGCCGCGGAGAAGTACGCGGCGCATATGCACGACGCGATAGGCTTGCTCAAAAGTCGCGGCGTGAAACCGGCGGCGTTCGTCATCGATACGATCGTCTCGAGCAGCGGTGTCGTCGCGCCGCCGCCGGGCTACCTGCGACAAGCGGCTCAAATCGTTCGCAACGCGGGGGCCCTGTTTATTGCTGATGAGGTTCAGGCGGGCTTTGGTCGCACGGGCAGGAATTTCTGGGGATTCGAAGCGGACGACCTTACACCGGACGTCGTAACAGTGGGAAAACCTATGGGTAATGGCCACCCAATAGCCGGAATCGTGACGCGACGTGATCTCGCGGCCGAATTCAGCGAGCACGGCCATTACTTCAACACATTCGGTGGCAATCCGGTTTCCTGTGCCGCGGCGATCGCAGTGCTCGACGTGCTCGATAACGAAAACCTGCAGCAGAATGCGCTCGAGGTGGGCGAGCATCTTGTGGACGGACTCTGGAATCTCGCAGAGCGGCACGATTGCATCGGCGATGTGCGTGGCAGTGGCTTGTTCCTCGCGGTAGAGTTAGTGACGGATCGGGAACTACGCACGCCCGCATCGGAATTGACTAACAGGGTTGTCAACGATCTGCGCGACCGCGGCCTGCTAACAGGAGCGATTGGCCCCGATGCAAATATTCTGAAGTTGCGGCCACCGTTGGTCCTATCGAAAGACGGCGCCGATTACGCGCTCAACATCCTCGAAGACACGCTCTGCTAGACAATATCGCTCGGCGCGCTCAAGTGGGGTCTATGCGGCTTCGTGTTCCCGTTCTTCGACCGGAGTCTTGAACCAGTCGGGCTTGATGATCAGCAGATCACATGGCAGGTGTTCAAGCGTCCTCTCAGCCGTTGCCCCAATGAACAACCGTTTCCACCGATTCCGCGCGACGGCGCCCATTACAACGACGTCTGCTTTGAGATTCCCGGCGATCAAGGGCAACTCTTCGTGTGTCAGGCCAGCGACAAGGTGCGCATGGTCATCATCAACGCCATGAAATGACGTGATCTCACCGAATCGTTTTTGATGGTCCTCGTGCATCTGTTGCTCGATTTCATCGAACGGCAGGGAGACAGGGATATACGCATTGGCCGTGGCGGTTGCGACGGCAATGCGTGGGTCGTAGGAATGAAATGCATGCACGTGGCCGCCGACTTTTTCGCCAAGCAGCTTGCTGACCTGCAGAATCTCATCGTCGAGCGCTGCGGGCTTGTCGTGCTGGTTCATCGGGTCAATGGCGGCGACGAAGACCGGCGAGTCAGCGACGTCGTGTGGTTTGACCAACCAGAGTGGGGCCGGACAGGTGCGAATCAGGTTCCAGTCAGTATTGGTCAGCAGCGCTCGTTCGACGGCCGAGTGATGATGGGTGTCTTTGAACACAATGTCTGCGCCTGCCGCAACGGCGTGGCGCACAATGCCCTCGTAGAGCGGGTGGTCCCACTTGGCAGTCGTCGTCACGACAACGCCGGTCGCCCGAATCGGCTCGGCAAGCTCTTCGAGATGCCCTTCCTGATTGGCCATCACCTCATGCCGCGCTTTCTCCAGCGACGGAGAATCGAACAGGCGGTCGCCGCTCAGGTATTCGTTGTAGTAGCAAACCAGTAATTCGAGTTCTGCACCCGTGTTTTTGGCAAGCCAGGCGGCCCGACCCAGTGCCGGTTGTTCATCCGCGGTCGGGTCGACGACGGATAGGATTTTGGTGATCGTGAGCATAGTCGCACCCAAAAAGTACACCTACTTTTGCCTATACAAGGAGAGCGTAGGCCGTTGCCCAGCCAGTTTCCATAAGGCGTGATGCCTAGGGCGTAGTGGATTTTACGTACGGCAAGGTAGGTGGATGTACTAATTTCTGAACCGTCCGTCTACGCTTAGAGTGGTGGGCATTCCTAGAGAGAATCGGCCATGGCAGAAGATTCTTACGCCGACCTGCGGCGACAACTCGAACAAAAAAAAGAGGAGCTAAGCGCGCGCCTGGAGCGTATTACGGCCAATCTTCGTCGCGGTTATCACCCGGACTCGAAGGAACGCGCGAAAGAACTCGAGGACAGCGAAGTGGTTGACGCCCTAGGCAACGAGGCCAGGACGGAGATCGCCAAGGTTGCGGCGGCGCTGCGACGCATCGACGCCGGCGAATATGGCATTTGCAACGAGTGCGGTTCCGAGATCGATCGCGGTCGTCTCGAAGTGCATCCGTATGCGAGGAAGTGTATCGACTGCGCGCGCATTGACGAACATCGCAAGGCGCACACGTTATAGCTCAAGGCACGCTTACAAGCGTCGCTGCGAAAATCAAGCGGTCATATGCATTTTGACCAGGTCAGCCAATGACCTCGCCTGCATCTTCTCCATGACACGCGCACGGTGGATTTCGACGGTTCGCTGACTCACACCGAGTTCATACGCAATGACCTTATTTGGCTTGCCGGTAACGACGAGATCGAACACTTCGCGCTCGCGGTTCGTCAGGCGTGCAAGTCGCTCGGCTACCTCGGCGTGCTTTTGCTGCTCCTCACGCCGCTCCTGGTCCGTCTTGAGGGCTTCACGAATGCGGTCAAGCAGGTCCTGGTCGCGGAACGGTTTCTGGATGAAATCGACCGCGCCTTTTTGCATCGCGTCGACAGCCATCGGCACGTCTCCGTGACCGGTTATGAAAATAATGGGCAGCGTAGTGCCGCGCCGCAGCAATTCCTCTTGCAGTTCTAGACCGCCGAGTCCCGGCATGCGAATGTCGAGGACGAGGCAGCCGGCGCGCTGGTCGGCGACGTTCTCGAGGAACTCGTCTCCCGAAGCGAAGATCTCATGCTCGATGTTGACCGAATCCATCAAAGCCTGCATGGCAAAGCGGATCGCCGGATCGTCGTCGACAATGAATACCGTCGGTGCTGTTTCCTGATTTTGCGTCATAGATTGCCGCGTGAGGCTGCTGTGATCCTGATTGGACCAGAACGACCCCGATTAGTCGAGTCGTTTCGAGAATCTCAGCGCTGCGGCGGTCGTTGCCGCAACTGCGAAAGCGCCGAGAAAGATCAGCTCACCGGGCATGTCGCCCAGCGTCGCTTCGCGCAGCATGATACCTCGCGTGAGACGGATGAGGTGCGTGGTCGGCAGCGCTTCGCCGAGAACCTGTGCGATGACCGGCATGCCGTCGAACGGAAATACGAAACCGGACAATAATATCGAGGGTAGCATCAGGAAAAAGGTCATCTGCATCGCCTGAAACTGGGTCTTCGCGACTGTCGAAAAGAACAAACCCAACGCCAGGTTGGCGGCGATGAACATGCCGGCTGCGAGGTATAAATCGATAATGCTGCCGCGTACCGGGACGTCGAACAGCAGCCGCCCTGCCACCAGAATCAGGGCGAGCTGCACGAGTCCAATACCAATATAGGGTACGACCTTGCCGATCATGAGCTCGGCCGAGGTGACCGGCGTATTGATCAAAAGCTCAAGATTGCCGCGCTCGCGCTCCCTGACGATGGCAACGGCCGTGAACATCATCATCGTCATCATCAGGATGACGCCGATCAGGCCGGGGATGATATTCATTGGCGTGCGGCGTTCAGGATTGTAGTAGGGGCGCACTTCGATAAGTCCCGGATTGCGTGCTGCAGCGCCTGTATCAAAACCAATCGGCATACTGCGCAGCTTTTCGGCGATGCCTGCAATCGTCGGATCACTTCCGTCAACGAGCAAATGCACTGCGGCGCGCGTGGAGTCAGCGACGCGACGGTCGAAGTCGTGTGGAATAGCCACACCGATCGAAATTTTCCCCGACTGCATCATCCGCTCGAGTTCCGCAGCCGTATCGACGCGATACTCGATATTGGTGACCTGCGTGGCGTTAAGCTCCGCGACGAATTCGCGCGACAGGTGCGTGTTTGCTTCGTCGGCGATGGCCGTTGCCAGGTTGCGGACGTCCGTATTAATCGCGTAGCCGAACAGCAACAGCTGCATTAACGGAATGCCGACGATCATTCCAAAGGTCAGCCGGTCGCGCCGCAATTGGCGCACTTCCTTGCGCATGACCGCCATTAATCGCGATAAAGATCTCATGCTGCCAGTTGCTCTGGCTTCATCGTAACGGCAACGAAAACATCCTCGAGCGACGCGGGGACAATACGGCTTTTTGCGGGCAGTTTTTGTTTGCGCAAGCCTTGATCGACCAGCGCGACGGGGTCATCGACCGATTCGGGTATCAGCACCCGCAGCCTTACGCCGAGTTGCGTCACGCTCGCGACGCCGGGGAGTTGGATCAGCGCAGTCTGCGCGTGGTACGGGTCATCCGCCTGGACCTCGACGACGTGCATGCCGGTGCTCTGTTGCAGTTCGTTAGGCGCGCCGTCGGCGACTTTGACGCCATGGTCGAGGATCGCAAGACGGTGGCAGCGCTCGGCCTCATCCATGTAATGCGTGGACACGAGGATCGTCGTGCCGCGTTCGGCCAGCCGAAACAGATTCGCCCAGAAATCACGCCGACTCTGCGGGTCGACCGCGCTGGTCGGTTCGTCAAGCAACAGGAGCTCCGGATGGTGCAACACCGCGCAGGCGAGTGCGAGGCGCTGTTTCTGGCCACCGCTCATCGTGCCGGCAAACTGCTTGCGCTGCTCGGTGAGGTCGTAATTTTCGAGTAGCTCGTCGACTCGCGCGGCTCGATGTGCGGCCGGGAATGAATAGATTTCTGCGATGAATTCGAGATTCTCGACGACCGTCATGTCGCCGAACAGGGAAAACTTCTGAGTCATGTAGCCGATTCTTGGTTTTAGCTCTTTCGAGTGCTCCGGCACCGCGAATCCAAGGACGTCGGCGCGGCCCTCGGTGGGCGTCAGCAATCCGCACAGCATTCGGATGGTTGTGGACTTGCCCGAGCCATTGGGGCCCAGGAAGCCATAAATTGACGCTTTTGGTACGTCGAGATCGAGCTTGTCTACCGCGCGCAAGCTGCCGAAGTGCTTGCTCAGGCCGCGCGCACGAATGGCCAGATCGCTTTTCACTCGGAGCCGCCGAAAATAAATACGACGTCGACCGGAACACCGTCGGGCAGGCGGTCTCGTTGTTCCGAAATGTCCACCTTTGCGAGATAGGTGAGGTGGCCGCGATCTCTCTCGGTTAGCGCGTAGTAGGGCGTGAAGGCAGCCTCGGACGCGACCCAGCGCACGCGACCGTCCAGGACTTGATCAAGTCCGTCGACATAGATTTTCGCAGCCAGCCCTGGTGCGACCTTTACACGCAAATGCTCGGGCACATAGACCCGCGCATAAACCTGTTCGCCGGGCAGCATGATCATTACAACCTGGCCGGGGTTCGGCCGCTCACCAGGTTCGAACAGTCGGCTATCGACAATGCCATCGACCGGCGCCGTAATGTCATGGCGAGAGACGTCGACTCTTATCTGATCGCGTCGAGCGGCCGACTGTTTGACAGCATTCTCGGCCTGCGCGAGTTCTTCAACAGTTGTGCCACTCAGAAGCTCCTGCAGTTGAGCGCGACGCAACTTGTCGTTCGCATTTGCCGCATCGAGGGCCGCTTCCGCCTGGTCGAGCTGGTCGGGCGATGCGAGTTTCTGCGCATGGATTCTTTGCATACGTTCGTACTCCGAGCGGCGAAACTCGAGCTCGTCTTTGGTTCCTTCCACATTTGCCCGCGCCGCAGCGATCTGTTCGCTGCGCGGTCCCCGGACCAATTCATCAAGGCGCGCCTGCGCCTGGCCCACGGCGGCCTGCGCTTCCGCCAGCCTGGCCTCGGCACGAGCGGCATCCTGCCGCAGCAGAACCTGGCCACGCGTAACCGTTTCGCCTTCAGCGACGAGAATTTCAGTAATCGGCTCGGCTGCTTCAGCAGTCAGTTCAATTCGATCGGACGCGAGTTCGCCAACAACACGATTTGCATCCGATGCGTCGTCGCAAGCTGCCAACAATAATGGCCACGTGATCCACGCCAAATGCAGTCGCGAATTCATGATAATTCTCCTTTCATGTGTGCCAACAGCATGTCGACCTGCGTCTCGATGAGTTTGTCGGTATCGAGTGACTGCTCCTCGAACAACAATTTGAATACGACAGAAAAAACGACCGGCATAATCAGCAGGTGCGGCATCTCGTTAACCTGGGTGCGGCGGAATTCGCCGTTAACGACGCCACGCTCGAGGAGCCGGGTGATTGTCGCAAGGCCGCGCGAGACGACGTTGTCCCAGTAGAACTGTACGAGGTCCGGATGCTTTGGCCCTTCGGCAATCAATAGGCGGATAACGACCGCAACCGGCGAACCGGGCAGCGTCTTGACGAAGTCCATGAAAGGACCACGCAGGAACTCTTCGGCGGACATGTCGGCGCTGTCGATCCGTGCGGTTAGCGCATCGATGCGCGGCATCACGAGGCTGCGAATGACCGCCTTGAACAGCTCTTCCTTGGTCCTGAAGTACAGGTACAGCAAACCCTTGCTGACGCCGGCGCGTCTGGCAACGTCGTCGACGCGCGTCGCCGCATAGCCTTTCTCGGCGAAAGCGGCGAAGGCTGCTTCGGTGATTTCCTGCGGCCGTTCTTCCTTGCGGCGTTGGAAGCGGGGTTCTGACACGGTTCTGGCTCGTTACTGACTTTATGGTCAGTAACTATACTTAATGACCAGTGAGTCAGCAAGTGATTTCGGCCACAAAATGCGGTTTCGTTCATAATGCGGCCCCATGTTTACCTACCTCGATCCAACGGTTCGCGAGCGTCTGGTCGCGGCCGGGCATTTATTTCGCATCAACAGCGATGGCAAGGTGATTCCACCGGATCATTCGAGTGGCGGTGGTGGCTCGATCAGCATCCTCGGGCCGATCCCGCTGCCGCTCGCTTTCGGCGATAAGCATTACGAGGCACAGTGGTATGCCTGCGTGCGCAATACCGAGTTGTCGAAGATAGAAAACATCGCTGAGCAGCTGCGGGCGCAGAAGGCGCAGGAGTCGTTCGCGACGTTGGCGTCGTCAATGGCCGTAAACAGCGTGCTGCTGATCGGCGCTACCGATTCGTGGACGAATCCGCTCGTGCGCGTGCACTCGAGCTGCCTGACCGGCGATGTATTCGGTTCCGAGCGCTGTGAGTGCGGGCCGCAACTGCAATCGGCAATCGACCTGATCAGTAACGACGAGCAGGGCGGCATACTCGTCTATATGTCGGGCCACGAAGGCCGCGGCATCGGCTTGTGGGCCAAAGCTGCGACCTATCTGTTACAGGATGATGGTGAAGACACCTATCAGGCGAATCGTTCGCTCGGACTGCCCGACGACTCGCGTGACTTCAGTGATGCGGCGTCGTTACTCAAGTACTTTCGCGGGAACGGACCGTTTCGTTTGCTGACGAACAACCCCAAAAAGATCGACGATCTGACGACCGCCGGGCTCACCGGGATCACGACCGTTAAACACGTGTTCGGCGTGACTGCCGCGAATCGCCGCTACCTGGCGGCGAAACGCGACTGGGGTCATAGGATCAGGCCCGAGGACATCGGCGACGACTGATCGTCAGGCAGTACCGCGGCGTGCCTCGAGCTGCAGACGAACTTCGTAGGCTTTTTCTTCGGTGATCGAGAAGGTCGCGATTGCCCAGATCGCAACGCCCGACGCGATACATGGCACGAACGCGTCGAACATTCGCATATAGGTAATCGTCTGCGGCGCCTGATTTCCCTCGAGCGCCACGTCGAATCCCGTCAGGTTGAGCAGTATGCCACCACCTGCAATGGCCACCGCCTGGCCGAGTTTAACGACCCACCAGAATATGGACCCATACATTCCCTCGCGCCGCTCGTGGGTGTTCAACTCATCCGCATCCACGACGTCGCAGATCATCGAGGGCATTAAAGTGAACAGGCCCGCCAGACCGAACGCCATTAATGGAGCGGGTATAAGCACTAGCCACGGATTGTCGGGCGTGTAGCAGAACCATTTCAATGCATACCCAACCATGGATATACCGGTAGAGACAAAAAACGCCCGTCGCTTGCCGATCTTTGTTGCCAGCCAGGTAACGAATGCGATAACCGCTAACGCAAAAACGGCCATCAGCAGTCCCGAGTGACCGACGAGTTCCGCCCCTTTGGCCGCGTCTCCACCAAATACGTAATAGATGATGACGTACGACTGGAACGACGCAATCAGGATGAAGCCATTGAAGACGAGAAATGTCGCAGCGCAAAGTTTGAGAAACGGCTTGAACTTGAGTGTCAGTGCGAAGCCGTGGAGGAAATCCTTGATGAGGTGCACGATGGCACTGCCGGAAACCCCGGTTTCCTTCTTGTGTGCGTCGACTTCCGCGGCGGCGACCTCTTTGAATCGCTCGCGAAGAAAAATTGCGGGCATGACGCCAACCAGGATAACGACCACGCCAATCATTATCGCGAGGTTCGAGGCGCCATCCTTAACGTCGGTGAACAATCGTTCGCTGAACATGATCGCCAGGAAGTACGGAGAGATCATATAGGCAATATTGCCGATAAAGTTCTGCACGCCCATCAGCCGCGTGCGCTCGTGATAATCGGGGGTTAACTCGTATCCCAGCGCGACCCACGGCGTCGCGTAGATGGTGTACCCAAGGTAGAAGATCAGCGAGCCTGAAAGAAAGTACCAGAAGTAAAACGAGTCGCTCTTGTCCGCCGGCAGTTGCCACAGCAACGCATAAATGATGCCGACGGCGATTGCACCAACAAAGATATAGGGGCGGCGGCGGCCCCAACGCGATTTCGTGTTGTCCGAGATATAGCCCATCAGCGGATCGGTTATCGCGTCGGTCAGGCGGGGAAGGGCGCCGAGCAACCCGACCAGCGCCGGGTTCATGCCGTAACCGAGGTTGAGGACGATAATCATGCCGCCGATCGCGGCGGCGAGGGTGTTGTTGACGAACGCGCCGAGCCCGTAGATTAGTTTTTTAGGAAACGGGATTCGGTCTTCAGGCGCGGTCTCATAATGCGTGGCGTCGCTCATGCCAATCCTCTCCCGCCCCCGAATCAGGGCTTTATTATTATTCTGTCAATCGTCTATCAAATTGACAGCGCTGTCAAACACTGCTACAAAACGCGTACGTTGCACGAGCACAATAACAACGCAGTCGCTATGATTTTTTTGGGGGCACGTTAGGCCCGCGCCACAACCAAAACGCTATCACTGAATCCAGGCATAGCGGCACTTCGCGCGCTGCTGCCGATCACAAGAACGAGCGCTACCAAAGCAAATCCGATGAGTGACCCGCAAACCACCGAACAACGCGTAGCGAGACTACTCGGGCAGATGACGCTGGCCGAGAAGATCGGTCAGATGAGCCAGCGCGATGCGAGTGATGGCTACGCCCCGGACTATCTCGGAGACGGCTTGCGAGCCGGTTGTATCGGCTCGGTGCTTAATGTCGTCGACGCTGATGTGGTCAACGAGCTGCAGCGCATTGCTATCGAGGAAAGCCGCCTGGGTGTTCCGCTCATGGTCGGACGCGACGTGATTCATGGGTTCAAAACGGTCATGCCAATCCCGCTGGGGCAGGCGGCCACATGGAATCCTGAATTAGTGAAAGAAGGTGCGCGTGTCGCTGCCCTCGAGGCCGCGACAGCGGGCGTCAACTGGACATTCGCGCCGATGATCGATATCTCGCGCGACCCACGCTGGGGCCGCATCGCTGAAAGCCTCGGTGAATGCGTCTTGCTGACGAACAAACTCGCTGTCGCAATGGTTGAGGGATTTCAGGGTGATGACCTGTCGGCGACCGGCTCGATCGCTGCCTGTGCCAAGCACTTCGCGGCCTATGGCGCTGTCGAAAGCGGTCGCGACTATGCAACGACGAATGTTCCGGAAACCGAGCTACGCAATGTCTATCTGCGGCCGTTCAGAGCGGCTGTTGAGGCAGGCGTAACCACGCTGATGACATCGTTCAGCGATCTCAACGGTGTGCCCGCGACAGGCAATGAGTTTTTGCTGCGGCAGGTGTTGCGAGATGAATGGGGTTTCGACGGTTTCGTCGTCAGCGACTGGGACTCGATTCGCCAGCTGCAGATTCATGGTTTGACCGAGAATGACAGGGAGTCTGCGTTCGAAGCTGCGACCGCCGGCGTCGATATGGAGATGCACGGCGACGCCTACAGCAACCATCTCGCCGCACTGGTCGAAGAAGGTCGAATCAGCATCGACGCTATCGATGCCGCCGTTAGAAATATCCTGCGCGCCAAGTACCGGCTGGGGCTTTTTGAAAATCCATACACGAAACCGGAAGACTTACCGGCTGTTGCGAACGACCACGCGCTTGAGACAGCAAGGCAAGCGGCGCTGCAAAGTGTCGTCATGCTCAAGAACGACAATGGCGCGCTGCCGCTGTCAGCTGAAAGCATGAGTTCAGTGGCGATAATCGGCCCGCTGGCGGATGCACCGTACCAACAGCTCGGTACGTGGATTTTCGATGGCGATGTAGACCTCAGCATTACGCCGATGCACGCGATCCATAGCCTGGTCGGCCGCGATGTTGACGTCCGCTATGTGCGTGCGATGGATAATTCGCGTAGCAAGATCAATGCGGCGTTCGACGAGGCCGCAGAGATCGCGCAGGAATCGGATGCTGCAATATTGTTCCTCGGTGAAGAATCGATCCTCTCCGGGGAGGCGCGCTCGCGCGCCGACATCAATCTGCCTGGCGACCAGGCAGAACTCGTGCGGCGCATCAGGGCAACCGGCACGCCAGTCATCGCCGTGATTCTGGCGGGCAGACCGTTGACACTAACGAACATTGTTGATGAGGTGGACGCTATCCTGTTCGCCTGGCATCCCGGGACGATGGGCGGACCAGCGATTGCGGACCTCTTGTTTGGCATTGAGTCGCCGTCCGGCAAGTTGCCGGCAACGTTTGCGCGTATGGTCGGCCAGATTCCGATCTACTACGGCCAAAAGAACACGGGCAGGCCGCCATCGCCGGACAACGTCGCACACATCGATGATATTGACACACGTGCGCCGCAAACATCGTTAGGCATGAGCGCATTTCACCTCGACACGTGTTTTACACCATTATTCGCGTTTGGACACGGTCTGTCCTACGCTGCCTTCGAATACGAGCACATTCGAACGAATACGCATAAGATCAGACTTGGCGAGACGGTTACCATCAGCGTGGAGCTGGCTAACCGGGGCGACGTCGCGGCCGATGAAGTTGTGCAGCTCTATGTTCGTGACCTGGTAGCGAGCATCACCCGACCCGTCAAAGAACTAAAGGGCTTTCGGCGTGTGCGCCTCGAGCCAGGTCAGACGGTTACGGTTGACTTCGACCTGCACACGGATGATTTGGCCTTCTACGGCCGCAATATGCAGCTTATTACCGAACCTGGCGAGTTCCATGCCTGGATCGGCGGCAGTTCAGAGACGCAGCTGAGAACCGAATTCCGAATCATCGACAGCAACCGATTCCCAGGATAACGACGATGAAACAAAGTACGCGATTCACGATGACGGTTGCGCTTATCGTCGCACTTGGCGGTTTCCTGATGGGTTTCGATGCGTCGGTGATCTCGGGCGTAGTCGGATTTATCGAGACTGATTTCGATCTTACGAAGATCGAACTCGGCTGGTCGGTTTCGTCACTGGCGCTGACCGCCACACTGGCGATGATGCTGGCCGGCCCGATCAGCGACCGCATCGGTCGACGACCTGTACTGAAGATCGCCGCGGTGCTGTTCGCGCTGTCTGCGATTGCCTCCGCGGTTGCGCCGAATTTCATATTGCTCGTTATCGCACGCATGGTCGGTGGGCTGGGCGTTGGTGCCGCGCTGATTATCGCGCCAATGTACATCGCCGAGATAGCGCCCGCCGAGATCAGGGGCCGCATGGTCTCGTTCAATCAGCTCAATATCGTCATCGGCATTTCTGCAGCGTTCTTCAGCAACTACCTGATACTGACCCTCGGGCAGTCAGACCTGGCGTGGGCGGAATCGTTACGCTTCGGTGAGTGGAACTGGCGCTGGATGCTCGGCATCGAGACACTCCCTGCCATCGTGTATTTCTTCGCGCTGTTCATCGTGCCGGAAAGCCCGCGCTGGCTGGCTTTGCAGGGTCGGGAAGACGAAGCGCGCGATGTGCTAGAGCGGGTTAGCGGGGCTGAGCAGGCGGCAATTGATCTGCAAGCCGTACACGACAGCATCGAGGCAGAAGCCGAGATGGGCGGTGTGTCTCTCAAAGCGCTGTTCCATCCGTCCATGAAGCTCGTACTGACAATTGGCATATCCGTTGGAATCCTGCAACAGATAACGGGCATTAACTCGGTGTTTTTTTACTCGCCGATGATTTTCGAACAGTCCGGAATCGGCACCAATGCGGCCTTCATGCAGGCCGTACTCGTCGGGCTCGTCAACCTCGGCTTCACGATCGTCGCGATGGCCTTGATCGATAAACTCGGTCGGCGACCGCTGCTGGGATTCGGCATGACGGGTATCGCAATCTGCATGCTGACACTGGCATACGGATTCGGGGCGGCAACGTACACGCTGGATCAGGATGCGATCGACAAGCTGCCCGCAGAAATCGACCGGCTGCATATTGCAACAGTTGCCGATACGACGTACGACAGCGATATTGACTTTCGTGAGGCCGTGTCCGCAGCCGTTGGCGAGGACGTCTACAAAGAGCACGAGTCGCCGTTGGTCAGCAACGCAATCAACATGAATCCGACGCTGATTCTGTTTGCGATACTCGGTTTCGTCGCCAGTTTCGCGATCTCGATCGGGCCGATCATGTGGGTGCTGTTCTCGGAGTTGTTCCCGAACAATGTCCGTGGCATGGCGATCTCGTTTGTCGGGCTCATCAATTCGGCAGTCGCGTTTCTCGTTACCTTCATCTTTCCCTGGGAGCTGCAGAATATCGGCAATGCGGGGACATTCCTGATTTATGGACTTTTTGCCGTATTCGGGCTGTTCTTCGTGATGCGGCTGCTGCCGGAGACCAAAGGCCGCTCACTCGAAGAGCTCGAACAAATACTCGTGAGGAATTGATATGAAACTACTTCACGCACTTCTCCTCATTGTCATTGCGAGCGCCGGCTGTTCGCCAGCGTCCGACAGCAAAAATTCGGCTGGCGAAGCAGCAAAGTTCAGGCAGGCGCCCGATGCGTTGCTGGCCGGAGAAGTCATGGCCGTCGCCTATTCGGGTTTTCGCGAAGGCCAGCATCCGAACCGCGGCGACGGTGCCGTGAATCCGAGCAATGAGGAGATTCTCGAGGACCTCGAGATTCTTGTTGCGTACGGTTTTGATCTGATCCGCCTTTACGACACGTATGAGAACTCGGTTACCACGCTCGGACTCATTCGGGAGAATGATCTTCCGATCAAGGTGTTGTTGGGTATCTGGCTGCAGGCCGAGATCAGCAATCATGAAGGATGCGCCTGGCTCGACGAACCGATCCCCGACGCTCAGCTGGCGGCTAATACCCTCGCGAACGCTGCCGACGTGCAGCGCGGCATCGAACTTGCAAATGAATTCGCCGACATCGTCGTTGCCGTCAATGTCGGCAACGAAGCGCTGGTCGACTGGAACGATCACATGGTGTCGCTCGAAAACGTCATCGAGTATGTGCGGCAGGTAAAAGCGGCCATCGGGCAGCCGGTGACGGTTGCCGACAATTACGAGTGGTGGATCAGGGACGGTGCGCCGCTGGCCGCTGAAGTTGACTTCCTCGGCATACACACCTATCCCGCGTGGGAAGAGAAGACGATCGACGAGGCGCTGTCCTACACGATCGAAAACATGGAGCGTGTCCACGCTGCACTGCCGGACAAACCGATGGCGATTCTCGAAGCGGGCTGGGCAAGCGTCGCCATCGAGTTCGGCGACCGCTCTAGCGAGGCCAATCAATCTCGCTACTTTGGCGAACTGAAGGATTGGGCGAGCGAGACAAATACGACCGTGTTCTTTTTCGAGGCATTCGACGAACCGTGGAAGGGCGATCCGAACAATCCACTCGGCGCTGAAAAGCACTGGGGTTTGTTCACTGTCGATAGGTCGCCAAAGCAGGTGCTCAAAGGAACGTCTGCAGCAGTTGCAAGGTAAGCGGCATTGGTCGGCACGCCCAAAATCTCTCTCCGAGGCTTACGAACGTTCTGCGTTGCCGCACGCTATGAAAGTTTTCGTACAGCAGGCGAGGAGCTGTTTATTACGTCCTCTGCTGTCAGTCACCAGATCAAGAGCCTCGAGGAAGAGCTGGGCGACCAGCTGTTTGATCGCACCAGCCGCGAGCTGAGCCTAACGGAAACCGGTAAGTCACTGTACCGGGACGTCGGACCCCTGATTGAACAGTTGGACACTGCGATCGCCAAGTACAAAAAGGGCGCTATCAGCACGTCCATACGGATCTCTGTGCAGCCGTTTTTCGCAAGCGAGTACTTCGTGCCACGCCTGCGCGAATTTGTGTCTGAACACCCGGAGATCGATATCCAGGTCGGTACGAGCGACGAGACCGTGGAGAAACACCCGGCGGATGCAGATTTGTCGATTCGGCTGTTTCGATCACCGCCGCCAGACATGCCCTCGTACCCGCTTTTTCCACTGCGGATGGTGCCTGCGGGTTCGCCGGAATTTAAGAACGCGATGACGGTCAAGGACAAGAAAATCGTCAGCGAATTCCCGCTAATCGTGCATGAACCGCGACCAAAAGCCTGGGCGCAGTGGGCAAGCGCGGCCGGCATTCAATTGCCAGAGAGCACCAAGGTTATCCGCCTCGATTCGACAATTGCTGTGCTTCGAGCTGCTCAACGCGGCATCGGTGCGGCGCTTGTGCCGGTGCCAATGGGTAATCTGTGGTTGGAAGAAGGGAGCCTTGTGCGGCTGTTCAAGAAAGAGCTCGTGGCCGACGTCAGCTACTACCTGGTCTGTAAAGAGGAGCGCGCCGAGGATGAGAGTGTCGTACTGCTGCGCGACTGGATACTGCAGAATTTCGCCGACCCCCGCTGAGTTTTTCTCAACTCAGGGCTGAGTTTTTCCCGTTTGTGGCTTTGCCCTGAAGCCCACACAATGCCTGCCGTCGGTCGCAAGAAGCTGACCGGCAACGCAATACATCACCATCCTATGGAGAAAGACTATGTTTGAGGAAGCCAAACCAGGACGAGATGCTTTCACGTTTAGCCTGCAAGGGATGACGACGATTGCATCGTTCACGGCTGCACCGGCAATCGCAGACGACCGACTGAATAAAGTCTGGGACGAGCGCCTCCGCCGGCCGCAGGAATATCAGGCAAATACGGCCCGCAAGATCGAGGACATACTCGGGCGCTACTTCGCGCCGGGACGTTGTCAGGCCGCTTAGGGCCGCCGCAGCCAACAAGAACACTGGCGGGACGCGGCCAGCGAGCCGCGTCCCCAATCAATGAATCCGGGGCGACCGTGATCCTTATGCAAAAATCCACCGTCTTCGATGTAGCCGATCTTGCAGGAGTCTCGATAAAGACCGTATCTCGCGTGGTCAACGGCGAGCCGCATGTGCGCTCGTCGACAAAGGCGCGCGTCGACAAGGCAATCGCAGAACTCAACTACAGGCCCAGCCATTCCGCTCGGATTCTGGCGAGCTACCGCTCGCCGTAATGTTCCGGCGCACCAGGCATGCGGGCCTGGATTCTGCAAAATCTCGCCAGATCCCGGTGATCTTTTCTCACGTCTGAACTGATTTTATTTCGTTTGTGGGCCTTGCCCACCCCACCTAATGTGCACCTGTCGGACCCGAGAAGCCGGCGGGCCAAACCAATTATCGACTTCGCTAGGGAGATAAGACCATGACCAACAAAGCCAAACCTGCACGTGATGCTTTCAGGTTTAGTCTGGGCGGCATTTCGGCGATAATCTCGTTCGTTGCCGCGCCAGTTATTGCTGACGATCGCATCAACAAAGCTCTTGATGAACAACTGAGACACACCCAGGAAGATCAGCCTGACACCGCCCGGGAACTTGCAATCTCCTGGGGGCGCTTCTGGTTATTCCGGCGTCGTAGTAGGGCGGCATAAGGCCGCGACGCATACATAACACAGACACCAGAGAGCCGGGCTTTGCCCGGCTTTTTTCGTTCTGCTCCATGGTTGGCCGATTCATTCCCAGCAAAATTGACAACGCTGTCACAACTGGGTATACATACATGGTGACAGCGTTGTCAATTATCGCTACTTCTGATGCCGCCTATAAGAACAAGAACTGATTTTCCGTGTTGTATCGGTCTTCACTGGGGAGCTTATTCATGAGATTTCGTTCGCGAAAATCGCTGCGTTATGTACTGCCGCTGGTCGCAATATGGATGGTGTCGGCCTGTACCGAAAATGGCCGTGAGCAGCCGTTGTCCCAGATCGAAAAG